>NZ_CAKRAS010000007.1 GCF_934295145.1 uncultured Eubacterium sp. | reverse complement strand
AACAGCTTAAGCAACAAGATGGATAATTCCTTACTGGCTGTAAGGGATATTAACCATAAATATATTGTAGTAGAGAGGAGGAAAGAAATGTAATGACTGTATGGGACTTGGAAAGGAGGAAAATAGGGTATGAACACTTCAGTGATCATAGTGGTAGTGATTTTGTATGAGATCGTATCTATCGGAGGCTGTGCGTTATACCTTAAGATGAAAGAGCGAAAGAATAAGGATGGACAGGCTACGGTTGGAGATGATTTCTCAACAGGGGGACAGAGCATGACATGGCCTGTGGTAGGGGCATCACTGGCATTGTCATTATTAGGCACTGTAAAAATTTTTGGTATCATGCAGCAGGCTATTAATCTTGGGGCAGTTATAGCATGGTTTTCCATAGCAACGATATTTCCACTGATCATGATATCACTTGGAACCGGGCGCTGGGTACGAAGACTGAAAGTTGCAACCATGCCGGAATTATTTGGAAAAATGTATGGTCAGAAAATCCGGTTATTTGTGTGTGCGGTAATAGCACTTCAGACATTTGTTATTCTTACGATAGAAACGCAAGGACTTGGAACTGTGTTTAATGCATTATCTGCCGGCAAAGTATCTGTTGCAATGGGGGCAATCATCGGTGGAATTATTGGAATTTTTTATGTGATCATAGCAGGAATGAAAGAAGTTGGTATGGTCAATGTTGTGAATGTAATCGTGATGTATGTTGGTCTGATCGCAGCAGCAATTATTTTAGGACATGTACTTCCGGGAAATGGCTGGAGCGATTTTGAAGCTTATTTTATGAACAGCGGTCAGGAGCATATGTTAAATTTCTTTGGCGCACCTGGGGTATTTTTCTCATTTGCTTTAAATAATATTCTGGCATTGCTTTGTGCACAATCCGTTTCACAGATGGGTGTGCAGTCTGCAATTGCTGCAAGAAGTGAAAAGGATATTAAGAGAGCTGTTCTTGTATCAGCACCGGTAAATGGTATTTTCGGACTAATTACCATGACAATGGGATTGGCAGGAAAATATATGGTAGAAACAGGAAATCTGTCACTTCCGGAAGGTGTGAAAGCAACAGGACAGGCAATTGGTACACAGGTTATCATACAGATGATGCCAGGGTGGGTAGTATGTCTGTTGCTGGCAGCATTTTTAGGAGCAATTCTTTCTACTTTTGCAATCACTACCATGGCACTTGGCTCCATATTTTTAAATAATATTTATATTCTGAAGCACCGGGACGCATCAGAAAAACAGAAAACGATGGTCGTACGCATTATGATTGTTATTACTGGTGTTGTTGCAATGGCAATTGCTTCCAAACTTCCGAATATCATTAACAGTGCAAACTGGTCCTTTGCATGGATTACCCCGTTATTTTTTACATTGGTGTTTGGTTTGTTCTGGAAACAGAGCCGGGTTGGTGCAGCAGCGACGATGGGTGTTTCGTGGATTGTAATTTTACTTTATACATTTACACCGTTGCCATCTATACTTGGCATTACACTGCCATTGATTTATATTGTTTTGATTGTTTGTATTGTAGTAGGGGTGATTTCCTATGCAGTAACAAAAGGAGAACGAGGTTACATGATACTTTGGAAGGAAGAACATGGAATCAGATAAGTATGCATGCAAATTATGGGATTGGAGGCGTAAATATGAGTTGGTTTGCAGCGTTTATGTTAAAAGGAATTGGAGTATGTGTCATTTTGGCAGTTGCAGCAACAATTGCCGGAGGGTTTATCAAAGATTATGATGAACAGTAGAAGGAGTGTGAAAGATGACATTTATCTATGAAATAGCAGAAGTTCAGTATATGGCACTGGTTATGATCGTACCTGCCATCTATCTGATTGCAGGATTTATCTGCAATGTAGGAAATAAAAACGAGTAGTAGGAAAAAGGAGAAGGATAAGATGATAAAGAAGATTGATCTGGAAAACCATTTTTATGACATTAGTTCCGTGGAGGCATTACAGTCGCGAGCAAAAGGAGATTATCCATACTGGGATAAGGAAACAAATACGATTCACTGGCTGGAAGGAATCGCGATGTGTCAGGATAAATTCTATGAAAATTTACTGGATTTTGCGAATATCAGATTAAAAATAATGGATGAACTAGGAATTGAAAAAGCTGTCATTTCTCTGGCTCCGGGTATTGAGGCATTGCCACCGGAAGAAAGTCGCATTGCCTGCAAAAAGGCAAATGATGCTTTATATAAAGTGATGCAGGAATTTCCGGGACGGTTTCTGGGATCAGCTATTTTACCGATACTGGATGTAGATGCAGCAGTAGAAGAACTGGAACATTGTGTGAAAGACTATGGATTTGTGATGTGGCAGACTCATTCCAATTATGGTGCAGGTATTGATCCGGATCAGAAAAAATTCTGGCCAGTCTGGAAAAAAGTTGCAGATCTTGGAATTTTTGCATATTTACATCCGACTGTATCACATCAGCCAAAGTTTAACGAATATGGTTATGCGATGGCGGCACCGGGGCTTGGATTTACGATTGATACAATGGGAAGTATTGTACGCATGATTCTGTCTGGAATTTTTGATGAGATTCCTGATCTGAAAATCGTATTGGGACATTTTGGAGAAGCACTTCCATTCTTGATGGAACGAATGGAGAATCGTTTTAGCTGGTTGCCGAATCCAAAACAAAAAAATAAGGAACAGATGGGCGCTTATTGGGGAAAGAATATTTTTGTGACGACTTCCGGAAATACATCTATACCGGCGTTTGAATGTACACGGGCTGCAATTGGCATTGATAGTATTATGTTGGGAACAGATTATCCATTTGAGCATATGGAAGAATGTGTGGCGTATCTTGATACCTGTCCGATGACAGAAGAAGAAAAAGAGAAACTGTATTATAAAAACGCAGAGAAATTAGGATTATACTTATAAAGAAAAAAATAGAGCAAAGAATTAATCTGAACATGGAAAAGAGAGCACCTGGCGGCGTATGTAGGCTGTTGGATGTTCTCTTTTTTTTCTGGATTTTCAGTTAGTTATCACAACTTTATAGCCGACTATAAGGTTTGCAGTTATATGATGTTATAGTTTAATAAGCATAGAATTGTGCAATATGTGCAGAAAATGACGAGAAAGTCAAAAACAACTGTGCAAAAATATGGTAATTTTTGCAAGGACTTTGTGGTTGACCTTATAGCAAGATGAAGGGATAGGATAAAGCCATAAAGAACACATAACCGAAAATCAAATTAGGAGGAGAAAAAGTTATGCCAAGATCAGGATTTAACGGGGTTGATTTCGAGGATAATATTAACTTTGAGCGACTTCACTCAGAGAGACTCGAAAGAGCAAAGAAATTTTTACATGAGTCAGAATTTGGAGCATTGCTCTGCTACGATTTTGACAATATCCGCTACATTACAGGTACACATGTAGGCGAGTGGAACAGAAATAAAATGAATCGTCACTGTTTGTTGATTGACGGATATGATCAGCCGATTCTGTTTGATCCGGCCTGCCCGTCCAAGAGACAGCGTGTTTCATGGATTCGTCCGGAAAACATCATGCCTGCAGTTGGTTCTATGAGAGGTTCCATTCCGGCTTCTGTCGGCATGGTACAGCAAGAAGTAGAAGAAATTATCAGCTACCTGAAAAAACATGATGTTTTTGATCAGCCACTTGGAATTGATATTGTGGATATTCCATTATATCAGGAGCTGGAAAGAGCAGGCGTCAAGATTGGTGATGGCCAGGCTGTTATGGTCAATGCAAGAATGATCAAGACAGATGACGAGATTCAGTTATTGAAATGCTCAGCAGCAATGGTTGATGCTGCATACTGGGATGTTGCAAAAAATCTTCGTCCGGGTGCAACTGAGAATGAGATGGCAGCACTGATCCAGCATCAGTTGTTTAAATGGGGTGCTGAGTCTGTAGAGTTTGTAAACTGTATTTCCGGTCAGCGTGGAAATCCACATAGCCATACAACATCCAATCGTATGATTCGACCAGGTGAGTTGGTTTATTTTGATGTAGGAAATGTATATAACGGATATCATACCTGTTATTACCGTACATTCTCCTGTGGAAGACCGACAAAAGCACAGGAAGAAGCGTATGCAAAAGCACTGAAATGGATTCGTGACGGTATTGACCAGATCAAACCGGGAGCTACGACAGCAGATGTTGCAAAAGTATGGCCGTCCGCACAGGAACTTGGATTTAATGATGAAAAAGAGGCATTCCTGCTTCAGTTTGCACATGGTATCGGACTTGGTCTGTGGGAGAATCCGGCAATTTCCCGCCTGTTCTCACTGGATAATCCGTTAGAGTTTAAACCGGGCATGACATTTGCAATTGAGACCTGGTGTCCGTCAGAAGACGGTACCGGTTCCGCGAGAATTGAGGAAGAAATTGTTGTTACAGAAACCGGACACGAAGTAATCACACACTTCCCATCTGACGAGATTGTATCCTGTGGTTTTGCAGGCTGTATGTTCCCGTAAGACAAAATGTTTCAATGATTTGCAGGGACTGCTATATCAGGGGGAAATCATAAAAGGGTGTAACAGTTCCTTCATATAAAAAGGAGGATAAAAAAATGGCAAAATTAGGTTACATTGGACTTGGAAACATGGGTAAACCAATGAGCAATCGTCTGCTTGATGCAGGAAAGGATCTTACAGTATGGAATCGTACTGCATCCAAGGCGGACGAACTGGTAGCAAAAGGTGCAAAACTTGCAGCAACACCAAAGGAAATCGGCGAAAATTGCGATATTATTTTCATTTGTGTTTCTGACGGACCTACATTAAAAGCCGTAACACAGGGCGAAGATGGTGTAGTTGCAGGCTTGACAGCAGGAAAAATCGTGATCAACATGAGTACTGTTGCTCCGGCTGAGTCCGAGGAGTTGAATGCTGCAGTAGAAAGCGCAGGATGCAAACTGATCCGTGGACCGGTTACAGGAAGTACTATGCTGGCACAGAACGGAACACTTGGTATTCTTGCTTCCGGCGATAAGGATACTTATGATATTGTTCTTCCTTATTTTGAAATTCTTGGAAAAAACCAGTTCTATCTTGGTGATGCAGAACAGGCTGTTGTATTGAAACTTGCAATCAATACAATGATCGCATCTACCATGCAGATTGAAGCAGAAGCAGTTGTATTATCTGAAAAAGCTGGACTGGATGTTGCTCAGGTCTGTGAAGTTATTGCAGGTTCTGCAGCAGGTTCACCACTTTGCGGATACAAAGCAAAATTAATCGCAGAAGGCGAGTATGCACCGGCATTTACTGTAAAACTGATGATGAAAGATCTGGATCTTGCATTTGATGCAGCAAAACAGTATGGCGTATCCATGCCTGCTACAGCAATCACAAGACAGCAGCTTCAGGCAGCTTCTGCAACAGGCAGAGCAGAGAAAGATTTCTCTATTCTGACACAGGTTCTGGAAGATGCATGTGGATATAAGAGATAAAAAGTAATAAGTAAACTAAGCAGGATATATAGGATAAATAAGATTAATAGGATATGGAGGATATTATTATGAGTTTTAAAGCATATGTACAGAATTTTTATGATATGAGAGATATGGCACCGGTTCAGCACGTAGGCGCACATTCCAGACCTTTTGCAAATGCAGCAAAGATGGGCTATGATCCGGCAGGAACAGAGTGGACATATCAGTATTTTTCAACCTGTGAGATTACATATGGCGGAGCTGCATTAATCGCAAACCACGGTCCGGCAGATCACATTTTCTATATTCTGGAAGGTGAAGGATATTCCATGATGAACGGAAAACGTTATGCTTACAAAGCAGGCGATATCATGTGGACACCAGGTAATTATGACCATGAGATGTATCCGGATGGAACTGCAAATCTGAAATTCCTTGTTACACTCTGTCCAAGAGGATTTAAACAGTCTGAGCCGTATATCAAGAACGTAAATGATGCAAAAGTAACAGAAAAAGAAGGTGTAACTTTCTTTACATTGGCAGATGAAGAGATAACAGGTTCTCCGACACAGGAATTCCATATTGTTGATGTATATCCGGGTGCAAAACTGACATTGGATACTCCAAAATCTGACGTGATCGCATATATGTACAATGGTCAGTGTGTTGCAACTGTTGATGGTGAAAAACTGGAAATGAACAGACAGGAAGATGCTGTTGTTATTCCAATGGGAACAAAATGGGAGATTGAAAATGTAAGTAAACAGTGCGTACGTTTTGCTTTATCATTAAGCCCTTGCCGTTAGGTAACAGTTTTTACAAACAAACATAGGTATTAAAGAAGGCGGCAGACAAATCTATAAATTATGACTTGTCTGCCGTTTTCTTTATTAAGGAGAGGAAGGTAGAAGATGAAAGTTGGATTGATTCTTGCTGTTATTATATATGAAATAGCAGTAGTAGCAATCGTCTCGATGGTTTTAAAGGCGGTAGAAAAGAAAAAAGCCCATACTGCTGCAGCAAGTGGGGATGATAAAGATTTCCTTCTGGCAGGTCGTAACATGGGAGTTATTACACTGGCACCAACGATTGCGTTGACGGTATTAGGTTCGGCACATATTACAGGTGTATTTGAAATGTCTTACGGAATGGGTGCAATAGCAATCTGGTTCAGTCTGGCGCATGTATTAATGGTTGTTGTAGCCTGTTTTGCAACCGGACAGTGGGTTCGCCATTTCGGTATTACTACAGTACCAGAACTTTTAAAAGATATGTATGGTCCTGGGGTAGCATTGGCAATTTCCTGTACGATGGCAGGACAGGTTTGGGGCGTACTTGTTCTGGAATGTCAGGGTATGGGTATTGTTATTACCGCACTGACGGGATGGCCGCTTCAGAATTCTATTATTGTAGGTGCAATTATCGGTATTCTCTGGGTTGTTTTTGCTGGAATGAAAGAACTTGGTGCTGTAAATGTAGTAAATGCAACCGTTATGTATATTGGTCTGATTATTGCAACAGTAGCAGTAGCATTTAAGATGCCGGGTGGAAACTTTAATTTTATTATGGATACATTTACCGGTGAAGAAGCATTTATGACAAATGTGTTTGGAAATGCAAACCTGTTTATATCCTTTGCTGTAGGTCAGATTATTGCAGTTACATTTTGTCAGGGTATTTCCCAGATGCTGATGCAGACGATGATGAGTGCGAAGGACGAGAAAACAATCCGTCGTTCGGTATGGCTGGCAGCTCCATTAAATGGTTTATTTGGTGTGTTTGCGGTAATTCTTGGTCTGGCAGCACGTGCGATACCGGAATATGCGGCAGCTGGAGCAAAAGAAGCAGCTATGACAATGCTGGTTGATCTGTTACCAGGCTGGATCAGTGCCGTTTTACTGGCAGCGTTACTGGCAGCAATTCTTTCAACCTTTGCAATGACAAGTTTGACACCGTCCACAATCTGGGTAAATGATATTTATCTGGGTTACATTAATCCGAAGGCAACTCCGAAACAGGCAACAAATATGACAAGAATCCTCATCGTCATTCTGGCGGTATGTGCAATGATCACATCAACTGCATTACCGACGATTCTTGATGCAATTGGATGGGTATTCTCATGGGTAATCCCGGTATTCTTCCTGGTTGCGTTTGGACTGTTCTGGAAAAGAAATTCGAAAGTTGCGATCGCAGCACTGGCAATTTCCTGGATTGCAAACATTTTATGGTCCTTTACCGGTATTCAGGCAGCCGTTGCAGGTGCAATCGGCGTAACTTTACCGAATGCATATGTAACATGTATTCTGACAATCGTAATTCTTGTGATTGGTAATCTTGTAAGTAAAAATGGCGAGCCGGGATATTACAAGATTGCAGAAGCAAAAATGAGAGAGCAGCAGAAATAGACAGGAGGTACAGGATGTTTTTAAAACTTTTTATTATTACAATTGTATTAATTCTTGTATTGTGTGCATGCGGTCAGTTAATTTACACATTGACACACAGAAAGAAATAGCAGGAAGGAGAACATATTATGGCAGATAGTGTTGCTCAGGTATATATGATAGGTGTAATGTGCATTATGGCATTTTTTGCAGTAAGCTGCCTGATTGGAGTTGGAAAAGCGAAGAAACGAAAAGATCTGGAAAACACGAAATAAAATTTTGAAAAAGGCTGGTGAAAGATATGGGACATATATCTATTTATACAATTTCAAACATTATTATTGTTGTAGGAGTAATCTGGGCGATTACCGGATTCTTTCAATATCTTCAGGTAGTAAAAATGAATAACATA
Organism: uncultured Eubacterium sp.; assembly: GCF_934295145.1. Lineage (GTDB taxonomy): Bacteria > Bacillota > Clostridia > Lachnospirales > Lachnospiraceae > Eubacterium_I. The sequence continues at coordinate 62,681 of NZ_CAKRAS010000007.1, read as the reverse complement.
CTTCACCGGCTTGGTGCAAAAGCACCCCGTGTATTTCGTGGAATCAATGGTAAATTTTTCGCATTGCGGATGTATGTTCTTGCAGCTTCTGATGCGGAGGGAAAGATTCTGGATGCAAGTTATTTATATACCTCAATTCTCTTAAAACCTTCTAGGGAAGTAAAGGCCGATCAGCTTATTGGTCAATATATTCCGACTATAGACGTAACAAAATTGCAGCAGGATAAAAAAGTCTACCGCGCAGTATGCAATTTGCAGGAAGATTACAGGAAACGTTGTAATCTGAACGCAGGTCGCAAAGCGACTGCGTTCATGAGCAAGTAGCGAAAGCGGATTGCGAATGTTCGCTTTACTGTATGATCGGATGGCAGATACATAAAAATATGCGTATATGACGGAAAACGAAATTCCCGGAGAAATTCCGGGAATTTTCGGTTTTTGTACTTTGAAAAGAAATCCAAATGTGAGAAAAATTTGTTATAATGATTATATGGGAAAATACAATGCGCGGTTTTCAGTCCATGGTCTGGGGGGGGGTAAAAGTCAAATAAACTTTTCAACATAAGAGGAGGTACTTAAATGGAAGACAGGCAGTGGTTGGGAGTGAAAGAATTGGCAGATACGGTTGGGGTGTCGCGGCAGACATTGATTTATTATGATTCCATTGATTTGTTTAAGCCGGAATTTATTGACACGAATGGATACCGGAAATATTCAACAAGTCAGATCATGGAATTGCGGGAAATTCTTTTTTTGAAGAATAATAATGTTCCGCTGGAAGTTATCAAGGCAAATATTAAAAAGAAAAGTCTGGATAATATCAAGAAGGGACTGAAGGTGTCGCGGGAAAAGATGCTGACAGATATTGAAAGCATGAACCGTAAAGTGGAAAAAATCAACAACCGGATTTATGCATTAGAGCGGGCAGGACTGGAGTTATACACAGTATCGATTCCAATGATCAAATATTTCCCCAAAAGAATGCTGTTTATGATGCCATGGGGAACAACATTCATGACACGAAGTAAACTGTATCAGACGTTTATGAATATCAGAAAAGAACTTGGAAAGCTGAATTTTTCAGATGATCTTGGGTGGGGAGCATTTTTCCCGGAAAAAAATCTGGAAAATGAGGACTGGTTGAAAGAAGCAGGTGGATTTATTTATCTGCCGGAGGATGCAGAGATTGATATAGCGCAGTATAGTGAAAATGTCAAGACACTTCCGGCAGGAGAGTATCTGTGTATGAATCGGTATGACATGCCCTATCAACGGAAAGCAGTAGACGAATTGCTGGAATGGGCGAAACAACACGATATAAAGACAGAGGGAAATCTGATCGATGAGTGTTTACTGGATACAACATTTCAGGGAATTACGGATACGGAAAAAGTAGACTTTTCGCAGATTCAGATCTATATCAGACGGTAAGGTAAACAGGGAAGAAAGATTTTATCGAAAAAAATAACGTAAATAAAGGGAGCAGAGAAAACTTTTCCCGGCAAGACGAGCGTCAGCTACAGGGGGGATAAGTTTTTCTGCTCTCTTTTGCATCATTCGGTGATACAATGAATGCTTGTTCCACCTTTCGTATCCTATCGGTGAGTCAGATATCGGATTTCTGCCGGAACAATTTCATATTTTTCAAGTTTACGATAAAGTGTGCGGCGGCTTATACCAAGGCTGTCGGATGCTTTTTTTACATTTCCGCCACACTGTTTTAGGTGTTCTATAATCAGTATTTTTTCGGATTCCTCAGCTGTGATCGTGGAAGCTAAATGTCCGTTTTGAAGTGTAGTTTGCATATTTTTTGGAACATCTGACATCATAATATCTTCTTTAGAACGCGTATATTCTTCAGATAAATTCTCGAAAGAAGCATTGTTCGTGGTACTTTGGGAAGCATGCCCGTCAGTTGTTCCCTTTTGAGATAACGTTTTTGCCGTGAGTATCTTTTGCATATTAATAGGAAGGGCTTCTTTTGTCAGCATTCCGTTAGAGGTCAGAATACAGCAGCGTTCAATGACATTTTCTAGTTCCCGGATATTGCCTGGCCAGGTATAAGCTGCAAAGATTGATCGAACATCTTCTGAGATTTTCGTAATCGGTTCACTTTGAGGATTCTGATACTTTTGCAGGAAATAATCTGTCAGCAGGAAAATATCATCGCCGCGTTCACGAAGCGGAGGAATATGCAGACTGAAAACATTCAACCGATAATACAGATCACTTCGGAATATGTGATTTTCAATCGCTTCCTCCAGATTCACATTGGTTGCGGCAATGACGCGTACATTTAACGGAATGGATTTTTTGCCGCCGATGCGTGTGACAGATTTTTCCTGAAGCACACGCAGCAGTCGTACCTGCACTTCGTAAGGCATATCGCCAATCTCATCCAAAAAGATCGTCCCCCCGTTTGCCAGCTCAAATTTGCCGGCACGGCCTTCTTTTTTGGCACCTGTAAAAGCGCCGGAATCGTAACCGAATAACTCACTTTCAATCAGATCTTTCGGAATGGCACCACAGTTGATTGCCACGAAAGGACCGTTGGAATGTGGACTGTTATTGTGGATGGACTGGGCGAACAATTCTTTTCCGGTTCCACTTTCCCCGGTGATCAGAACACTGGTATTTCCTTGTGCGACTTTTAGGGCAAGACCTTTTAAACGCTGCAGTGCAGGACACTCGCCGATAATATTATGAAAAGTATAATGAGCATCTGAGCCCATAACCTTGTTAGCCAGTTGTTGGATATATTCGGTCTTCCGGAAAGAAATCAGAAAACTTTCTTTATTGCTGTAGTTTGTTGGTGCTACAAATTTAACGCTGATATAGCATTTAAAGGCTTCCTGTTTTCCACAGACAGTTGTCTCAAAATCGTATGTATTTTCTTTTAATTTTTCAAGTTCCAGATTTGGAAAAATCTCCCGGTAGGAATGATTTAATACGTCTTCTTTTGTAAATTTCAGGTCATGCAGTGTAATCGCATTTACATAGGAAATATTATAATCTGCATCGAGCAGGACGATACCGCTGTGGATGGAATCGATGCTGGTCTGGAGCTGATTCCGCATGGCTGTGAGATGTTCGTTTGCTTCTGTCAGATAAAGCTGACGGGAAATGGCTTCTGCTGCAGACATTATCATGCCAAGGGTGTGTGGATGAGCACGTTCCCAGGATCCACTGATGCAGATGACACCGAGAATCTTGTTTTTGAGCAGGATCGGAGCGCCGGAGCAGGTCCAGTTAGAGCTGAGCTCAAAGTAATGTTCATAAGCAAAAAGCTGGATCGGTTTACCGGAAAAAAGAGGTGTGCCGATGGCATTTGTGCCAAGCACTGATTCCAGACGGCAGCTGCCTTCTGTCAATGGAATATCCTGATTTTTAGCCGTTTCTACAATGTCTGCATCTCCTACGAGTTTCAGAACATGTCCGTTTTGATCTGCAAACATGATCATAAAACCAGAGCCTTTTACAATCTGGTATAGATAATCGATAAATGAAGAAGCAATGTCATAAAGCACCTGATTTTCTGCAATGACTTTCTGTAATTGTTCCTGTGTTAAAATGTTGCAGCGGGCATCCTGTGCATTGATATGAAATGCCCTGGAACGCCGCCAGGAATCCAGTACTTCTTCCCGGATGATCATTTCCGGATGTCCGGTACCTTCCATAAAATCTTTGCGCGCCTGCTTTAAAGCAGACAGATAAGTATCTGAGATCATAATTATTCCCTTCTCTTGTAAAAAGATAATATTCCTATGTGTCATGTCCGTAAGCATCGGGTGTCACATAAAAAGTGTGTCATGCACATGTGTGTCATATAAAATGATAGCACATACGTGACAAAATGTCACATAAAAACGGAAAAACAGAAGAAAATGACACAAAAAATGCGAAAAAAAGATGGCATGCTTCTTGCTATATATAGAGTATCAAAAAATAACAATCAAATTTCTGAAAGGGAGGAAGGTTTGACGTGACAAAGCAGGAACAAAAACAGAAAGCAAAAGAGTTTTACACAATTATGTATCGGACCAGAAGATTTGAAGAAGAAGTATTTGAGTTTTACAAAAGAGGTCTGATGCCGGGACTGGCACATCTGTATCTGGGGGAAGAGGCAGTAGCAGCCGGCGTATGTGGTGCATTGGAGGAACGTGACTTCATTGGAAGTACACACCGAGGACATGGACATCTGGTTTCTAGAGGGGCAGATCTGAACAAGATGATGGCAGAGATTCTTGGAAAAGCAACCGGATATTCCAAAGGTAAAGGTGGTTCCATGCATATCATGGCGATGGACAAAGGAATCCTTGGAGCAAATGGTATCGTAGGCGGAGAAATCCCAATCGCAACCGGTTCCGCATATGCATCCAAATATAAAGGAACAGATGAAGTAACGGTATGTTTCTTTGGTGATTCCGCTTCCAATGAAGGAACTTTCCATGAGAGTATCAACATGGCAGCAGCATGGGATCTCCCAATCGTATATGTTGTAGAAAATAACCTGTACGGTATTTCCGTAGATATCCGTCGTGTAACAAAAGAGTATCACATTGCAAAACGTGCAGCTGGATACGGTATCGAGGGTATCACAATTGATGGAAATGACGTATTTAAAGTATATGAAGAAGCACAGAAAGCAGTAGAAAAGGCAAGAAAAGGCGGCGGACCAACTATTATTGAGTGTATGACCTACCGCTGGCAGGGACATCACGTAGGTGATCCTGGTCTGTATCGTCCGGAGGAAGAAGTAGAGGAGTGGAAAGCAAAAGAGCCACTGAAAATCCTTGAGGATAAGAAACTTCTGACAGACGAAGAAATCGCAGAGATTAAAGAGATGGTGGAAAAAGAGATTCAGGAAGCATGCAAATTTGCAGAAGAAAGTCCATATCCGGATATGGCAGAAGCCTATACCGACGTATTCGTAGATTAAGAGGAGGAACAGAAAATGAAAAATATGATGTATAGAGATGCCGTTCGGGAAGCATTAGATGAAGAAATGGCAAGAGACGACTCTGTATTTAATATGGGTGAGGATGTTGGATTCCTCGGTGGAAACTTTAAATGTACCGAAGGTCTGATGGACAAGTACGGAGATTTAAGATGTAAAGATACACCAATCTCTGAGCAGGGATTTGTCGGCATGGGAGTTGGAGCTGCTTTACGTGGACTCCGTCCGGTAGTTGAACTGATGTTTGGTGACTTTATGATGGTTTGTATGGATCAGATTTGTAACCAGATGGCAAAAATCACCTATATGTCCGGTGGACAGGTAAGTGTTCCGATGGTTATCCGTATGCCAATCGGTGGTGGACGTTCCTCCGCAGCGCAGCATTCCCAGTCTTTCCATGCATGGGTTGCTCACTGTCCGGGTATGAAAGTGGTTGTTCCGTCCACAGCAGCAGAGGCAAAAGGTTTATTGAAAACAGCAATCCGCGACAACAACCCGGTTGTATTTTTTGAGCATAAAATGCTTTACACAACCAAATTTGATGTTCCGGAAGATGAAGATTATACTATCCCATTCGGACAGGCAAGAATGGTATCCGAGGGTGATGATATTACAGTTGTAACAAACTCTATTATGACTGTAAAAGCAGAGAAAGCAATTAAAAAATTACAGAAAGAAGGTATTTCTGTTGATCATATCGATCTGAGAACTATTGTACCTCTTGATACAGACACAATTATCAAATCTGTGAAGAAAACAGGAAAACTGCTCATCGTAGATGAAGGACATGAGAGCTTTGGTATTAGCGGCGAAATAGCAACCAGAATCATGCCGGAAGTGTTCTATGATCTGGAAGCACCGGTGAAACGTCTCGGTACTGCAGATGTTCCGCTTCCATTCAGCCCGGCTCTGGAGTTTCCACTGATTCCGGATGATAAGAAAATCTACGCAGCAATCAAAGAAATGTTATAACAATTCCATTTCAGGCAGTTTTACAGAAAAATGTAAATCATGTGTCGGGGAATATGATAAGTCAGTAAAAATGGGAGGACATAAGAATGGCAGAAGTAATCTGTATGCCGAAACTCGGATTTAATATGGACGAGGGACAGCTTGTACGCTGGTGTAAAACGGTCGGCGAAGAAGTAAAAAAAGGCGAAGTACTTTTTGAGATAAATACGGATAAGACTACAATGCCGGTAGAAGCAACCGGTGACGGAGTGTTATTAAAAACAATGCTTGGAGAAAACGAATATGCAGATGTATTTACTCCGATTGCAGTTGTTGGTGCGGCAGGAGAAGATGCAGATGCAGCACTGGCAGCTTATGGTGACGGCGCAGAAGGAGGAAATGCGCCGGCAGCACCTGTTGAGGGAGAAGCAGCAGCACCTGTTACAATTGCTGCAGAGGAAGCTCCGGCAGTGGATGTCAAAGATCTGAAACTGACACCGAAGGCAAAGAAGCTGGTAAAAGACGAGGGAATCGATCCTGCATCCTTAAAAGAAATCAAAGGAACCGGTTTCCGAGGCGGTATCACAGCGAAAGATATTAAAGCATCACCACTTGCAAGAAAACTGGCAGAAAAGAGAGGTGTGGATCTTGCTACAGTAGCAGGAACCGGTATCAATGGCAAGATCATGAAAGCCGATGTGGAGAAAGCAGCAAGTGCAGCTCCGACGGCAGCACCTGTAGAAAATCCGGATAAGAAGATTCTTTCTTCTGTTCCTTACAAGGGAGTACGTAAGATTATTGGTGATAAACTTGCTGAGAGCAAATTTACAGCACCGCATCTGTACTTTACAGACGCTGTAGATACAACAAATATGACTGCTTTCCGTAAACAGATGAACGAAGTATCTGACAGAAAGATCACAGTATCTGACATACTTGTTTACGCGGCAAGCAAAGCATTGCAGAAATTCCCGGGAATCAATTCTTCTCTGGTAGACGGCAATATCGTGACATACAAGAGTACCAATATCGGTGTGGCAGTTGCCGGTGACAATGGTCTGATCGTTCCTGTTATCAAAAATGTTCAGGAGAAGACTTTGACAGCCATTTCTGAAGAAAACAGAGATCTGGTTGACCGTGCAAAAGAAGGTCATCTGAAACCAGAAGAATATTCCGGAGGAACTTTCTCAATCTCCAACCTTGGAATGTTTGGTATCGGTAACTTTACTGCAATTATCAATCCGCCAGAGGCAGCAATCCTTTCTATCAGTTCTGTTCGTAAGACACCGGTTGTCATCGAAGAAGACGGCGAGGACAAGATCGAGATCCGTCCGATGATGAACATTCAGCTTTCCGTAGATCACAGACTGATCGATGGCCTGTTGGCTTCACAGTTCGTAGAGTATATGAAAGAACTGCTGGAAAATCCGTTAAAAATCTTACTGTAGGAGGGCATCATGGCAGAAGTAATCATCATGCCAAAACTCGGTTTCAACATGGATGAAGGCGAGTTAGTAAAATGGCACAGAAAAGAAGGCGAAAGCATCAAAAAAGGAGAAGTCCTTTTTGAAATCAATACAGATAAAACAACGATGCCGGTAGAAGCTACCGCAGATGGAACCGTATTAAAAATTGTCCTTGCAGAAGGTGAAACTGCTGATGTATTCACCCCGATCGCCGTTGTCGGCGATCCGGGCGAGGATGCGGACGCAGCATTGGCTGCAGCAGGCGCAGAGGTGGATGCACCGACTCCGGTACAGGCAGAAGAAACTGCAAAAGTAGTAGAAGCTACACCGACTCTGGCAGCAGTTTCAGGAAGTTACGATTACGAAGTGATCGTTATTGGTGCTGGACCGGGCGGTTATGAGACAGCAATCAAATCTGCTCAGTCCGGCAAGAAAACAGCCATTGTGGAAGCAAAACATTTTGGTGGTGTATGTCTGAATGAGGGATGTATTCCGACAAAGACACTGGTTCGTACCGCAAATCTGTATACAGAAATGAAAGAAGCAGAGAAATTTGCAATCTTCGGAGTCGATCAGTCTGCATTAAAAGTAGATATGAAGAAACTGCAGGATCGCAAAAATGGTGTAGTAACGACTTTAACAACCGGTGTACAGGGATTGTTACGCGGTAATAAAGTGTCTATCATCAATGGTCATGCTTCCTTTACAGATACACATACCATCGAAGTAGAAGGAAAAACTTATACATCTGAGTACTTTATCATTGCTACCGGTTCCAACACATTTATGCCGCCGTTTATTCCACTGGAAGGCAATACAAATGTGATCACAAGCCGCGAAGCATTAAATATTGATTCACTTCCAGAGTCCATCGCGATCATCGGTGGTGGTGTTATCGGAATTGAGTTTGCACATGTATTCTCACACCTTGGTTCCAAAGTAACTGTTCTGGAGCTGATGGATCACATCTTGCCAATGGTAGATGAAGAAGTGTCCGATATGGCGAAAAAACGTATGGAGAAAAACGGTGTAGTATTCTGTAACGGTGCAAAAGTACAGAAAGTAAAAGACAATAGCGTTATTTATGAATACAACGGAGAAGAAAAATCCGTAGAGGCAGAAGTTGTTCTGATGGCAGTCGGACGTGTAGCAAATACCGACGGATTGAATGCAGAAGGCATCGGCATCGAGTTTGAGAAAAAGGCGATCAAGACAGATGGCCATATGCATACAAATATCCCGAATATTTATGCCATTGGTGATGTTAATGGAAAAGTTATGCTGGCACATACCGCATCCCATGAAGGTTTTGTTGCAGTGGCAGACATTTGTGGCGAAGGTGGTCATGAAATGGATTACGGCAGAATTCCATCCTGTATCTATCTGGATCCGGAAATTGCCTGCATCGGTCTGACAGAGAAACAGGCAAAAGAAAAAGGCTATGACATTCAGGTCGGCAAATTCCCGATGATGGCAAACGGCAAATCTCTGGTTGAGGGAGACACCGACGGAATCGTAAAAGTGATCCTGGATAAAGAACTGGGAGAAATCCTTGGTGTACATCTGTATGGAAAACATGTGACAGACATGATTGGAGAAATCTCTGTAGCAATGAATCTGGAAGCAACTGCTGAGGAAGTGATCGGAGCCATCCATCCGCATCCAACGGTTTCTGAGGCAATGCCGGAAGCATTTATGGCAGCTTTCTATGGCCGGGCAATTAACTGCTAAGCATCGGCGAAAGGAGAACAAATGCAGGAATTAATGTTAAAACCAACCATTTTTAAATATGATACCGTAAAAGAATTTGTAGATGAATTTAAACCGGGTAAAGGTGATCTGGTTATCACAAATGAGTATATTTATAATCCGTATTTCGGGCAGATGAATCTGGAATGTGATGTGATTTTTCAGGAAAAATACGGTGCGGGTGAGCCATCCGATGATATGGTAGAAGCAATGTATAAAGATATCAAAGGAGAACATAAGCGTGTAATAGCCATCGGTGGTGGAACTGTCATTGATATTTCCAAACTGTTTGCATTACAGACAGTTTCTCCGGTTTTGGATCTGTATGACGGCAAAATTCCGCCGGTCAAAAACAAAGAGCTGATTTTGATTCCGACCACTTGTGGAACAGGTTCCGAAGTGACCAACATTTCCATCCTTGCGTTAAACAGCAGAGGAACCAAAAAAGGTCTGGCGGTGGATCAGATGTATGCGGATACCGCCGTACTCATTCCGGAGTTGTTGGAAGGACTTCCGTTTGGCGTATTTGCGACAAGTTCCATTGATGCATTGATCCATGCCATTGAGTCCAGCCTTTCCCCGAAGGGGAATGAGACAACAAGACTGCTTGGATATCAGGCAATCAGCATGATCCTGAATGGATATAAAGAAATTGCAGAAAAAGGAAAAGAGGCACGGATTCCGCTGCTCAGCCAGTTCCTTATGGCTTCGAACTATGCGGGCATCGCCTTTGCAAATGCAGGTTGTGCAGCCGTTCATGCAATGAGCTATCCGCTGGGAGCTACTTATCATGTGGCACATGGAGAATCTAATTATGCGATGTTTACCGGAGTTATGAAAAATTATATGGAACTGAAAACGGATGGGGAGATTGCAGTTCTGAATAAATTTATTGCCCATATTCTTGGATGTAATGAGAAAAACGTTTATGAGGAACTGGAGAAACTGTTAAATGTAATCATCCAGAAAAAACCATTACATGAGTATGGTATGAAAGAGTCTGAGATTGAAGAATTTGCAGATTCCGTTCTGGAAAATCAGCAGCGTCTGCTGACAAATAACTTCGTGCCATTAGACAGAGACAGACTGATCAAAATCTACAGAGAACTTTATTAATAATATAACAGCGTCAGATGTTCTCTGATAAGGGGGCGTCTGGCGACAGAAAAGGGGACTTTTTATGGACTGGAAAAAAATATATAAGGGAAGAACCTGTACGGCAGAAGAAGCAATATCCCATATCCGATCCGGAGAACGGGTGGTTGTAGCGCATGCATGTGCAGAACCGGTAGTCCTCACAGATGCAATGACAGCGGCAGCCGAGAAGTACGACTGGAAGGACGTAGAAGTTGTACATATGGTTGCTATGGGAAAGGCCGGTTACTGTGCACCGGAGATGGAAAAATATTTTCGACATAATGCATTGTTTGTCGGAGGATCTACCAGACAGGCAGTAGAGGAAGGACGTGCAGATTTTACGCCGGTTTTCTTCTCTGAAGTACCAAATCTGCTTCGTAATGACATGCATGTAGATGTGGCGCTGCTTCAGGTCAGCGCACCGGATGAACATGGTTACTGTTCTCTTGGGGTATCCTGTGATTATACCAAAGCGGCGGCTGAGTGTGCAGCGATTCGAATTGCACAGGTGAATGAAAAAATGCCAAGAGTCATGGGAGACAATTTTATCCATGTATCCGAGCTGGATTATATTGTTCCAATGGATACCGATCTGATCGAACTTCAGCCGCCAAAGATCGGTGAGGTGCAAAAAAAGATCGGAGAGTACATTGCGTCACTGGTAAAAGACGGAGATTGTCTTCAGTTGGGAATCGGAGCAATCCCGGATGCGGTTTTGATGTTTTTAAAAGATAAAAAAGACCTTGGTATCCATTCTGAAATGTTTTCTGATGGTGTAGTTGATCTGATCAATGCGGGTGTGATCACCAACAAATGCAAACAGATTGATAATGGTCAGTGCGTGGCAACGTTCCTGATGGGAACAAAGAAATTATATGATTTTGTAGACAATAATCCGATGGTTCAGATGAAAACGGTGGATATCGTAAATGATCCACGTGTGATTTGCCAGAATGACAATGTGGTATCCATCAATTCCTGTGTGGAAGTGGATCTGATGGGGCAGGTTTGTTCTGAGTCAGTGGGCTTAAAACAGATTTCCGGAGTCGGCGGTCAGGTTGATTTTGTACGGGGAGCAAATATGTCAAAAGGCGGCAGAACCATCATGGCGATGCCGGCTACAGCAGCAAAAGGAACGATCTCAAAGATCGTACCACTCCTTTCAGAAGGAGCGGCTGTCACAACATCCAGATGCGATGTGGATTATGTTGTGACAGAATACGGAATTGCAAAATTACATGGATGTACGTTAAGAGAACGTGCATATCAGTTAATTCATATCGCAGCGCCTGAGTTCAGAGAAAGTCTGAAACAGGAATATGAAAAACGGTTTCGCTGCAAATTAGAAGATTAAGTATATCAGGTCAGAAGTGGACGCCATCCCTTTTTTGAACGTTTTCAGATATATTTAATTTCACTACCCTCTTTTTTGGGAATCATCGGCGGCCGATGGTTCCCTTTTGCCTTATTTGAAAGAAAATTACGCTGAACATGAGGTTCAGGTACAGATAGAAACAGAAAAGAAAGTCAGATAAAAAAAAGGAGATATAGTATATGAGAAAAAAAGTAGTTTTTATAGAAAGTAATTCAAATGATCCGAGATTTAATCTGGCACTGGAGCAATATGTATTTGACGAGATGCCAACAGATCGTGAGTATTTCTGGTTATGGCAGAATCATAATACTATTGTGGTCGGAAAACATCAGAATACGGTACAGGAGATTAATCATGAATATGTGAAAGAACATGACATTACCGTTGTGCGCAGACTGTCCGGAGGTGGTGCCGTGTATCATGATATGGGAAATGTGAATTTTACCTTTATCGCAGATGCAGGCAATATGGAGCAACTGAATTTGCAGGCTTTCTGTCTGCCGGTTGTAAACACGCTGGAACAGATCGGTGTCAAAGCAGAAGTCAGTGGCAGAAATGATATCACCATTGACGGAAAGAAATTCTCCGGGAACTCTCAGTATATCAAGCATGGACGCATCATGCATCACGGAACATTGATGTTTGATTCAGATCTGTCCGTGGTGTCTAAAGCTTTGCAGGTGTCCAGTGATAAATATGAGTCCAAAGGATTCCAATCCGTCAGAAGCCGTGTGACGAACATCAGACCGTATGTGCCGGGAGATATGGGCATGGAGACCTTTAAAAGCATCCTGAAAAAATACATGGTATTTGGCAGTGATGTGGAAGTATATCATCTAAACGAAGAAGACCTGACGCGTATCCGCAAGATCCAGGAGGAACGTTACAATACCTGGGAATGGACCTATGGTGAATCACCGGAATTTACCGTACACAAAAAGCGCCGGATCGAAGGATGCGGACAGATCGAAATCCATATGAACGTGGAACAGGGCTGTATCAATCAGTATCGCAGTTATGGAGACTACTTTGGAGACGGAGATACAGAGGAATTGCAGGAACTGTTAAAAGGTTGTCATCTGAATGAACCGGCATTGCATAACCGGCTACATGGATTTGATCTGGAATCATGTTACCGTCATCTGGATCAGAATGCTTTTATTCAGTTGCTGATCGCATAGAGAGGATAAAAAACAGATGAAAACAGAAATTTTTCATGCAGGGAATGCTGGGCTGTTCTTTTACCGGGATGGAACAGGAATTTTAATTGATGGAATTTATGATGGAAGTAATGTTGGCATGTCCGCCATGCCAGAAAAGTGGAAGGGGGACTTGGAACAGTGCAAAGGAATCTGGCAGCATGTAGATGGACTTTTGTTCACCCACAGACATCCGGATCATTATCATGAAAAGATGACAGAGGCATATATGGATATGTTATCTATGCAGAAGAAAACGGTTATCACTTATGCGCCTGACTGGGAAAAAACCAATGCAATGTACCGTGATCTGGGTGATGGTATGAAGCGGATACGGATTAAAAATGCTGAAATAATTACAAGAAGGACAATGCATGATGGTGGACCATGGAAATGTGATCCACATGAATCATTTTTGGTCAAAATGGGAAATGAAACCTTCTTTGTGGCAGGAGATGCAGCACTTCTGCTGGATGATGCAAAAGCCTTTCGCAAGTATGCCTATCGGATCAATGCAGCATTTGTAAATCTGTATCAGCTGGGAGGCTTCGGTGGAAGAAAGTGCGTGGAGCAGCTTGGCGCGGATCGTATCTTTCTGTATCATCTGCCATTTCACAGTGATGACAGCTGCTATTACTGGCTGCTTGGCACACAGGCGGCAGAAGGGTTTTCAAAACGATATGGGATTCCGGTGGAAATAATGGAGCATATGAGCTGGATGGACGGGGAGAGAATGATATGTTGACAGTATATAACAGTTCGAAAGATCCATTTTATAATCTCGCATTAGAGGAATACATTTTTATGAGATATCAGAAGGATGATATTTTTTATCTGTGGCAGGACAGACCGGCTGTCATAGTGGGCAGTTATCAGAATATCTGCCGTGAAGTAAACATGAAAAGTTTGATAGACCGGAATATCCCAGTGCTCAGAAGAATCACCGGAGGCGGGACCGTATATCATGATCTTGGAAATATAAATTATACGCTGATACGGAATGCGGGAGACAATCCGGATTATGATATGTGTCTGGAACCGGTAATCCGGGCACTTATTGCACTGGGAATACCGGCGGGCAAAAACAGATCCTGCGACATCTCTATTGGCAGTCAGAAAATATCCGGCAGTGCACAGCGGATGGTCAGAAAACGTATCCTGCATCATGGAACGCTTCTGTTTTCGTCAGATCTTGAACTGTTGGATGAGATCACAACGCATCATAAAAATGAATGTTTCCAGTCACATGGAACAAAATCTGCAGTCTGTCAAGTGACAAATATCAGTGAGCATCTGTCAGAGGCAATGACACTGGAAGAATTTCAGGAAAAACTACTGGAGGAGGTGCTGCCTGCGGATACGAAAAGGATCCACCTGGGAATGTCCCAGGTGGCGGAAGTGCTGCAACTGAGGGATAAGAAGTATCATAGCTGGGAGTGGATCTGGGGGCAGACACCGGCTTTTACTTATGAAAAGAAAGGAATGTATCGTGGAAAACCAATCCGGGTTTCCTATCAGGCGAAGAAAGGAATGATTTGTGCGTTTGCGCTACAATCCGAATGGTTCAGAGAATCGGAGGCAGAGATGCTCTTTCAGGGAGCCAGACTGGATCCGGTTGGATTTTACGAATCCTGTGAAAAACTTGGTGGAGAATATGCAGATGAACTGATGGAACTGCTGATGTAACAAAATATGGAAAGTGAGGAAATAAATGATGAAAAAGGAAGTAAAAATGCCAAAACTGAGACCGGAAATGAAACGTGGCGTGGTATGTGCCTGGATGAAAGAAGAAGGGGAAACCGTGCGTGCCGGAGAACCGCTGTTTGAAGTGGAAACAGATAAAGTGGTGAATCAGATCGAAGCTCCGGAGGATGGCATTTTAAAACAGCAGCTTTGTGAAGAAGGAGATACCATAGAGGTGGATGCTGAGGTAGCTGTACTGGAAGTGGAAGGAGGAAAATGATGGAGCGAAAACCAGACTGGCTGAAGGTACGGTATAATCAGAATGCAGTTCAGGAAGTGGCGGAACTCATGAGAGATCTGAACTTAAATACGGTATGTAAAGAAGCGAATTGTCCGAATCTGGGAGAATGTTACCAGAAGCATACCTCGACATTTATGATACTTGGAAGTATTTGTACCAGAAACTGCCGTTTCTGTAATGTAACGACTGGAAGACCGCTTCCACCAGATTCGAAAGAGCCGGAGAATGTAGCTGAGGCGGCAAAGAAACTTGGTCTGCGTCATGTAGTGCTGACCTGTGCGACCAGAGATGATCTGCCGGATGGCGGCGCGGAACAATTTGCGCAGACTGTTATGGCAATTCATGAAAAATGTCCGGGGACGACCGTAGAAACGTTGATCTCAGATATGAAAATGAATACAGAAGCGTTGGATGTGGTGCTGGATTCCAGACCGGATGTACTGAACCACAACGTGGAAATGGTACGTTCACTGCAGAAAGAAGTTCGTCCACAGGCAGATTATGAGAGATCTCTGCGGGTGCTCCGGTATTGTAAGGAGAAAAAACCGGCATTGCTTACGAAAACAGGATTCATGGTAGGACTGGGGGAAACAGAGGAAGAGATTTCAGAACTGATGGACGATATTCTGGAAACCGGATGTGATATTCTGACGATAGGACAATATTTGCAGCCAACGAAAGATCATTACCCAATGGCGCGGTATGCTACACCGGAAGATTTTAAGCGTTACAAAAATATGGCATTACAAAAAGGATTTCAGCATGTGGCATCCGCTCCTCTGGCACGCAGTTCTTATCGTGCATGGGAGGTATTGGAGGGGCAGCATGATCTATATTGAAACAGGATCTGCGGATGTATATTATAATTTCGCATTGGAATATTATTTTACTGTGGAAAAAATACTGCCGGATACGGTTTTTCTGTTCTGGCAGACAACACCGACATTGATGGTTGGAAAATTTCAAAATGTTCTGGAAGAGATCAATAAGCCTTATGCGGATGAGCATGGGATACATATTGTTCGGCGGATGAGTGGGGGAGGAACAATCTATACAGATCTTGGAGGCTGGCAATTTACCTTTATACAGAAAAGATCAGACCGGGAAATAGAATTTCAGGAGTATATCGAACCGGTTATTGATGCATTGAGAGAACTTGGAATATACGCATCATTTAACGGGAGAAATGATCTGACGATTGACGGACGAAAATTTTCCGGAAACGCACAGTATCGTCTTGGAGAGTGTACGGTACATCATGGTTCGTTGCTGTATCAGACTGATATTGATCAGATGGTTGCATCTACAACGGTGGATGATTATAAAATATTGTCCAAAAGTATAAAATCTGTTCGTGACAGGGTGACAAATATTGCAGATCATATGCAGAATCCGATGGAGGCAGAGAAATTTAAGTGGCAGATGGTGAAATTCATAATGCACGGACGGACAGACACTTATATTGTGACGGAAGAAGACAGGCAGCGGATCCGTCAGATCGCAGAAGAAAAGTTTCACAACTGGGAAAGCATTTTTGGAGCATCCCCTAGATTCAATATCGAAAGAACCGGAAGGTTTGCGGGAGGAAAGATGCAATTTCAACTGGAAATCAAAAAAGGACAAATCTGCAATGCGGCAGTATATGGAGATTTTTTTGCAACTGTGGATGCAGAAAAAATCTGCGGGGTTCTGATCGGGTGTAGATATGATCGAAAAGTTATATTGGAGAGATTAAAAAAACACGATATGGAACATGCGGTATACGGAATCACAGCAGAGGAAATCGCGTCACTGATTGCTGATTAGGTATATGGCGGAAATTGATAAAAGAGTAGAATAACAGGAATAAAAAACAGCCCGATCAGAAAATATTCTGACCGGGCTTTGAATGTGCAGTGATTTGGAGAAGAATATGTCAGCTTTCGCTGATCAGAATCACGTACCAAGTCTCACGTGCGTTCGACTTGAACTGTATTATATTGTCAATGCTGCGGTATAACCTTCTTTGATGGCATCTAGTGCATTGCCCGGTTTTAATGCGTCTCCGACGTATACAACCTCAGAAACGAGAGATTCTAGCGTATCTTTTAATTCGGTATTGGCACGCATGCCGACAGCGGTAATTACATAGTCAAACGGTCCGAGAATCTGCTCATTACCGCCAAATTTTACAGTAATGGTATGATCTTCGTTGATGGTTTGTACAGCGGTACTTTCATGAATATCAACACCATGCTCTGCAAAGGATTTCATCAGGAAACGCTTCATATTACCAGGTTCCTCTGCAACAATCTCGGGAAGCATCTCGATGATGGTTACCGGGTTGCCATGGGTAGCAAGGAAATTGGCTGTCTCACCGCCAACCAGACCGCCACCGATGACCGCTGCTGAACCGTTTACCTGAAGTCTGCCTTCCAGAAGATCAACAGCACTTACGACGAAATCCTGATCTTTGCCAGGAAACGGTGGAACAAACGGATGACTTCCGGTTGCGACAACTACCGTATCCGGCTTATCTGCAGCAACAATTTCCGGTGTCAGTTCCGTATTATAGAGGATGGTTACGCCAAGCTTTTCCAACTGAGTACGCTGCCATACAACAAAAGCAGAAATCTCACCTTTCCAAGGTGGAACTGCAGCTGTCTTATACATGCCGCCAAGATGATCAGATTTTTCAAATATCGTAACGGTATGTCCGCGCTGTGCCAGTACAATGGCTGCTTCTGCACCGGAAGGACCGCCGCCGGCCACATAGATATTTTTCTTTGTCTCAGCTGGGGTGATTTGCAGCTCATCTTCCATAACAGTACGTGGATTTAAGGTACAGCTACCATGAAAACCGCTGTCAATTTTCTCTGTACAGCCCTGAAGACAGGCGATACAGGTGATAATATCTTCAAAATGTCCACACAATGCTTTGTTTGGCATATGAGGATCGGCCAGAGAGGCACGTCCCATATAACAGGCATCAGCCTTTCCACTGCGGATAATACTTTCTGCTACCAGTGGATCATTGATACGTCCAACCGTTGTAACCGGAATATCAACGACTTTACGGATTTCCTCAGCGTAGTGGGTTAGCCATCCATGTCCCATGACAGCAGGTGGAACCTGCATATACCAGGTTTCGTAAACGGCCACAGATACATTCAGGGAATTGATGCCGGCTTCTTCCAACATAATTGCCATAGCTTTGGTATCTTCGATGTTTGTGCCACCGTCGGTACATTCTTCTCCGGAGATTTTATAATCAATCGCAAAATCGTCACCGCATTTTTTACGGATATTTTTAATGATTTCCACCGGGAAACGCATGCGGTTTACAAGGTTTCCGCCATATTTGTCCGTACGTTTGTTGGAATAAGCGGAAGCAAATTCACAGACGAGATATCCATGGGCACCATGGATCTGTACACCGTCAAAACCAGCCTCTTTGGCACGCAGTGCAGCATCACCGAATTTTTCAATCATGTCGTCAACTTCCTGCGTTGTCATTTCATGCGGAAGTGCTTTTTTTACCGGACATGGAATCGGAGACGGAGCCCATACCTGACATCCTGTGATCCATTCTTCAGTCTGGCGTCCACCATGATAGATCTGTGCGTAGATTTTGGCACCGGCAGCATGTACGCGGTCCGTAAGTTGTCTGTGTGACGCAATCTGATAATCTGCCCATAATCCCGGAACATATTGATATGTTCTTCCGGTCGGGTCGACAGCATAATCTTCTGTAACGATCAGTCCCCATCCGCCTTTTGCCTTTTCTTCATGATATGCGATGAACTTTTCGGTCGCTGTACCATCTTCGTTACAGCAGTTCATGACCATCGGAGAAACGATAAACCGGTTTTTGATGGTAACCGGTCCTAATGTAAGCGGTGTGGACATCATTTTTAATGTTGCCATAATTTGTATATACCTCCCTTTTTGATTTAGACTTGTAAATATATCGTTAGTTTTGCAAGTCACCTGTTTAATGCAGTCATATTACCATACAAATTTCGTAAAAACAATAGATAAGTATACAAATAAATGCATACAACTCAATGTTTGGTGACTTCTAACATAAAATTTGTGGGAAAAAAGTTCAAAATAATCATACAAATTTGAAAAAGTAGTTGTATAGTAAGACTAAATGCTATATGATAGAACTAATAAGAATGGTGAAATTAATGAAAAGAAAGGATAAAATATGATACGTTTTAAATACAGTGATCTTGCAGTATGGCTGAGAGAGCAGATTATTGCGGGCGTCTACAAAGATGGTGATCGTATTCCCACAGAGACAGAACTGGCGGAACACTTTGGAGTCAGTCGGGATACTGTAAGAAAAGGAATCGCAGTGCTGGAAAAAGAAAATATGGTTTATAAGGTAAAAGGAAGCGGCACCTATGTGCACACATCGGGGTATCCGATCGTATCACCGGAAAATGCCAATTCTAAACGGATAGGCGTGCTGATGAATAATATTGATAATTATATTTTCCCGGCGATTGTACAGGGAATTAATAATGCGCTGGATAAATGTGGTTATACAGCAGTCTTACAGTTTACAAACAACCGGATCTCACAGGAACGAACTGCTCTGGAAGATTTTTTGTACGGTGATTTTGCTGGATTGATCATTGAACCTGCCAAAGCAGCGTTGCCGCAGCTCAATTATGATTTGTATCAGCAGATTGCAAATACTAAACCGGCGATATTGCTGCATGCCAAGATTCCAACGCTTCCGATATCTGCCATTACGACAGGGGATGAAGAAGCAGGATTTAAATTGACAGAATATCTGTTGAAAAAGGGACACAGAAATATTGTGATCATTTGTAAGCTGGATGAACAGACCGGAACAAAGCGCTATCTTGGTTTTGTAAAGGCGTATCAGAAAGCCGGGATTGAAATAAGGGACGAGAATATATTTTGGTATAACAGTGATGATCTGCTGGCAACCTTTACGGATCCCTTGAATGTGAGGTTATTTACAGCATTATCCACCTGTACGGCGGTGATCTGTCAGGATGATATGGCAGCATTGCATTTGAGAAGATATCTGAAGCTGCACAGTGTTTTTAATCAGAACATTGAAATTTGCGGTTTTGATGATTCTGATATTGCAAAAGAGCAGGGGTTTACTTCTGTTGCTCATCCAAAAGAAAAATTTGGGGAATATGCGGCGATGCGTCTGCTGGAGAAAATAAAAGATCCTTCATTGGATGTATCTTTTGATTTTACTCCGAAACTGGTAATAAGAGAGTGATAATAACAGAAATGGTATAAGTAAGATTAAGATAATATAAGAAAACGGGGTGTCCATTGCGGACAGTCCGTTTTCTTATATTATTTTGCCTGAAATATGGTGATTTTACCAGACACGGAATGTAGTCAGATCGATATTGTATTTTTTGATTTTGCGGTATAGCGTTCGGCGCGGAATATGAAGCCGTTCAGAGACGCTCGGAATATGTCCATGTTCTTCCCGTAATACTTGAATGATCATGGCACATTCCTTGGCCGGGGAAAGCGGCAGGGTGGATTCCGCAGTGGCATCAACTGGAGCGGCAGATGTCTCAGGCTTATGCATGGAAGAAGCAGTAAATGGTGATATTGCAACTGCAGAATCAGGAACAGCCTGAGGTGCTGTGTAGTAGTCGTTTATCAGATCGGGGTCGGAATAATCAGAAGGCTCTGTGGAGATCTGATGATCCACATGCAGAAACAGTTTTAAAATCTGACTGGAAGAGATCGTTCCGTCCGCTGAGGAACAGATCACCCGTTCTACCATATTTTCCAGTTCCCGGACGTTTCCCGGCCAGTTGTAGTTCAGCATCAACTGTCGGTCTTCCGGTGTAAAAAAATTCAGATCCAGTTCGCCGGAAGTATGCGATTTCGTAAAGTGATCAATCAATGGAGAGATGTCTTCTTTACGGTAGCGCAGTGGAGGAATCGTGATGGAGAGTACATTTAAACGGTAATAGAGGTCACTTCGGAATTGTTTATTTTGTACTGCTTCTTCCAGGTTGGAGTTTGTAGCGGCAATGACACGAACGTTGATCGGAATCGGTTTCTTGCCACCGACACGGATGATTTCTTTATTCTGTAATACACGAAGTAGTGTGGTTTGCAATTCCAATGGCATATCGCCGATTTCGTCCAAGAAGATGGTTCCGTCTTCTGCAAGTTCAAATTTACCCGGGGCACCGTTTTTTTGCGCACCGGTGAAAGCACCGCCCTCGTAACCGAAGAGTTCACTTTCAATCAGATTTTTTGGCAGGGCGGCGCAGTTAATCGGAAGAAACGGCCCGTTTGCCCGGTTGCTGGCGTTGTGCACCGCCTGAGCCAGCAGGTCTTTACCGGTTCCGCACTCTCCAAGGATTAGCAGATTGGAATCATTTTTTGCAGCCAGTTCCCCTAATTTTTTTACCTGTTTCATACTCAGAGAGTCGCCGATGATCGTATCAAAAGTGTATTTTGCCGAAAAATGACTGATACTGTTGACTAGTTTGTAAATATTCTGACGCTTGTCGATAGTCAGGATCAGATTCTGCGATTCGGAGTCACAACAGGATACGTTGATCAGGATTGCCTGTGATTTACCGGAAACGGTTGTGATGGTTGCTTCCTGATTGTAGATGCTTTTGGTTGTCTGGATAATCGTATCGGTCATCTTACGGCTGCCTAACAGCTCATACAGGGACAGACCGGTGAGACTTCTGCCCGGCTGAAACATGTCAAGTGCTTTTTTGTTATACTGAATGACCGTTCCGGCGCGGTCGATCAGGAGCACTGCATTGGAGAGGGAATTCAGCATCAGGTTCAGGTTATTATTTGCTGAGGCAAGCTGTCTTGCGTAAATCCGGAGGGAAAATTCTTTCTGAATGCCGTCTGCGGCCGCTGTGATCATGCCAAGGGAATGTGCCGAGGTAAGATTGCAGGGGCCGATTAGGGACAGGCATCCGATGAGCAGACCGTTCTGGTCATGCAGCGGAGCCGCGCAACAGGCGTATTCCTGATTGCATTCCAGAAAATGTTCTTTGCCGTATACTTCACATGGTTCATCAATGGCAAGGCACATGGCGATACCGGAAGTCCCCGTAGCATTTTCGGAACGGCGGCAGCCAATGCGCAGACCGGTTTTTGTGGCCTGATTGCGGATTTTGCCGTCATCCGTGATCAGATCGAGGATATATCCGTCTGCATTGGCAAGTGCCATGGCAAAATTGGTTCCTTTAATGTAGGGAAAAAATCCCGCCATATGTGCGTGGGCAGTCTGGATTAGATCGTGATTCTGTTCCAGAAGAACCTGCAACTGCTCTGCAGGGAGCGAAGTATGGATTGGAACGAGTGGATCGATGCCATAAGCGATAGATCTTTTCCAGGAGGCAAGGATTTCGGGACGGAGTGTATCCAGGGTCTGAGGAAGCGGAGTGCCGTCTGCGATGTACTGTTGCCAGTAATTTCCGGTCGTATTTGCGTATTCGTCAGTGTATGTAATCATAAAAACCTCCTTGTGCCAAAAAAAAGACAATGATGTGACATGAACGCAGTTATCTTGTAAAATTATGACACGAATTTGGCAGATGGTCAAGGCGAAAAAAGACAAATTTCAGACAAAAAACAGAAAAAAACAGGATTTTATCTGGTAAAGCAGAAAATGGCACACGAATTGCTTTAATAGTAAAACATAAAATAAACAGAGGAGGTAGTAATGATGGAAATGAAAGCTGTCGTATACGAAGGACCGGGAAAATATTCAATCACAACCAGACCGGTACCGGAAATCAAGAGAGAGGATCAGATGCTGGTAAAAGTGCTGGCTGCAAGTATTTGTGGAACGGATGTACATATTCTTGCAGATCCGCCTGAGTATGAGGCTACACCTGGAATTGTGTTAGGACATGAATTTGTAGGTGAAGTTTTAGAAGTTGGTTCAGGGGTAAAAACTTTTAAAGCAGGGGATCATCTCATCTGCGACAATAACTTACAGTGCGGCGTTTGTCCGGATTGTCAGGAAGGCAACTACAACGTATGCTCCAATGTGAAGGCAATGGGCGTACAGATTGACGGTGTATTTTCGCAGTATGCTGTGATTCCGGAATCATCTGCAGTAAAAATTGACAGGGATGTTCCGTTGGACCGTGCGATTTTTGCGGAGCCGTTAAACTGTGTTATGGGCGCAGTGAAGAAACTGAAAGTAATGCCGGGTGACAACGTAGTGATCCTGGGCGGCGGACCAATCGGAATGTATTTTGCAACCTTGTTGAAAATGAGCGGTGCGGGAAAAGTTCTCGTATCGGAAGTGTCAGAGTTCAGAGCAGAGTATGCGTTAAAGAGTGGCGCAGACCGTATCATCAATCCGATGAAAGAGGATCTTGCAGCAGAGGTAAAGAAAGAGACGCATGGTCGCGGCGCAGATATCGTAGTAGATGCCGTTGGTGTTCTGGTCAATGATGCAGTAAAATGTGTAAAACCGGCAGGTCAGGTATTATTATTCGGATTAAATCAGAATGCGAGACAGGAAGTCTGTCAGTCAGACTGGACCAGACAGGGTATTACTATTTATGGAAGCTTCATTGGCTGTTACACATTGCAGACCGTAGGAAAAGTTCTGGAGAGCGGTGCAATCAACTTTGATCACCTCATCACACACAGACTTCCGCTGGAAGACTTCGCAGAAGGTCTGGCAGCAATGAGAGAGGGAACGGCATTTGAAGTAATTTTATATCCTTGGGAGGATATTCGCTAGAGAAAAATTTTGGTATATATAGAGATGGAGGGACTTTTGAATGATTACCACAATATTTATGATACTGGGCATTTTATTTATATTAAATGGGATATCATCCATGGGAAATTCCAGAGTTGTGGAAAAAGTTCGGGCGCAGATGCCGCAAGGCTGTGATATCTTCTTTGGTGGTTCCAAGGGGCTTCTCTTCCTTTCTTCTACAGATGCCCTGGTAGCCGTCTGGCGAAACGGAAAGATTGCAAAAGCGTATTGCATCAAAAGCGGATGGCTTCGGAAATCAAAGTCGAAAGACCTTCATCTCGATGGCTATAAGATGGAAAAAATTTCAGACTATATGGGGAATTTGAAAGGTCAGGAACAGAAAGCCTGTTCCATGGCGCTCCGTCAGTATATGAGAAGGAGAAAATAACGTATGAAAACAGGAGTTATCGTATTTGTTGTATTGTATGAAGTGATTACAATCGCGCTGGTAATGATTTTACTGGCAAGACAAAATAAGAAAAAAGGCAACCAGGATGAGTCCTTTGCTCTTGGTGGAAGGAGTCTTGGTACATGGGCAATCGGAACGACCATGTGTCTGACACTGTTAGGCTCAGGACATTTGACCGGTACATGGGAAGGTTCCTTAAGTCTTGGTGCTACACAGATCTGGCATGTTATGGCAAATGGATTTGCAATGGCACTGGGTGCTTACACGATTTATCGTTGGGCACGTCGTATGCGTATCACAACAACCGGTGAAATCGCAACAAAACTATACTGTTCAGAACTGGCAGTACTGATTGCGGCAGTCAACATCGCAGTATGCTGGGCTGTTACATCTTTTGAAACACAGGCACTTGGAATTATCATCAATTCACTGACTGGTATTCCGTTAAAAATTACAGTACTGGTAGCTGCAGTCATTGGATATTGTTACTGTGTATTCGGTGGAACCAAGCAGGTTGCCATGTTAAATATCATTAATGTAGTTATTCTTTATGTAGGTATGTTTGGAGCCCTGATCTTCGTAATCGCCAAACTCCCGGGACACAACTTTAGTTCGGTTGCAGATTATTATGCATCCCGTCCAGCGGAATATCCGAACTTCCTGTTATTTACAGGTGGTAAAGAGCACTTTCTGAATGTAGGTATTCCAATCCTGATCGCACCGTTCTTTGCTCATATTTCCGGACAGCAGACCATCCAGACTGCAGCATCCGCAAAGAGTGAAAAAGCATTAAAGAGAATCGCATGGTTCGTAGGACCAATGAACGTAATTATCGGCGCAATTTCCATTTGTCTTGCAATGACAGCACGTCAGATGCCTGAATTTGCTGCTTTTGATAACAAACTTGTAACAACACAGATGTTATTATCCCTGATTCCACCATGGTTTATTGCAATCCTGTTTGCAGCATTTGTTGCAGCACTGCTTTCATCTTTCGGTGGATTCCTGATGGGACCGTCTACCGCGATCACTGTAGACTTTATCAAACGTTTCTATAAAAAAGATATGACTGAGAAACAGGAAGCAAATTACATTCGTCTGTTCATCACCATCGGTGCAGTGATCTGCTGTATCATGGCTCAGACCTTACCGACCATCGTTGTCATGTTTACATGGATCTATTCATTCATGATTCCGGTAGCGTTACTCTTTATTTTTGGTATGTGGTGGAAACGAAATGCAAAAGTCGGCGTACTTACCTTTGTTATCAGTTGGATTGTAGCAACGTTCTGGACATTTGGAACAAGCATTCTTGAGAAAGCACATTTGGAGAATATCCATGTAAGTTATGTGATCATTGTAACAAGTCTTCTGGTTCTTATAGTCGGAAATCTTGTATCAAAAGACAGCAAACCGGGTTACTTCAAGAGCAAAGAGTGGTATGACTCTGAGGAATATCGAATCTACTGTGAAGAGAAAGCAAGAGGCGACGCATAAGACAGAATGGGAGGAAAGATATGTTATTTATAGATATCGCATTGAAAGCAGTTGGAATTCAGATCATTTATGCGGCAATCGTTGTAACAATATTTACAATTGCTGACAAAAAGAACAAACACAAAGATCAGTAGGAGGAATGGCAAATGCAAAACGAATTAACATTATGTGCAATCCTGATTGTGGTAATGGCATTCTTTATGGTGCTCGGCATGGTTGGAATCCGAAAAGAAAAAAGAGAACAGAAGCTCGAGGAACAGAAATAATAAAAAGATCATCTGAACGCAGGTGATGAATTGAGAGGTGTGTGAACATGAAAACAATTGGTTGGATTGGACTTGGAAATATGGGCAAGCCGATGTGCAAAAACCTGATCAATGCAGGCTATCCGGCGGTGATCAATGATGTATCCAAAGATCTTGTGGCGGATGTACTTGATTTTGGTGCACAGTGGGCAGATAGTCCGGCAGAAGTAGCAAAAAAAGCAGATTATATTTTTACAATGCTTCCAAACGGCGCAATCCTGCGCAGTGTGGCATTGGGTGATACCGGTGTGATCATGGGGATCGAGGCAGGCAAGATCATGGTAGACATGAGTACCGTTTCCGCTGCAGATTCCACCATCGTGGCAGAAGCGATCGAAGGCAAAGGTTGTGGATTTTTACGCTGTCCGGTGACCGGAAGTACGGGACCGGCGGCAAAAGGTCTGTTGGGTCTTCTGATCTCCGGTGATCCAAAAGTATATGAAGAAGTAGAACCGCTGCTTGACAAACTTGGCAAAAACAAATACTGGATGGGTGAAAAAGAAGAATCCCGCGTAATGAAGATCGCATTGAATACCATGGTAGGAAATACGACACAGCTTCTGGCGGAAGCCGTTTCCCTGGCAGAAAAAGCTGGTATTCCAGTAGAAAAATGCATGGATGTTATTTCAGGAAGTGCTGTAGGTAATCTGGTGGTTCAGTCAAAAGTAGATCTGATCAACACTGGAACATATACACCTGCTTTCAGTGTAAAAATGATGCAGAAAGATTTTGATCTGGCGATGGATACTGCAAAACAGTACGCGGCATCCCTTCCGGTAACCGCAATGGTTCGTCAGTTTTATAACGAGGCGGCAGCATGTGGAAAAGCAAATGAAGACTATGCCGTACTGGTACAGCGTCAGGAGAAAAATGTAGGGATTGACCGCTAGAGGAAGTGCCAATCGCCTGAAATAAGGAGGACAAAGCTATGGGAACTTATAATAACAAATTAATCGCAAGTCACTGGGCAATCGCAGGAAATCATTACTGTGGAGATCATGTGGAGATCGCAGATACCGATTTTAAAGAGAGAATGGAAACCATTGGAAAAGTAGGTTTTCAGGG
The DNA here is from genome assembly GCF_934295145.1 of uncultured Eubacterium sp. Lineage (GTDB taxonomy): Bacteria > Bacillota > Clostridia > Lachnospirales > Lachnospiraceae > Eubacterium_I. Next base: position 35,826 of record NZ_CAKRAS010000007.1, on the reverse strand, counting down.
AGCCGGATTTGTAGAACTTGATCTGTTACATACAAAAGAAAAATATGGTTATAAAGAAGCAAAAAAAATCGCGGATGCGAATGGAATCACAGAGATTGAAGTAGAAGTACTGGATAAATGGTGGGACTATGACAATGCGGAAGCACAGCAGACAAGAAAAAATGTCTTTGAGGCAGCAGAGCAGCTTGGAGCACGTCATATTAAAGTATTCGGCGCAGATGGTGATTGTGAGAAAGACCGTTTTATCGAAGAGTTTGCAAAACTCTGCAAAGATGCTGAGAATATCGGAACAAGAATCGCCATGGAGTTTATGCCATTTAAAAAAGATATGAACTGCATCAAACAGGGACTGGAAGTATTTCGTGCAGCAGGTGCCAAAAACGGTGGTTTCTGCCTCGATAGTTGGCATACCTTTATGGGGCCAAGTTCCTATGATGATATCGCGCTGATCAAACCGGATGAGATCGTGACCGTAGAGCTGGATGACGGTTATGCAAATCTGGTCAGTGGAAGCATGTGGCGTGATACCTGTGATTACAGATTACCGGCAGGCGAAGGTGATTTTGACTGTAAAGACTTTATCGAGCGTGTACTGGCTCTTGGTTATACCGGTACGATTGGTTGCGAGATCATCGCCATTGATCATCGTGAATTGCCGCTGAAACGTGCAGCAGCAAGAGCATATGCATCACTGAAACAGTATTTATAAGATACTGTTTTGGAGATATAGAACCTTTTAACTGTTTCTTTTTTATATTCCTGATACTATATGTACGAACAAAAGATACCGGCCTCAAACCAGCCAGTATCTTTTGTTATTTTTACAGAAATCTCCATTTCGTTATAAAAACACAACATATTTATGATACACCCCTTTTATAGATGCAAACAAAAGTACAGACAGCTGTTGAAAAAGACATGTATGTGCCAAATGAGTGTCAAGAATAAGAAGAATGGCACAAATCATGGCACAAAAATAACATTTAAAGACAAATAAAGCAGATAAAATAAGTATGTAAAAGATGAGGGAGGCTGAAAACATGCGGGGTTGCGGATTTTTTGCCATTTGCATGGAAAACTGGCACGTGAATTGCTCTATATATAGACATAAGAAACAGATAGAATACAGCAAAGTAATTCTAAGGAATACATAAAAGGAGGATATGCAATGAAAGCAGGATTTTGCGGCGTGGATTTTGAGGATAATGTAAAATATGACAGACTTCACGCAGATCGTCTCGAAAGAGCAAAGAAATTTTTAAAGGAGTCAGGATTTGGTGCATTACTGTGTTACGATTTTGACAATATTCGTTATATCACAGGTACCCATGTAGGTGAGTGGAACAGAAACAAAATGAATCGTCATTGCCTGCTTATCGATGGTGTAGATCAGCCAATCTTATTTGATCCGGCATGCCCTTCTAAACGTCAGAGAGTATCCTGGATCAGACCGGAAAACATTATGCCAGCAGTTGGATCCATGAGAGGATCGATTCCTTCCGAAGTAGGAATGGTAGACGAAGAAGTAAAAGAAATTGTAAGTTATCTGAAAGAATACGGCGTAGACAAACGTCCGCTTGGTATTGATATCGTAGATATCCCGCTATATCAGGGACTGGAGAAAGCCGGTATCACAATCGGCGATGGTCAGGCTCCGATGGTAGAAGCACGTATGATCAAGACAGCAGATGAGATTGAACTGTTAAAGAGTTCCGCTGCCATGGTTGACGCAGTATATTGGGATGTGGCGAAAAATCTTCGTCCGGGTGCAACAGAGAACGAGATGGAAGCACTGATCCAGCATCAGCTTTTCAAATGGGGCGCAGAGTCCGTAGAGTTCGTAAACTGCATTTCCGGACAGCGTGGTAATCCACATAGTCATACAACATCTAACCGTATGATTCGTCCGGGTGAGCTGGTATACTTCGATATCGGTAATGTATACAACGGATATCATACATGCTACTATCGTACTTTCTCCTGCGGAAAACCAACCAAAGCACAGGAAGAGGCTTATGCAAAAGCACTGAAATGGATCCGTGATGGTATCGATCAGATCAAACCAGGCAACACTACAGCAGATGTCTGCAAAGTATGGCCGTCAGCAGAAGAACTTGGATTTAACAATGAGAAAGAAGCATTCCTGCTTCAGTTCGCACATGGTATTGGTCTTGGTCTCTGGGAGAAACCGGCAATATCACGTCTGTTCTCACTGGATCATCCATTCGAGTTCAAACCGGGTATGACATTTGCCATCGAGACATGGTGCCCATCCGAAGACGGAACAGGAAGTGCACGTATCGAGGAAGAAATTGTTGTTACAGAGACTGGACATGAAGTTATTTCACACTTTCCTTCAGATGAAATCACATCCTGTGGTTTCCCAGGCTGCTTATTCCCGTAAAGCAAAGATTTATTCAGGAAGAAACAACGGTAGACATAGACGATGGTCTCGGAAAGAGGAGAACTTTCCGAGACATACCAAAATAAGATGTTTAGCATTAAAAAAATGCATGAACTAATATAAGAGAAGATATTTTCAGGAGGAAAAAATTATGGCAAACAAAATTGCAGTGATTACAGGTGCAAGTAAAGGTTTAGGACAGGAAATCGCATTTCAGTTCGTAAGAGACCTTGGATTAGATGTTGTGTTGGTAGCAAGAGGCGACTCCAAACAGACTGAGGAGAGAATTGCTGCTTTAGGAAGAACGGATTGCAGAGTACTTTCTGTTGCATGTGATATCAGTGATCCGGAAAAAGTTGCAGAGATGAAGAAAAAAGTAGATGAGTTCGGCGGATGTGATATCCTGATCAACAATGCAGGTATTTACCCATTCATCTTATTTGAAGACCTTGACTACAAGATGTGGAAATCTTACTTCGCAACAAATGTAGATGGACCTTACAACTGTCTGCAGGCATTCCTTCCTGGAATGAGAGAGAAAGGCTGGGGAAGAGTTGTAAATATTACATCTGACTCCTTCATGAATGGTCAGGAGCCGAAACTTTCCGGTTACATCTCCACAAAAGGTGCTGTTATCGGTCTGACAAGAGCACTTGCTTCTGAGTATGGTCCATATGGCGTAACTGTAAACTCTGTAGCACCTGGATTATTTGTCTGTGACCAGACAATCAGCAACATTGGTGGAGCACCGGGAGAAATCGAAGAAGGCGGATTCAATAAATGGGATCTTATGCTTGGCTTACAGTCTATCAAGAAATATCCGTATCCGGAAGATTTCACAGGAGCTATTAAATTCCTTGTATCTGAGGAAGCTGGCTTCATGACAGGTCAGACAATGGTAGTTGATGGTGGTATTGCCCGCGTATAACGTATCAAAGTTATAATTGTAATTAGACATAATATTATAATAAGTAACATTAGACATTTTCCTTAAAATAACCTGCTAAAAAATAAAACAGTGTCTGCGGGATGCTGAAAAAATACTTTAATACATACCCATTATGTTAAAAGAATTATTTGAAATAGTAGAACCCCTCCCATGACTATATCATGGGAGGGGTTCTACTATGAGATTAAATTTATACACAAATGTATGTACATTAAATGCGGACAATACAGTGACTTATGAAGTCTACATGCCACAGTAGACAGTTATCCTTTTACGATTGACGATTTACTAAGAAGCGGTATAATGAAATCTACTGAGGAGGAATTGAAAAATGGGAAAAAACATTGACATTGTCGCACTTGGCGAATTACTGATTGATTTTACAGAAGCTGGAACAGGCTCGGATGGTATGCGTTTGTTTGAACAGAATCCGGGTGGAGCTCCTGCAAATTTGTTGACTGTGGCCAGTCACATGGGATATCGGACCGAATTTATCGGAAAAGTAGGAAAGGATATGCATGGTGCATTTCTGAAAAAGACACTGGAGAAAGAAGGTATCGGTGTTTCCAACTTGATAGAGGATGACAGTTATTTTACTACGCTGGCTTTTGTTGCTATTGATGAAGAGGGGGAGCGGGAGTTTTCCTTCGCAAGAAAACCGGGTGCAGATACGCAGTTGAGTCCGAATGAGTTAAATACAGAACTTTTACAGGATTGCAAGATTTTCCACTTTGGTTCTTTGTCTCTGACTGATCAGCCTGCAAAGGATGCGACAATGACAGCAGTAAAGCTGGCAAAAGAAGCAGGTGCACTGATTTCTTATGATCCGAATTACCGTGCAACTTTGTGGAGCAGTGAAGCAGTTGCAACAGAAGCGATGAAATCAATGATTCCTTATGCGGATGTCATGAAAGTATCCGATGAAGAAAGTTTATTACTTACCGGGGAGGCAACTTATGAAGGCGCAGCAGATAAACTGCTTGCCATGGGTCCGAAGCTCATTGCAGTAACGCTTGGCAGCGAAGGGGTATTGATGGCGACGAAAGAGAAAAAAGAGCGCGTGAAGGGATTTTCCGTACAGTCCGTAGATACAACCGGTGCAGGGGATTCCTTCTGGGGAGGTACATTAAGCGCATACTTATCACTGAAAAAACCAATCGAAATCCTGACATGGGAAGAAATTCACCATTGTGCCGTATATGGAAACGCAACTGCAGCACTTTGTGTACAGAAACGTGGTGGAATCCCGGCAATCCCGACGAAAGAAGAAGTTGAGAAGATGTTAGCATAAGAATTGCTTTTTATATATTGCAAAATTGCAGAAAAATTCGTATTATAAGAGAAAGCGATGCGTTTTTGCAATGAATGAGGAGCAAATTTATGAGTATACAGGGAAAAAATACCGAAAATTTTCATGTGGAAGATTATCTGGAAGCCGTATTGGATAATTTTCATGACGGCATTTATATTACAGACTGTGAGGCAAATACCGTATATCTGAATCATAGTTATGAACTGATCAGTGGTCTGAGAAAATCAGAAATGATCGGGAAAAATATGAAGGATCTGGTGGAGGCAGGAGTAATTTCAATGAGTGGTACACTTGCTGTGCTGGAGGGTGGGGAACCGGTGACAAGTGAACAGATCTTTCGTACCGGAAAACGTGCAGTGATCACAAGTACACCTGTTTTTGACGGGGAGGATCATACGAATCTGGTCATGGTGGTGACATTGGTTCGCGAGATTACAGAAATTTATTCTATCCGCAAAGAACTGCAGCGCAAGGAACAGCAGAACCGTCAATATATGCAGGAACTGGAGCGCATGCGCAGAGAACTGGACGGAGATGTGGAGCTGGTGGCCGTTGCGGAAGCAAGCAGCAAGTTGCTGAAGTTTGCAGAAAAAATGGCTATGGTTGACATGCCGGTATTACTTTGGGGAGAAAAAGGTTCCGGAAAATGCCGGATGGCAAAGTATATCCATGCACATTCCAATCGCTCGGAAGCAGCTTTTCTGCGTCTGGATTTTTCTGCGGTGCCAAAAGATGACCTGGAGACGTATCTGTTTGGAAAACCGGGAAATGCAGAGCATGAGTCACAGATCGGTCTGCTTGAAAGTGCGGATGGAGGTACGCTGTATATTGAAGAACTGGCGGATATGCCGGGAGATATCCAGGGAGATTTGCTGTCACTGCTTCGGGATGGCTGCTGCATAATGAAGGAAGGCTATCAGCAGAAATTAAATATCCGGATGATTGCAGGAAGCCGGTATGCGATACCACAGTTGGAGAAAATGTCCAATATCAACCGACAGCTTCTGCAGCATTTTTCATTGTTTTCAGTGGAAGTACCTCCACTGAGGGAACGCAGGGAAGATATTATACCGTTGATTGAATTTTTCCTGAATCAGTATAATCATAAGACAGGTCAGAACAAGCATTTTGACAGAGAAAGCTACCAGTGTCTGAGTGACTATCCTTGGCCGGGAAATGTGCAGGAACTGCGGAATCTGGTGCAGCGGTCAGCGATTGTCAGTGCCGGTGAGGTGATTCGCGTGCAGGATCTGTTTTTACATGATCAGGTGGAAAAAGTGGAGCAGTATAAAGAAACGAATGTGTATCCGGATCAGACAGATCTGAAGATGGAGGTTGCAAAATTTGAAGCCGGATATCTGGAACATGCCTTTCAGAGATATGGAAATATCCGTGAGGCAGCGGCAAGTCTGGGAATGGACAGCTCTACGTTTGTGCGAAAAAGACAGAAATATGAGCAGCTTGGACTTATGAAAAACGAAAAGAGAAAATAAGAGAAAAACGGTTGAACGAAGAAGAAATAAATAATGAAAGTGGATTGTGAATATCTGCTTTTACATCGAAAAAGACTGCTGTTTGTGCACATTGTACAGGAAAATGAGCGCAAAGGGCAGTCCTTTTTTTAAAATCAAGTAATATTTTGTGAAACCTCATAATTGCAAAAATACATACAACGGTGTATAATTGCATCATAAACAAAAAAGTGATGCAAAAACGCAAATAAAAATGCAAAAATGGAGGTAAGACAAAATGGCACTTATGACAGGAGAACAGTATATCGAGAGCATCCGAAAAATGAACATGGAAATTTACATGTTCGGCGAGAAGGTAGAAAATCCGGTAGATAACCCAATCCTTCGCCCATCTTTAAATTCGGTAAGAATGACGTATGATCTGGCTCAGGATCCGCAGTATCAGGATCTGATGGTCGTTACTTCTCCGTTTACCGGCGAGAAGATCAACCGTTTCACACATATCCATCAGAGCACAGAAGATCTGAAAAACAAAGTAAAAATGCAGAGATTATGTGGACAGAAAACGGCAGCCTGTTTCCAGCGTTGTGTAGGAATGGATGCGTTTAACGCAGAGTTTTCCACAACTTATGAAATTGATAAAAAATACGGCACATCTTATCATGAGAACTTCAAAAAATTTATGAACTATTGTGCAACAAACGATTTAACCGTTGACGGAGCTATGACAGATCCGAAGGGTGACCGCTCCAAAGCACCTCACGCACAGGAAGATCCGGATATGTATCTGCATGTGGTAGAGCGTCGTCCGGATGGTATCGTAGTACGTGGTGCAAAAGCGCATCAGACCGGTATCTGCAACTCTCATGAAGTTATCGTTATGCCGACCATTGCTATGGGACCGGATGACAAAGATTATGCTGTATCATTTGCAGTACCGGTTGATACAGACGGAATCTTTATGATTATCGGACGTCAGTCCTGTGATACAAGAAAACTGGAAGGATCCCAGATGGATGTTGGAAACTGTGAATTTGGCGGTGTGGAGGCTCTGGTTGTTTTTGAAGATGTATTCGTACCAAACGACCGTATCTTCATGAATGGCGAAGCAGAGTTTGCAGGAATGCTGGTAGAGCGTTTCGCAGGTTATCATCGTCAGTCCTACGGTGGATGTAAAGTTGGTGTGGGCGATGTCCTGATTGGTGCGGCAGCAGTCGCAGCTGAGTACAACGGTGTTGCAAAAGCTTCTGCAGTAAAAGACAAACTGATTGAAATGACACATTTAAATGAGACACTGTTCTGCTGTGGTCTTGCATGTTCCACAGAGGGAACTGCGACAGAGTCTGGCGCATACATCATTAATCTGCTTCTTGCAAATGTATGTAAACAGAATGTAACACGTTTCCCATATGAAATCGTTCGTCTGGCAGAAGATATTGCAGGTGGTCTGATGGTTACAGCTCCATCCGAGAAAGACTTCCGTGATGAGAAACTTGGCAAATATATTGACAAATATTTCAGAGGTGTTGCAGATGTGACCACAGAGAACCGTCTGAGAATCCTTCGCCTTATCGAAAACCTGTCTCTTGGTACCGCAGCTGTTGGATATCGTACAGAGTCCATGCATGGTGCAGGTTCTCCGCAGGCACAGCGTATCATGATCGCACGTCAGGGTAACTTAGGTGCTAAGAAACAGCTTGCAAAAGCAATCGCACATATCGAGGAGTAGGCTTTTTAGCTGCGATTAAAAGTAAAAAAGTAAAGGTGCCTGCGTTCGTTTTCTGGTTGTACAGAAGGGAACGCAGGTATATAATTAAAAAGATAGATAGAATGTATGGAATCATCCGTAAACGATCTTATAGTTTTTAATTATGAGGAGAAACTACCATGGGAGAATTAGAAATCAGCAAAATAGAACAGGTTTTGGATGAGCGGGTGCGCCCGAATCTGGCTCAGCATGGAGGCGATATCGAGATTGAAAAACTGGAGGATGATATCCTTCATGTGAGAATGCATGGACAGTGCAGCGGATGTCCTTCCGCAGAGCTGACCTTGGAAAACCTGGTCAGTACAGAGTTAAAAGAAGCCTTTCCGGAACTGAAGGATGTAGTGTTGGTGACCGGAGTCAGTGATGACCTGATCGCACAGGCACGACAGATCATGCGTCAGAGAAAAGCAGTAAAGAAATGAAATAATATCTGTACATAGAATGAAACACAGAAAGAAATAGAAAAATGTCTGTATGCCGGAGTAGAATGTAATATGGTAGAACATAATATGATGGAAAAAGATGAAATAGAAAAAATTTTGCCGCACAGAGAACCGTTACTTTTGGTGGATCGTGTGACAAAGTTGTATCCGCCGGATCGAATTGAAGCAGAAGTGGATATTCAGACAGACTGGCAGATTTTTCAGGGGCATTTTCCGGAAAAACCAGTTTTGCCCGGGATTTATATTATGGAGAGTATGGCACAGACTGCAGATATCCTGCTATTGCTTATGGAGCAGAACAGAGGAAAACTTCCGTTGTTTTTTCAGGTAAGCCAGATGCGTTTTTACCATCCGGTGTATCCGGGAGAACGGTTGTATCTGAGTGCACAGCTTATCTGCGATGCAGGAAACGGTATGTATGACTGCAGAGTGACGGCCAAAACAGACGCAGGACGTGCGGCAGTTGGTATGATCACCCTTGCCATGAAAGCAGCATCAGGAAAAAATAAAATCGTATGAGGATAAGATGATGACGAATCTTGAAAAATATAACAAAATTATAAAAAGAAATTTACAGGCAACAGATGAGGATCTGAACGATGACGTGCTTGTATATAATAGATATAAAAAATGGGAATCTGTGCGACATGTAGATATGGTCGCAGACCTGGAAGAAGCATTTGGCGTGTTCTTTGAGACACTGGATATTACTTCCTTCAGTACTTACAGCAAAGGAATTGAAATCCTGGAAAAACTTGGTGTGGATATGAGTAAATAAGCGACATCGCTGATAGTCTTTTTTTAGATAAATGTTACCAAAATGTACGGTGATTATAAAATAATAGTTACAAATCATAAAAAGTAGAAGGTATGAAAATGTATTTTGAAATGGAATTAAAACCTGCAGACCGTCCCGCATTGCAGACGGATACAGGCATTTGCATTACATACGGTGAGCTGCGTGAGCAGATTGCAGAATTCAGACATGCAGTCCGCCGGCGCAGCTTTGTTTTTTTATTATGTGAAAATTCACAGGGAGCTGTGATTGGATATCTGGGTTGTTTGAATGTAGGAGCGGTGCCACTGTTATTGAACGCAGATCTGGATGAAACAGTGCTTCAGGATATGTATGAGCGGTATCAGCCGGAATATGTATGGATGCCGAAAAAAAAGAAAACGGTGTGGGAACCCTGCAGTTTTTTGAAAAAGCAGAAAAGAAAAGATGAAACTATCAATAAAAAGGAAGAGAAAAGCAGTGAGATCATATTTGAACTGGCAGAATATGCATTATATGCCACAAAAGCATCAAAGTGTGAACTGCATCCGGAACTGGCCTTGCTGCTGACTACTTCCGGAAGCACAGGAAGTCCGAAACTGGTGCGTTTGTCAAGGAAAAATCTGGAAAGTAATGCAGCATCAATTGTGGAATATCTGAAACTGACAGAATCAGAACGGGCAATCACCTGTCTGCCGATGCAATATACCTATGGCTTGTCTGTGCTTAACAGCCATTTTCTGGCGGGAGCCTGTGTACTTCTAACTACCAGAAGTGTGGTACAGCAGCAATTCTGGGATTATTTCAGATCAGCAGGAGGAACAAGTCTGGTGGGAGTCCCATATACCTATGAATTGTTTCAACGGCTGCATTTGTTTGATAAACAGGCAGAAGCTGGGGAGCAGCCATGGTATCAGCATCTTCGTTATATGACACAGGCAGGAGGCAGACTGAAAGAAGCCTTACAGCAGAAGGTTGGTGTTTGGGCAAAGGAACATGGAATCAATTTTGTGGTGATGTACGGGCAGACAGAAGCAACTGCACGAATGAGCTATCTGCCGCCAGAACAGTGTCTGCAGAAAATCGGAAGTATCGGCATTGCGATTCCGGGGGGAGCCTTTCATTTGGAAGATGTGGATGAGACAACCGGAGTCGGAGAACTGGTCTATGAGGGAGCAAATGTAACACTGGGAATGGCAGAAAACCGGACAGATCTTAGAAAGGGTGATGAACGAAATGGAATTTTGCATACCGGAGATCTCGCAAGAGTCGATGAAGATGGGTATTATTATATTTCCGGTCGCAAGAAACGGTTTCTCAAGATTTTCGGAATCCGTATCGGGCTGGATGAATGTGAACATATTTTGCAGAAAGCCTATGAAGAAGTTGATTGTGAATTCGTCTGTGTGGGAACAGATGATCATCTGCAGATTTATACAACGGATCAGATATGTGCACAGACAGCTGCACAACTGCTGGCAGATCGACTGCATATAAGCAACCGAGCCGTGCAGGCGTATTATATTGCAGAAATTCCGAAAAATCCTTCCGGGAAAACGCAATACAGTAAATTACAGGGTGAACACAGGTCGCAAAGTGAATGTCCGCTTTACCTATGAGGGAGGGGAGAAACTTGGAAGAACAAAGAGTACATGAAATATATTGTCTGGAAAAAGCACAGAAAGATGAGCAGCTTACTGCACAGCTAAAGGAATTGAGCATTTATCACAGGAAGCATTGCCCAGCTTATGCCAGAATGCTTGACTCATATGGTTTTGATGAGGAGAAAGTAACACATTACAGTGAGCTTCCCTTTCTTCCGGCAGGATTATTTAAACGACTCACATTGAGCAGCATGTCGACGGAACAGGATGAGTATAAGGTTATAACTTCCTCCGGAACAAGCAGTATGGCTTCCAAAATAGTTTTGGACGGGGAAAATAGAACACGTCAGCAGGTAGCACTGGCAAAGATTGGTGCAGATTTCCTTGGGAAAAAAAGACTTCCGATGCTGGTGATCGATGCACCTTCAGCCCTGTCCGGGATGCAGCAGTTTTCAGCGCGGGCAGCAGGAATCAGGGGATTTTCTCTGTTTGGAAGATACCGCACCTTTGCATTAAAAGAAGATATGTCATTGGATTTGGAAACGCTGGATCAGTTTCTGGAAAAATATGGTAATGAGCCGTTTTTGATCTTTGGCTTTACTTTTCTTATCTGGAAGTATCTGGTGCTGGCCTTAGAGCAGTTGGGGCTAAAAAAAGACCTGTCTAAGGGAATCCTAATACATGGCGGCGGTTGGAAGAAGCTAGCTTCTCAGGCGGTTTCAAAAGAGGAATACAAAGCAGGACTGCTCCGGGTTTGCGGCATTGCAGAAGTACATGATTACTATGGTATGGCAGAGCAGGCGGGCAGTATTTTTATGGAATGTGAATGTGGGCATTTGCATGCCTCTGATTATTCAGGCGTTCTCTTTCGGCGGGCTTCTGATTTTTCGCTTTGCAATATTGGAGAGCGCGGAATCATTCAGGTAGTGTCGACTCTTCCGAAAAGCTATCCGGGGCACAGTATTCTGACGGAAGATGAGGGCAGATTGCTGGGAGTGGATGATTGTCCGTGTGGACGAAAGGGCGCTTATTTTGAAGTGATCGGTAGATTAAAACATGCGCAGATCCGGGGATGTTCTGACACTTTCGAGAAGAATAACCGGCAAAAAGGTCTTCAATTTTTACTGGGCGATATTACAAGTTTGAATGAACTTGCAGAGCAAAGACCATATACTCCCTTTTCAGAGGAAACCATCAACTTTCTGGATACTTTGTATCAGACAATCCGGAAAGAAAATCATAGTGTGCAGGCTGCAGATCTGGCCGCATTTTCTTTTTGGTGCAGAAAAGGGAATTTAAAACATCTCAGGGATCAATACGACTGTCAGTGGAATGGGAAAAAGGTAATCGGAAGAGGTGTCGCATTTCACGTTGTTCCGTCTAATGTCCCGGTATTGTTTGCCTTCAGTATGGCTGCATCCCTGCTGGCCGGAAATCCAGTGGTTTTGCGGATGCCGGAAAAAGAGACCATGCAGGAGCGCATTATCCTTTCTTGCATCCGACAGGTGATGGAGCAGCAGCCGGAATGGAAAAAAAGAATCGTGATCGTTCGTTACGGTCATGAAAAAGAAGTCACAGATGCACTCTCAGAGCTTTGTCAGGTGCGGGTGATCTGGGGCGGAGACAATAGCATTCAGGAAATTCAGAAATCGGTATTGGAACCTGGAAAAACAGAACTTGCGTTTGCAGATCGCAGGTCAGCAGCTGTATTTTCAGCGGTGGAGATTTTGAAAAAAGAAGATTTGACGGATATTGTGCGGGCGTTCTATAATGATACATATTTAAATGATCAAAATGCCTGCTCGTCTCCAGCCCTGATTTATTGGCTGGGAACAAAGGTAGAAGTACAGCGCGCACATGAACGATTCTGGAAGGCTGCAGTTCCTTATATTCAAAGTAATTATGAACTTGGAGCACACCTTGCGGTGCAGAAATTAGAACAGGCCATGTATATGGCAGCTGTTTGTGAAAATGTACAGATTAAAAGTTATGGCGATACTGCAGTGCTGGTCTGGCTTTCTGTACTTTCACCGGAAGTTTGGGATGATACGGTGCCTGGAGGGTTTTTCCTGGAGTGTAGCGGAGAAAATCTGGAGAATCTTTATCCGGCACTGACAAGGAAATGTCAGACGTTAACCTGTGTGGGAATGGATCGAAGCCAGATGGCTGCGGAGCTGATCCGTTCAGGTGTCCTGGGTGTCGATCGCGTGGTAGAAACAGGACATGCGTTGGATTTTTCACTGATTTGGGATGGAATAGATCTGATCAGGCAGATGAGCAGGCAAATAGAACTAGTGTAGACTTGCAGAGATGCACAGAAGAATATGTCATGCATTGCATGACGTGCATCTCGCAGCAAGAATGCCGAGGGCATTCTTGAATAATAGAAACTTGTTGGAAATGGAGAGACTGCTGCGATGAAGATTGCATATACTTTGCGAAATTATAATAAGAAAAATCTGGGAAAGGATATTCTGGCAGGATTGATCATCATGGCGGTGTCCATTCCGATTTCCATGGGATATGCACAGATCGCTGGTTTACCTGCAGTATATGGATTGTATGGTTCCGTTTTTCCGATTCTGCTCTTTGCATTGTTTTCTACATCACCGCAGTTTATCTTTGGCGTGGATGCGGCTCCGGCGGCACTGATCGGTTCCGCACTGGCAGGATTGAATATTACAGCAGGTTCAACAGAAGCACTGGCGGCAGTTCCGATGCTGACCTTTTTTGTAGCATTGTGGCTGCTAATATTTTCTTTATTGAAAGCCGGGAAACTGGTCAATTATATTTCGGCACCTGTCATGGGTGGATTTATCACTGGTATCTGCACAACGATTATTCTGATGCAGGTGCCCAAACTGATGGGAGGAACGGCAGGCGTCGGAGAATTTCTGGAGCTGGCAGAGCACATCGCAGGAACTGCAAAAATAATGAACTTGCCTTCTGTTATTCTTGGTGTCATTTCTCTTGCTATATTATTAATCGCAAAAAGAAGAATACCAAAATTTCCGATGGCAGTGGTACTGATGGCAGGAGGAGCTGTATTCACAAATGTACTTCCGTTACAGGACTGGGGCATTCAGACACTGGCAGCGGTAGAACCGGGACTTCCAAAATGGAGTTTGCCGGATTTCTCCGCAGTTCCGTTAAAAGAGGCGGTTACGATCAGTTTGTCTGTAGCAGTCGTTATCATGGCGGAAACGTTGCTGGCAGAGAATAGTTTTGCACAGAAAAACCGTTATCAGATTGATGATAATCAGGAAATTCTGGCATTTTCACTTGGAAATATTGCAGCAGCATTTACCGGCTGCTGTCCGATCAACGGTTCCGTATCACGAACGGCTATGGGGGAACAGTATCAGGCAAAGACACAGCTGACCGGACTTGTGGCAGGCGGATCTATGATTGTATTATTACTGTTTTGTACAGGTTTTATCGGATATCTGCCGATTCCGGTCCTGACAGCCATCGTGATTTCAGCTCTGCTTGGTGCCACAGAATTTGATCTGGCTGCAAGACTGTGGAAAGTCAGCAGAACAGAATGTTTTATTTTTCTGGGTGCATTTTTCGGTGTACTGTTTTTAGGAACCATCAATGGAGTATTGATCGGTATTATTTTATCTTTTACAGAGATGATCATACGGACAGCAAAACCGGCAACCTGTTTTCTTGGAATCCAGCCGGGACATAAGCATTTCAGAGATCTGAAAGAGGGTGGACAGATCCACCCGGTTTCCCGGGTTTTGATCTACCGTTTCAGCAGCAATCTGTTTTTTGCAAATATTTCCATATTACAGCGGGAAATTGAGCAGGCACTGAAGGAAGATACCAAAGCGGTAATTCTGGATGCAAGCGGTATTGGAAGTATGGATATTACGGCAGCAGACCGTCTGAATCTGTTGAGCGAATCCCTGAAGGAAAAAGGAATCCGGTTTTACATTACAGAGCACATTTCCGGACTCAATACACAGATGCGAAAACTGGGGCTTGGACATTTGATTGAAAATGGAAATGTTCGCCGTACGATCCATATTGCATTAAAAGACATTGGCTATAAGCGTCCATATCCGTTAGAAGGCGGTGTGGATAATGCGGAGCGCAGTGCATCATTAAAACGTGCGGATAATCGCGTACAGGAGTTTGTATGGGCTTTCGGAGCGGATGCGGAGACTGAGATGGAGAAGCAGATCATGCATCAGATCGAGCATTTGAAAGAGACAAAGGATGTGGAAAAATTACTGCATGGAAGCTGGTCTCATATGGAAGAACTTGATCTCGATGAATGGCTGGAACATCTGGAAGAGCATTTAAAAGAAATTGTGCGTATCTCCGGGAAAGATGAACATGCACTGGCACAGAAGATTGAACAGCACCGGCAGGAAATCCATGAACGGATTGCCAGAGAGCATCCGGAGCTGGCTGAACGGTTCCGGGAACGCAGACATCTTCTGGATGAGCATTTGAAGGAACGGCATCCGGAAGTGTTTGTTTTAATTGAAAAATACAGGGAAGAAAGAAAAGAATAGTCTTTGTGGTTGAACAGCAGCCGGATTGATGATATGATTTATCTCAGTCGAGAAGACTTCCACTTCTGCAAGTGGTGAGTAATAACAAGTCTTTCTCAGTGGGAGTACAATCTTCGACTGAGATAAACGCTCCGCGAGGATGTGCAGTGATTCTAAGAAGAATATGTCAGCTTTCGCTGACCAGAATCACGCACCAAGTCTCACGTGCGTTCGACTTGAACATAATAGTGTAAGCAGATCGATT
Source organism: uncultured Eubacterium sp. (assembly GCF_934295145.1). Taxonomy (GTDB): domain Bacteria; phylum Bacillota; class Clostridia; order Lachnospirales; family Lachnospiraceae; genus Eubacterium_I. The sequence goes on along the minus strand of NZ_CAKRAS010000007.1, from coordinate 20,326 downwards.
GGATCCGCTTACTTCGAAACAAAGAAAATTGGGGTGTTTGTGAATGGCAACAATCAAAGACATTGCCGCAAAAGCGGGGGTCTCAATTGCAACGGTGTCGAGAGTGTTGAATCATGATGAGACTTTAAATGCACAGGAAGAAACCAAAAAAAGAATTTTTGAAATCGCTGAGGAACTGGAATATAAAGTACGCGCACAGAAAAAACGCAGAAAAAAATTAAAGATTGGCGTGTTTTACTCCTATTCTCCAGAGGAAGAACTGGAGGATCCATACTATTTGTGTATCCGCCTTGCGTTAGAACGAAAGCTGGAAGAAGAAGGATATCTCAGACAGACGGTAAAAATGGAAGATACAGCAGAATCATTGAGTGGGCTTGATGGTGTAATCTGTACCGGAACATTTACAAGTGATATGATAGCCGTTATCGAATTGTGGAAATGTCCGGTTGTATTTGTGGATGCAAATCCGAATCCGGAGAAATTTGACAGTATTGTGGCGGATTACCGCCAGGCAGTAGAGGAGATTGTTTCGTATCTGGTCGCATGTGGTCATACAAAAATCGGTATGATTGGATGCAAGGAGTTGAATGCACAAGGAGTGGAATCTCTCGATACCCGCATACACTGTTTTCAGGATGCATTAACTCGGAAAGGTCTGTATCATCCGGAATATACAAAGTACGGTGCGTACTATCCAAAGTATGGATATGAACTTCTGAAAGAATTATATCAGGAAGGAAATCTGCCAACTGCAGTGTTTGTGGCAAATGATTCTATGGCAGCAGGAAGCTATCGTGCAGCATATGAGCTTGGACTGCGCATACCGGAGGATATCAGCATTGTCGGGTTTAATGATATTCCGGCTGCAAAATATATGATCCCTCCTCTTACAACAGTTCGCTTGTACATGGAATTTATGGGAGAGTATGCCGTCAAACTTTTGGAGGAACGAATTTTGCATGGGCGCGAAATATGTGTAAAAGTATCCGTTCCAACGCAGTTATGCATTCGTGACAGTGTAAAAATAATAAAATGATTACAGTGTCAAAAGGTCTGAGTCCACCTGTGCTTGCACAAGGGTGGATGAATGACCTTGGGGCACGCCCCGATATGAGCATAAAAGTGGGATTTTTATCCCACGATATGCGAATGGCGGGAAGGATTGTGGGAGTGCAAAGCACGGAACAATCCGTGTAATCAAGATTTGGGTGTTTTGACACCCAAATCATAAAATAAAATAAAAGAACTGTAGAGCAAGTGAGATGTTTTATGGTTCTTTTTTTTGATTGCTGTTATTTGCGATGCAGAGAGAGTGCTGCGATCAATTGTGAAAAATAAATAAAACAGATGGATAAATCATGTGTAAAGTGCGAAAAAAGAAATTTTACCAGTAAAAATATTTACATTTTACCAATAAAATAGTATATTGATTTTACCAGATGGATTAAGTTAACGTGTTGGAGAAGGGGTCATTTAAATCGAACAGAGAGGAGAGAATACTATGGCAAGAAAAGCAGTGAAAAGATGGGAAGACAATCAGATGACCGGGATCGGCAGAAGAAATGCAAGAACTTCTTTTTATAAAGATTCCCAGAAACGAATGAGCCTGAACGGACAATGGGCATTTTTGTATCTGGATGCACCGGAACTTTCGCCGGAAGGATTTGAACAGCCGGGACTGCTGGAAGGCTGGGATCAGATCGATGTACCGTCCGTGTGGCAGCTGCGTGGATATGACCGGATGCACTATACGGATGTATTGTATCCGTTTCCGATCAATCCACCTTATGTTCCGGATGAAAATCCAACCGGAATTTATAAAAGGAGTATTTTCCTGGATGAAGCGTGGCTGAAAAAAGATACAATTCTGAAATTTCATGGGGTAGACAGTGCATTTGATGTATGGGTAAATGGCATGCATGCAGGTTATGGTAAGGTGAGCCGGCTTCCGTCTGAATTTGATATCACAGAGCTGGTAAAAGCCGGAGAAAATGATATTACAGTACGTGTATATAAATGGTCAGATGGCACTTATCTGGAAGATCAGGATATGTGGTGGCTGTCCGGTATTTTCCGGGATGTGGAACTGATCAATGAAGAGAAAAATGCAATCCTGGATGTACAGGTGGATGGAACATTGGATGACAGTTATCAAACTGGATTGTTTACAGCCAAAATTACAGGCAAACAGCCATTGGGACAGGCCGCATGGAAGCTTACTTATCGAGGCGAAGTGGTTGCTTTCGGAGAAGCTGCCACCGAAGAGATGCAGGCCAGTGTGGATGCGGAAATTTTGCATGTGCATGCGTGGACAGCAGAGACACCGGAATTATATGAGTTTACAGTCAGTACCCGAACACAGGAAGTGACCGTGCGGTGTGGTTTTCGCAGGATTGAGATTAAAGACGATAATTTCCGCATCAATGGTCAGGTGATTTTACTGAATGGAGTGAATCATCATGACTATAATCCGAAAGAAGGAAGAACGGTTACCAGGGAACAGATGGAGGCTGATATCCGTCTGATGAAACAGTACAATATCAATGCGGTCCGCTGCTCCCATTATCCTGCAAATGAATATTTTTATGATCTGTGTGATACATATGGCCTTTATGTGATCAATGAAGCAGATCTGGAATGTCATGGATTCGAATGGGTAGAAAATTATACCTGGATCACAGATGATCCTGCATGGAAAGCAATGTATGTGGATCGCAGTGTCCGAATGGTGCAAAGAGACCGCAATCATCCCTCCATTATTATGTGGTCTATGGGAAATGAATCTGATTTCGGCTGTAATTTCAAAAGTGCAGCGAAAGCGATCCGGACACTGGATGATACCAGGCTGATTCATTATGAAGGTGATTTTGAGGCAGAAGTAGCAGATGTCTATTCTACGATGTATACGCGGTTAAAAGGTCTGAAAGAAATTGCTGAATATGAAGTAAAAGGAAACAAACCGCATGTGATGTGCGAGTATGGGCATGCGATGGGAAATGGTCCGGGAGGATTAAAAGCATATCAGGACATGTATCGCAAGTATAAACGCTTGCAGGGCGGATTTCTCTGGGAATGGTATGATCATGGGATCTATACGGAGAAAGATGGAGAAATCTATTATAAATACGGCGGAAATTATGGTGATTTTCCTACCAATGGAAACTTTTGTATTGATGGAATCCTGATGCCTGACAGAACACCTTCTCCTGGAATGGAAGAGTATAAGCAGATCATTGCGTCGGTAGATATTACCGGTGTGGAAGGAAGTATGCACAAAATCCGTATTTCAAACTATTATGATTTCCTGGATTTAGATGCTGTGACGCTTCATTGGGAGATTGTTGCGGAAGATGTTGTCATACAGGAAGGCTGGATGACAGATCTTACTTTGGCACCACATGAAAGCATGGTTCTTGCGTTACCGATCGTAATGTTTGACCTACAGGCAAATACAGATTATTACATTAATCTGACTGTATGCCAGAAAGAAGACAGCCTGTTTGCACCGGCCGGTCATGAGATCAAAAAAGTGCAGATTCCGATACAGATCCGCAAGGATGAATTTTCAGTGCGGGAAGCAGCAGATCCGCTTCGTGTGTCAGATCGTGCAGGAATTCTTACGGTGGAAAATAATCTGGTAAAAGCAAGATTCAGTACTGTATTTGGAAAATTACTTTCATATGGAACAGAAGACAGAGTATATCTGACAGAAGGTCCGAGAATGAATGTATATCGTGCTACCATCGATAACGATATGTATAAAAAAGAAGACTGGATGAATAAATATTTCTTACAGAAACCGGTAGAAGAGACAGCGTATGTCAACTGGGAGGAAGAAGCAGATAAAACGGTAGTTCGGATCGGGACATATTTTAGCTGCTATAATCAGTCCTGGGGATTTAACTGTGACTATACGTATGAGATTTATTCCTGTGGACAAATGCGTGTAGAGCTTCAGGGAAAAGCGGTGCAGAGAGGAAAACTGGAGCCGGAATTTTTCCCGCGTATCGGAATCACGATGAAAGGAAACAGAGAATTCCAGAAAACAATGTGGTATGGCATGGGACCAGGCGAAAGCTATGTGGACAGTAAAGCTGCTTCTATCATGGGCATTTATAAAAATACAGTAGATGGAATGATGACGAATTATGTATTTCCGCAGGAAAATGGACATCGTGAGCAGGTGAAATGGTTCCGCATCGGAGATGGTGAAAACGGATTACTATGCAAGATGGAACATCCACTTGGACTGAATCTGGCCAATTATACGGATGAAAGTCTGGAACAGGCACAGCATCCGTTTGCAATTGAAAAAGCGGATGATGTGATCATTCATCTGGATTATCTGCATTCCGGTCTTGGAAGCAACAGCTGCGGAGAAGAACAGCTGGAAGAAAATAAAGTAAAGCTGCAGGATTTTGCACTGGCATTTACACTTCAGACAGTAACGGACGGAAGCGAGATCAGAGAAGCAAGGAAGCAGTATATCAGATGAGAGATGCACAGAAGAATATGTCATGCATTGCATGACGTGCATCTCGCAGCAAGAATGCCGAGGGCATGCTTGAAAGAATAGAAAAAGAGGAGGATTTTAGTGTGAAAAAAGGAGTTGCAATCGGAGGACTCATACTTGTGACCGTCATTTGGGGAGGCGGTTTTGTGGCAAGTGACATGGCATTGGAAAGTATGAAACCATTTCAGATCATGATGATCAGATTTTTGCTTGCGTCAGTGTTGATGGGTCTGGTAAGCATGGGACATCGGAAAAAAGAAGCAAAGATTGAGAATCGCGCAGGGGCGGTCAAGGCAGGTATGCTGATGGGACTTACACTGTTTGCCGGATTTGCATTGCAGATTGTCGGCCTGCAGTATACAACCCCTTCCAAAAATGCATTTCTTACCGCATTGAACGTCGTCATCGTACCGTTTATTGCATTTGTGATTCTGAAAAAGAAAGTCGGCGTAAAAGGAATTATCGGGGCGATTATGGCAGTGGCAGGAGTCGCGCTGCTTTCCCTGAACGGCAATCTGACACTTGGCATCGGAGATCTGCTCTCACTTTTCTGCGCCGTAGGATTTGCATTTCAGATTTTCCTGACCGGAGAATTTGTAAAAAAATATCCGGCAGCAGTGTTGAATCTCGTTCAGATGTTTACCGCATTTGTGCTTTCCATGATCAGCATGTTTGTATTTGGAGAGACCGATTTTCAGGTTACGACCAAGGGATGGCTTAGCGTCTTATATCTCGCTGTGATCAGCACGACCATCTGTTATCTGCTTCAGACCGCATGTCAGAAGTACGTAGAAGAAACAAAAGCAGCCATCATACTTTGTATGGAGTCCGTATTTGGAACGCTGTTTTCCATTATCATTCTGCATGAAGTGATCACACCGCGCATGGTGGCAGGCTGTATCATTATCCTGATTGCCGTAATTATTTCCAATCTGTCGGAATCCGGCGGAGAAGGAAACGGGGAAAACGTGCAAAAGGCAGGAGAAACCGCATAGTAAATACGAAGCAAACAACAAAAAACTCCCGGGAGGAATCGCCTCCCGGGAGTTTTTTGGAATAGCATCCAACATCTGATATACAGAATGAATTTTTACAGGAATATATACTTCAGAACAAACAATACTGCCAGAATATACATGAGCAGACTGATCTTCTTTTTCTTTGCATTACCTGTAATAACATTTAATACCACGTAAGAGATAACTCCCATAGAGATACCTTCGGAAATGCTGTAGAAGAACGGCATTGCCAGGATGCAGATATAACATGGAATTGCCTCGATGACATCATTAAAGTTGATATTTGCCACATTTGTCAGCATGTAGAATCCTACGATTACCAGTGCCGGAGCTGTCGCGAAGGACGGGATGGCAAGGAAAATCGGGGATAACAGCAGAGACAGTGCAAACAGGATGGCTGTTGTAATAGATGTCAGACCTGTTCTACCACCTTCGGATACACCGGAAGCACTCTCAACGAATGTTGTGGTTGTAGAAACACCGAGAACAGCTCCAGCAGTAGTACCAACAGCGTCAGCCAGTAATGCTCCTTTGATACGTGGAAGCTTGCCATCTTTGTCCAGCATGCCTGCTTTTGTAGATACACCGATCAGAGTTCCGATGGTATCAAACATGTCTACGAATAAGAATGCAAACAGGATAACCACAAAGTTCAGTGATAAGATACCGGAGAAATCCATTTTACAGAAAATCGGAGCAATACTCGGGATAGACAGACCGTTGCTGAAATCCGGGATCAGCGTGTAGAAACCAAGTTCCGGGTTTGGAACGTACAGTCCGACACCCTGACAGATCAGGCCCAGTGCCCATGTGATCAGAATACCCCAGAGGATATTTCCTTTGACATTTTTAATAACCAGAGCACCAGTGATGATGATACCGATGATCGCAAGCAGAACAGTAATTCCTACATCATTAAATGTAGCATTTACGTTATTTACTTGATTATAGCCGTCTACAGAGAACAGCTGAAGCAGTGTGGAACCGCCGATAACGATGTGTGCGTTCTGAAGACCGATAAATGCGATGAACAGACCGATACCAACACTGACTGCAGATTTCAGATTCTGCGGGATCGCATTGAAGATTGCTTCACGTACGTTTGTCAGGGACAGAACGATGAAGATGATACCTTCTGCGAAAACAGCAGCCAGAGCATACTGCCAGCTGTAACCCATACCGAGAACTACGGTATAAGCAAAGTACGCATTCAGACCCATACCCGGTGCCAGAGCAAATGGATAGTTGGCAAACAGTGCCATTGCGAGTGTACCAATAAATGCAGCCAGTGCAGTTGCAGTGAAGACAGCTCCGTGATCCATACCGGCGGCAGACATGATACTTGGGTTGACTGCCAGAATGTATGCCATGGTCATGAAGCTTGTGATTCCGGCAATAATCTCAGTTTTGACATTTGTGCCGTTTTCTTTGAGCTTGAAAAATTTTTCTAACATAACTTCCCTCTCCTTAGTTTGTTAAATGAAATGAGTAACTCACACATTATAACGTCTTTCAAGGAAGAAAGAAAGAGCTTTTTTGTTAAATAATACAAATGTTTACGATATTTACATTAGTTATCAAACTTATATTAGAAGCAGTAATACGAAATAGAAATATCAATTATAAAATAATATACTAATCATATTGACATAATATGAAAAAACGATATAAAATAAAACCGATTGTACATGAGGAGACGAAAAATACGTATTATTACAGGAGGTTGCGAGGCTGATGGAACCAGAGAGCAATATGAGAATATGGCTGTATGGACATTTTTTTAAAGCTTCTTTTTTAACATCTCTGGATTGGACGCATATGTAAGTGCCACTTCAGGAGCAACTTTTCCTTCTTTGACAAGCATCTGCAGACTGTAATCAGTGGAATGCATGTTTTCTTTATTTGCAGAATATACGGTCCCCTCAATCTGCGGGATCTTGTTATCTCGAATCATATTTCGAATGGCCGGTGTCACGGTCATGACCTCAAAAGCAGGAACCTGAGTGCCGTCTACCGAGGGGATCAGCTGCTGACAGATAACCGCCTGAAGCACCATGGAGAGTTGAACTGCAATCTGACGCTGCTGGTTGGCTGGAAAGACATCAATGATACGGTCCACGGTATTGGCAGCACCGATGGTGTGAAGGGTGGAAAATACCAGATGGCCGGTTTCGGCAGCTGTCATGGCCACGTCGATGGTCTCATAATCACGCATTTCTCCAAGCAGGATGACATCCGGGCTCTGACGCAGGGAAGCGCGCAGGGCTTTGACATAGCTTTGGGTATCGATACTGATCTCACGCTGGCTGACAATACTTTTGTCGTGGCGGTGCAGATACTCGATCGGATCCTCCAATGTGATAATATGTTTTTCCATGGTGTGGTTGATCTGGTTGACCAGACAGGCGAGGGTCGTTGATTTTCCGCTTCCGGCAGGACCAGTGACCAGAACAAGACCTTTCGATAATCCGGAAAAATCCATGACGGATTGTGGGATGCCGATATCTTTCGGATCCGGTAGTTCAAAGGTGATGACACGGATAACTGCGGAAAGGGCGCCACGCTGTTTGTAAGCGCTGACACGGAAACGGGACAGGCCCGGAATAGCAAAAGAAAAATCGTCATCGCCGCGTTTTAATAAATTGGAAATGTCACGGTCTCCGGCTAATTTGTAGATTTCTTCGACACAGGCCTGCGTCTCTTTTGGCATCAGTTTTTCTTCATGTTCGCGAAGAATCCGCCCGTTTGCACGATAGGAAGGTGGAAGACCGGCGACAATAAAGATATCCGATGCATGATCGGTGACTGCTTTTTGCAATAATTCATTTAAATTCATGATAATAGTTCCCCCATTTTTAATCTTTACTTGCTCCGCTTCCAAGTACCGGAAGGGTTGTTTGCTGTGTCCACTGCGATGCGGCAGCTTCTTTCCAGCATACGACGCGGCGGGAGCCATCCGATGGATCTGCCAGTATGGAAACTTCCAGATTCTGGCTGTCTGTCATTGGAATTGTATAGCTGATCAGCCATTCGCTATTCTCATCAGTGATGGTGATATCATTGATTTCCTGTAATGCCATGTAAGGTGTTTCTGACTGAAGGGCAGTATCAATATCTGCCAGTCGGGCAGATGCTTTGGCGCTTGCAGAGGCGTAAGCGGTCTGATGATCAGCAACTTTCTGTGTGTAGGACTGGTCTTTTAACGCACTGGACAGTGATAAGGTTGCAAAGGTCACAAGACACAGAATGATAAAAATGACCAGCAGATAAGAAGTACCAATCTGAAATCCCGGCCAGGATTCGTGTTTCTTTTTTCTCATGAATGTGACGTCTCCTTTCCCGGTGCCGGACAGAAATCTGTTTCCATGGAATAAATCATGGAATCAGAATTTGTTGTATGATCAGTTCCAACGCGCTCAGCAGAAAAAGTACCGTGCTGCAGAGCTCCCTGTGGTTCAATCTGAATCAGAATCCGATAACTTGCCTCGCCAGAATTGCAGATCTGCCAGTTTGCATCATAATAGATCAGGTATTCGGAAACCTCTGACGGAGTGGAATTGTCTGTATCTGAACCGGCAGCAGTATTTTCCGAAGAAGATGAGGAATCAGCAGAAGTATCAGAAGTAACTCCCGGCAGATCCTGAATGGAATCACCGGCGAGAAAGACTTCTGTAAGTCCGGATATTTTTTCCAGGGCCATATTCTGTTCCCGGGTCTGACGACTGATCAGATGGGCCCGTACAAAAATCTGCACGCAGACCGCTGAGGTCAGACTGAAAAATAAAATTGCTATGATCAGTTCCAGTAAAAACAAGCTGGAACGTTTTGCAGGTGTTCGTTTCATAACGTTCTCCTATTGGTTACGGTGTACTTTTGACACTGACATAAGTATCAGAAATGCTGCCATCCTCGTTGGTACAGGACAGGTGAAAAAGACCATTTTGTGATTCTTCAAATGCAAAGTCCTTTACCGACAGGATCTTGCGGCCAGCGGATGCGCTGGCAGAGACATCTTCCCGAATGAAAAGTTCTCTGAGATATCCATCGTACTGATACAGGTAAGTGGTATATGGCTGATCCGCATAAGTCTGATGAATGATAATAGCATCCTGGCCATCAAAGGTTCCTGCATCAATGGCACCATATTCGTCACTCTGATGCAACTTTTCTGTCACGTAGGACAGTGCCGTGCGGCTGGAAAAAGAATCTTCCGAGTCAGCAACCTGCCGGCTGTAAATACCGGAGGCCAGTACCACCAACGCTACAGAAGTTGCAGTCAGTACAAAAAAGAGTGCCAGAGGAAACAAAAAATCAATGACATGTCTGCGTTCGTTCCTGTGTTTCATTTTCGTGCCTCCTGTCGTTCAATCACTGTGATATCCGGCAGGATATTGGCTCCTGCGATCTGATAATCCACAAAAAAGAGGGTTGTGTCATACTGGATGCCGCAAGTGTCTTTCAGCTCCTGCAGCGTCTCCGGATAGCGTCCTTCCAGCGTATAATATTGGGTCACGCCGCGCCAGAGGGCATTTTCCAGACTGGATTTCTGTTCCTGGACTGCCTGGGCGGACATGTGTGAGATGCCGCTGAAAAACAATCCGCAGATACAGAAAAATACGAGCAGGGACAGGCACAGATTCCGGAAGGGATGCGCATGTCTGCCGTGATAAAAGCGTTCCTTTTTTCGATGAAGCATCGGGGGTCACCTCCTGTTATAAACCAGCCATAATGCCAAGCAGCGGCAGCATGACGGACAGAAGGATGATTCCGACGATTACGGAAAGGATAATGACCAGAGTTGGTTCCAGTATTGCGATAAAGGAGGTGATTCGCTCATTCAGTTCCTCTTCGCATCGGTCCGCGATCTGTTCCATCACTTCATCCATCCTACCGGATTTTCCGGCAATGGAAGTCATGCGGGCGTACACACCGGTAAATACACCGGTTTTGACCAGTGCGGTGGAAAGTTCGGTACCGTTTTCCATTTCTTCACAGCATTTTGCAATCTTCTGACGGAAATATTCATCTTCGATCAGATTCTGGGAAAACTCCAGTCCACGTTCCGGTGTCAGGCCACTTTTTAATGCCAGTGCCATAGCACCTGCAAAACGGCACATCGAGGATTTTTCGGAAACATCACGGGAAGGACGGAAGGCATGCCCCAATTTGCCGAGCAGGACACGCCCCTTTGCTGTGCGGGTGAGGTAGATGCCAAATGCCACCAGGCCTACGATCAGCACGATAAAAACCAGCGCATAACGGGAAAGTCCGTTACCAATCATGAGAATGCCACGGGAAAGTCCCGTCATTTCCGTGCCAAGCTGCCGGAATACCTGATGAAAGACAGGCATAACTTTTGTCACAAGGATTACAATGACCACAAACATCATAATGATCATAATCAGAGGGTAGGAGAGAGAATTCCGGATATTACGGATTAAGGAATCCTCCCGGTTGTAGTGCTGTGACAGGGATTCCATGACATCGTCGAGACGTCCGGTTTCCTCACCAATCTGTGTCATTCGGACCAGATAGGATGGAAATACACCGGTCTTTTCCAGTGCATCCGCAAAGGCATCTCCTGCCAGCATGGCCTGATACATTTCATCGATCAGTGCCTTTTCCGGTTCGTTTTGTGTATCTTCCATCAGAAGTTCCAGACCTTCTAACGCTGAGATGCCGGATTTTAAGATCATGGACATTTCACCGCAGAATGACGCAATTTCCGGATTGGATAGAGATTTTTGCTGCGTCTGCTTTCCCATTCGTTGTTTCCTCCATTCATTCATTATTTCTGAAAATTAAATGTTACATACAGGCTGTTATTCTAATAAGTATATTTCGTGACATAATTGCTGCCGTCACCGACATATTTTTTTACATTGGAAGCACTGTTATTTGCTGCCAGGGTCGGATCCATAATGGACCAGTTCTTTCCATCGAATTCAATGATATTGTCCACCCAGCCTACTTCCGTGACATAACAGCTGATCCAGGCATGGTAAACATCGCCGGAATAACCGACATCCAGTTTCGTCGGGATCCGCTGGGAACGGAGCATGGCCGACATCAGTGACGCATAGTCAAAACAGATACCGGTACCGGAACTTAAAGTATCGTCCGGGGACGGAATGTAACCATATGGAACAGAATCCGCCTTTTTCTGATCGTAGGAAATATTTTCAATTACGTAGTTGTAAATATTTGTGATGGCATCCAGATCAGAAGAACATCCATGTGCAAGTTCCCCACCTTTTTTTACACTGGCAGAGTCTGCTGTGAAATTCACGTAAAAATTCGGATATAAAAAAGGTAAAAATTCATTGGAAATCTCAACATCCAGATCCTGGGTAAAGGAGACTGCATACAAATTGTCCTCCACGGAGACAGATTCCAGTAACGTGACTTTATAGGAACCGTTTCCGCCGGGAAGCGGATAAACGGAATAGTCCCCGGAAGCTGTGACTGGATATGTATACTCTGTGCTGTCCGGCAGTGTGATCTGAAGTTTAACTTTTTCATTGGTTCCACTGTAGCGCAGCATCAGATAACCGTCTGCAGTGTGGGAAGCATCCAGCGAGACAATGTCGGAACCGTAAGTTACTTCGCCGGAAGCCTCTGCCACAAGAACCTGTGGTGTGGCATCTCTGGTGCCGGAGTCCTTTGCAGCAGGGGATGTATCTGAAGCATTTCCACTGCCGAAAGAGCATCCCGTAAGAAGTAAAATGAACAGCATCAGCAAAAAGGAAAGGATGCATCCGTGTCTGCACAGACTCCGGTGCAGTTGACTGTGAGATCGCACGGAATCAGCCTCCTTCCCTCTGTAAGATCGTCGTTCAATCAACATGATTTTAATAAAGATAAGTATATCATACTTGAATTTCCTTGACAAATTTGTTTGCTTGCGAAATATTTTTTTATGCATTTCTGTATACAAATTTTGATTGACAAACAAGTGATGGACTTTTACAATGAAGTTAGGCAAGGGGAAATCGTTAATGAGAAACGAGGAAAAAATATGAATGAGAAATTAGCAGAATTGGAAGTCCACATGTTGGGAGATTTTTCGGTCATGTATGGGGAGCAGCCGATATCATTTGGAAAGAACACCACGACTAAGGCAATGAAACTGCTTCAGATATTATTATATTATGGAGAACAGGGCATTGCCAGAGAAAAACTTCTGTCTGCATTGTATGGGCGGGATGAACTGGCCGATGCGGCTAATAACCTTCGTGTAACGGTTCATCGTCTGAAAAAGATGATCGTGGAAGCAGGGTTACCTGAGGCAGAGTATGTAAATATCAAAAAAGGTATTTACAGCTGGCAGGCACCGATGGAGACAGAGGTAGATGCCAGGGTATTTGCAGCATTATATAAAGAAGTAGAAGCCTGCGAGGATGCCGGGCACAAAGAAGACTTATTAAAAGAAGTCTGCCGGATGTATCACGGAGAATTTTTACCGGATCTGTCTGGTGAAGAGTGGGTACTGATTGCGAGTATCCAGTACAAAAAGATTTATACACAGGCATTGAAAGAACTCTGTGAGATTCTGATAGCAAGAGGTGACTATGAGGAAGCACTGGCATTTTGCGATCCGGCCTGCAAACTGTATCCTTTTGATGAATGGCAGTCGGTAAAAATTGAGTGCTATATCGGACTAAAACGTTACCGGGAAGCCTTAAAAGAATACGAGTGTACCGCAAAACTGTTTTTTGAAGAACTTGGTATCAGCCCGTCGGAAAAACTCATGAAACAGTTTGAGGAGATGAGCAGCCAGATCAATGATACAAAACCGAGGGAACTGCAGGATATCAAGAATCGTCTGAAAGAGGAGGATGTACCGGGTGGCGCATATTACTGCAGCATTCCGAGTTTCCGGGACAGTTACCGGCTGGTTGCACGTATGATGGAACGAAGCGGACAGTCCGCCTACCTGATGCTTTGCAGCGTGACGGATGGAAAAGGTCGTCCGATGGAGAAACCGGAGAAGCTTGAAATCATGATGGAGGAAATGCAGAACTCCGTGCAGCATTGTCTGCGCCGGGGGGATTCCTTTACAAAATACAGTGCTTCTCAGTATCTGATCCTCCTGATCGGCACAAACAAAGAAAATTGTGGTATGATTTTTGACCGTATTCGCAAATATTTTGCAAGAGAACATAAAAGCTGGGCAAAAAATCTGGAGTATTTCGTATCATCTGTAGCAGATGTGGAAAATCTGGATTCGCCGATTCAGTTTAAGGATGAGCAGAGTGCATGGTAAATGCAGAATAACAAATTCTAGTGTCTGTGTATGAAATGTGAGGACAGACAGATTATGAAGGGGAATGGCATAAAATATGGAGTGGAACCATCCAATTGCCTGGCATGTGCCGAACCTGATCAGTATCTGCATTGACAGTATTGTGGATGGCGAAATGTCAGGAGAAATTTATCATTGTTACAGTAAAGAAGCAGTAAAGTTCAGCAATATTATCCGCATGATCGAAGCAGCGGAAACATTTTTTGACCAGTTACGTTTTCCGGAAGCATCGACACAGATACGTTCTTTTGAAAAAAAGGAGCATGTTGTGGAGGCAAAGCCAGAAAAAATCTGTACACCGGAAGATGTGGTGGCAAAACGTGGAACGGAAGGTACATTTCTGCTGAATGTCAGATACCGCCAGAATTCGTCCTGGCAGGGTGAACTTCAGTGGATCGAAGGAAATATCACATATCAGTTTGCCAGTGTACTGGAGCTGATCAAGATATTGAGTAATGCAATGAATGAACGTTAAAGTGAAAAAGCGTTGTTTTTGTGTCAGACAGGACATGAAAGCAGCGCTTTTTATGTAATAGGAAATTACTACGTAATGTTCCTATTACATAAAAACGCTCCGCGAGGATGCGACCAGATGCATGAGGAATATTGCGAATGCCCGCTTTATCATGGGATATTACTTGTAAAACAGATGCCGGCATGCTATGATTGAGATAGTAAAAAGAAGTGGTTCTAGGGGGTTATTCTGTACAAAATGCAGGAGAAAAGTATGTAAGGAGGAAGCAAAAATGAAGGGACTTGTTCATATTTATGAGGGGACAGGCAAGGGTAAGACGACCGCGGGGGTTGGTCTGACGATCCGTTGTGCAGGAAATGGCTTCCCGGTTGTATATTCCCAGTTTTTAAAGGATGGCACAACCGGTGAGATGAATATTTTACGAAAGATACCGAATATTACGGTTCTGGTGGAAGATCATCATTTCGGTTTTTCTTTTCTGATGACACCGGAGGAAAAAGTGGAGGCAAAGGCTGCCTACACAGCATTATTTGAGAAAGTGACAGAGACTGCCGTGGAGCAGAAGGCCCGGCTGCTTGTGATGGATGAGATGCTGGATCTGTGCAATGCGGAACTGATCGATACCGTCAGAGTAGTAGAGTTCTTGAAGAATCGACCGGAGCAGCTTGAAGTAGTTATGACGGGACGTAATCCGAAGCCGGAACTTGTGGAACTGGCGGATTATATCACAAACATGAATGCGGTGAAGCATCCATTTGAAAAAGGAGTACCGGCAAGGAAAGGAATTGAGATGTAGTTGTTATGGAGGTAAGTATGAAATCATTGTACGAACTGGTAGCACCTTACGATTCTGTTTCCCTGATCGGTATGTGTAAAAATGCAGGAAAAACAACCACGTTGAATCAGCTGATCGCCGAGCTGAAGAAAAGCGGGGTTTCTTTTGGTGCCACATCAGTGGGCAGAGACGGCGAGAGCACGGACCTGGTAACTAATACGGTGAAGCCGGGCATTTTTGTTTATAAGGGAACGATTGTCGCAACAGCAGCAGATCTGCTGAAATATTGCGATACAACCCGGGAGATTTTATGTTCCACCGGGATTTATACACCGATGGGTGAGATCATTATTTTTAAGGCAAGGACAGATGGATTTGTGCAGATTGCAGGGCCATCCATGACGAGTCAGCTGGCGGCGGTGTCGGATCTGATCCGGCCATATGGAGTGGACAAGATTCTGATCGACGGGGCTCTGGGACGAAAAAGTCTCTGTTCCA
This sequence comes from uncultured Eubacterium sp., assembly GCF_934295145.1. GTDB lineage: Bacteria > Bacillota > Clostridia > Lachnospirales > Lachnospiraceae > Eubacterium_I. The sequence goes on along the minus strand of NZ_CAKRAS010000007.1, from coordinate 4,741 downwards.
GAAAGGTAAGCCAGAGCACGATTTTGTGTACCGGTGCATCTTATCACAAGAGCCTGGCTACGGTTGTGCGGGATACCGCATATACCTGTGAGATTTTGCAACTGCCGCAGGCGCCTTTTAATGTGCCGGAGGAACTCTGGAATCAAAATGACATGAAGTACATCCCGGTGGCGGATCCGGAACATATCGTATTGCCGGAGGAACGTGTGACACCGGAAAAAATCTGGCGAAAAGGTGCGGAAAATCCACCGGAATACATCGTTGTTCAGGGGGGACTGACGGATGCCATGGTGAAAACGTTGATCATGTCCAATACGGATCTCAAAGGAAAGAAAATGGTACTTCTGGATGGCAGTAAGATCCTGCTTTCCAGTGACATGTATGAAAAACTGCAGATCAAGGGATTACGGTTTGAAGTGGCAGATGCATTGCAGCTTCTGGCTGTGACGATCAATCCGTTTTCTGCCTATGGATTCCATTTTGATAAAGATGAATTTAAGGAGAAAATGTCTGCAGCAATTGACGTTCCTGTATACAATGTCAGGGACGAGTATGAGAAAATTATGGGGGAATTCGCATGATTCAGTTAACATATGAACAAAAAAGCAGTGTGGGACTGCAGTATATTCTGGACCGGTTAAATCCGTCCTCACCTTATGGGCAGGAACGGGTGCGGCGGCTGACACCGTATACGGTGGAGGAGCAGGATCTTTTGATGGAAGAACTGTCCAATCTGGAAAAACTTATGAATAAAAAAGATGATCTGAGGCAGGAGCTTAATCATCTGCGTCGTATATTTATGCAGATGAAGGATGTGCGGCCGACCATCAAAAAGGCACGGGAAATGTGTCTGAATGACATTGAATTATTTGAAATCAAAAATTTCCTGATTTATTCAGAGCAGGCCCGGGGTGAGGCAAATTATGTGAACGGTCAGACGAAAATGACCGGGATGAACTATATGGATCTGGAAGCGGCATTGGATATTTTAGATCCTGATGGGCGTCGGATTCCAAGTTTTTACATCTATGAGGCATATTCTGAGAAGCTGGATGCAATCCGCAAACGCAAGCGGGAACTGGAAAAATCCATGGAGATTGCTGCGGAGGAGACAAAAAAAGAATATCAGAACATGCGGCATGAAGTGGTGCTTCAGGAAGAAGAGGAGGAGCAGATTATTCGGGAACGGCTGACGAATCAGCTGCAGCCATATCTGGATGCTATGCTTTACAATGCAAATGTGACCGGACGTCTGGATTTGCTGCTGGAGAAAGTGACAGCAACCTATTTTGGAAAGGCAGTAAAACCGATTTTCAGTGGTCTGAGTGGAGAACAAAAAGGTGGCACGTATAAAGATACGGAAAGACTGAATGGTTATACAAACACAGAAATCAGCTTTAAATTGGAAAATGTGACAAATCCATGGGTCGCATCGGTATTAAAAAACCGTGGACTGGAATTCACACCGTTATCCATGGAACTGTGCCAGGGGGCAACGGTCATCACAGGAGCGAACATGGGAGGAAAGAGTATTTCACTGAAAACGATCGTATTGAACGTGTTGCTTGCCATGTGTGGCTTTTATGTGTATGCAGATTATGCCGAGATTCCATTCTTTGAGAATATCCAGATGATTTCTGAAGAACTGCAGTCGGTACAGAAAGGACTTTCCAGTTTTGGCGCAGAAATCATTCAGATGAAAGATGTCATCGAAAATGTGGAAAAAGAATTCTGTTTTGTAGTGCTGGATGAATTTTCCAGAGGTACCAATCCTCATGAGGGAGCGGCTCTGGTGCGTGCAGTGACGAAATACCTGAATCAGAAGCATGTGGTTGCATTGCTGGTTACACATTTTGATCATGTTGCGGAATATGGAAAAACACATTATCAGGTTGTAGGACTGAAGGATATGGATGAAAATCAAGTGCAGCATGAAATCCAGACCGCAGGAACCGAAAAGGGTGTTTCAGTTATTGCTTCACATATGAATTATGGTCTGTATCGTGTGGAAAATGAAGGAAACTGTCCGAGAGATGCATTCCGAATCTGCCGTCTGCTTGGATTGCAGGATAATGTAATGGATTTGCTGGATGAGAAGGAGTAATAGTTAAAAAATAAGTACATATAAAATAAAAAACTGTCTGTCTGTGAAAGATTCTTATAGAGGAAAACACGGACGGGCAGTTTTTGTATGGCTAGATGAACGCTTTACGCAGAGCCGGGTATTGACAGAACAAGAAAGAACCGATGTATTCTACATCGGTTCTTTCTCATTTGCTTTGTTAAGAGAATTTGAAGTGTCAGTATATAGAGATTTAATCTTCTACTGAGTTAATGATTTCCTGCTGTTCAGGTGTATATTTCCAAACTTTCGGTGCAATCAGAAGGATAACTGTTAAGATTACGATTGCAACGACTAAGGCAATACCTGTACTTGCTGCCTGTCCGAGTCCGTTTGTAACACCGGCAACGACGTATCCGATCGCACAGCACACAGCTACGATAACTGCGTATGGAATCTGGGTACCTACGTGTTTCAGGTGGTTACACTGAGAACCGGTAGAGGACAGGATGGTGGTATCTGAAATCGGTGAGCAGTGATCGCCGAATACAGAACCTGCTAATGTTGCAGACAGACATGTGATTGTCATGCTTGGAGCTGCTACGGAACAGATAGAGATGATGATCGGAATCAGGATACCAAATGTGCCCCATGCTGTACCAGTTGCAAAAGAAAGTAATGCTGCAATGATAAAGATGATCGGAGCAAGGATGATAACCGGGATACCGGAGGTAGCAACAACGTGTGCTACGAATTCGCCTGTTCCAAGGTAGTCACGGCATACGCTTGCGATGGTCCATGCAAAAGTAAGAATGATACAAGCCGGAACCATTGTGCAAACACCCTGACTGATGCCACCGAATAATTCTTTGAAAGTAAGAACACGACGGCATAAGTAGTAAATAAATGTAAATACTAATGAACAGAATGCACCAAGTGCAAGTGCCGTAGCAGCAACAGTATTACCGAAAGCTTCCATGATGGAAAGACCCTCACCGGAGAATAATCCACCAACGTACAGCATACAGAGTACACAGGATACGATCAGGACTACAATCGGAATAACAAGGTCGCATACACGGCCGTTCTGGTTCTCTTTCTCAAAGCTGGATAAGTCGTCTTCTGTCACATCCCCCTCTGGTGATGAGAAGATACCTTTTGCAGCCAGTTTGTCAGCTACCAGCATCGGTCCGAATTCGGATTTCTTCTTGAATGATAAGAAGAGAACCATAAAAATAGATAACATTGCATACAGATTCAGCGGAATCGCCTGAATAAATGTCTGCATACCTGATACAGAACCATCTTCCGGGAAATAGGAAATAACGGAAGCTGCCCAGGATGAGATCGGCATGATAACACAGAGTGGAGCACCGATGGCATCGATCTGGTAAGCCAGTTTCTCACGGGAGATCTTGGATCTGTCTGTTACAGGTCTCATGATCGTTCCAACTGCCAGGCAGTGGAAGTAATCATCAATACTGAAGAAAATACCAAGTAAAGCTGTTGCAAAAAGAACGCTCTTTCTGTTTTTCAGCTTACTGGAAGCCCATTCTCCGTAGGCTCTTGCTCCACCGGCTTTGGTAATGAGAATTACCAGAACACCTAAGAAGCAAAGGAAAAGGATCATGTCGGCATTGGACCCCACCTTGTCGATCATGATGGTTACTGTTGTAGAGAGCACACCAAACGGACCAAGTCCTGCAAGTGCTGAATAAATGATTGTACCAGAGAAAACACCTGCCAGAAGTGCGAATACAACTTCTTTTGTAAGTAAGGCAAGTACAATTGCTACAATCGGTGGAATAATAGATAGAAACCCCGCATCTACCAACATAATAAAATACCTCCTGCGTATTATATTTGCCTGACATTACGATTGCTAATTCCTTTTTATCATAAAAAAAATTGCTTGTAAAGCATTAAAAAAAATTCTGGGAAAGGTTACCAAAAAGTCACCGGTTAATACTGTGTAATATAGATAACTAACCAAGTGCAGTCTTTGAAAGAAAGAATAGTGTTCGCGGTTGACACACAAAAAACAGCGAAATATACAAAAGAGACAAAAAATATACTTAGTTTCTGTACAAAAGTGCCAGTTGACAGGAGGGGTTACCAGGTGGTAACATAAACGCGTAAACAAAAACAACATATTGCAGACAATAGAGGCGCAGCTTATTGGGTAATCGCAAATGTCAAGGAAAATCACTTCCAATGATGTAGATGAAGGAGTAAGTTGCCGAAAGTACTGATTCGTGATTGAATCTTTACTTGGGACAGAGATGTACAGTTTCTGTACTGTCATGATATCATGGAGCACTATTAGCAAATCGTAGTACCTAATTAAACAAGGCGGGAATTGATTTGTTAATAGTATTTTTTTACCTAAAACCACTCTTTTTTCTATATATCCATGATGCGTGGAGCGCTATACAATATGTATTAGCTGCATTTGCAGCAGGTACTTATTAATGGTTGACTGTTTCGAAAGAAACATAAAACACACATCAGAAGGTATGTATAGGAGGAAGAAAAAATGGAAAAAATGAAATCAGTGATCAGACTGAGAATGAGCGCACATGATGCACACTACGGTGGAAATCTGGTAGACGGAGCAAGAATGCTTGGTTTATTCGGAGATGTAGCTACAGAACTTCTTATCTTAAATGATGGAGATGA
>NZ_CAKRAS010000006.1 GCF_934295145.1 uncultured Eubacterium sp. | reverse complement strand
GCGTTGCCGGATGAACCACAATAATGGAGGGCTATTAAAATGGCAAAATATCGTAAATTAGGAAGAACATCTTCCCAGAGAAAAGCATTAATCAGAAGTCAGGTAACTGCATTACTTCACAACGGAAGAATCATTACTACAGAGGCTAGAGCAAAAGAAGTTCGTAAAGTCGCTGAAGGTCTGATCGCATCTGCAGTAAAAGAGTGTGATAACTTCGAAGAAGTTACTGTAAAAGCTAAAGTTGCTCGTAAAGACAGCGAAGGCAAAAGAGTAAAAGAAGTTGTAGATGGTAAAAAAGTTACTGTTTATGATGAAGTTGAGAAAACAATCAAGAAAGATATGCCATCCCGTCTTCATGCAAGAAGAGAGATGCTGAAAGTTCTTTACCCTGTAACAGAGACAGGCGCAAAGAAAAAAGATACTAAAGAAGTTGATTTAGTAGATAAATTATTTACAGAGATTGCTCCAAAATACAAAGATCGTAACGGTGGATACACAAGAATCGTTAAAATCGGTCTTCGTAAAGGTGACGGAGCAATGGAAGTTGTTCTTGAGTTAGTATAAAATTTATAGAGTACTTCATGGAGCCATACGAAAAGAGATTTTCGTATGGCTCTTTTTATTTGATAGGAAATTACGATGAATTTTAATATCATCAGGAAAGTTTGTATAAAAATCTTGTTAAGAAATTGTTCATAATCCACAATCCTTGTGCACATATTATGAAAGACTTACTGAATGTCCGGATAAAGTATGCGGATTGCACATTCCCAATTGGTAACATCTGCTCAAAAATGCACACTAATAAGATTATGTTATTAAAACACATGATTTTTCTATTGGAAATATGTAAAAACATATTGTATTATAAGCATGTACTTAAGAAAGTACAAAATAATTAACAGGGAAAAATAATTGAAAAGAACTGGAGGGAATTCATATGAGAAACACAGGAAACAAAAAATTAACAATCACAGGTACTGGTGTAGACAGCAAATATCGTTGCAACTTATGTGGACACCTTACAAACGGTTACGCTCAGTGTTGTCAGCACTGTGGAACAGTAATTTCACTTTACACAGCAACAGACGTAACATTTGATGCTACTTCTTACAGATAGGAAGCAGCTGCTAAATAAGTAATTTTCAAATACCAACATAAATACCAAACCTTCATCCATGTGGAAGGGAAGCCATATGGAGAAAAAACCTAACTCTTTATATACTTTGTCCGAAGTATGAAAAAAAGAAGCGACGTCAAGTCGCTTCTTTTTTTCGTGCTTTGTACCCTAACTGTAATCATGATTACAGTGCAGATAAATCTAACTGATCAAAATCCTCTACCAGACTCTGCGCAATACCTGTAATAATCTCCAGATCACGCGGTGTGCGGCCCTCCAGGTTCAATACCATAACCGGATCATGCAGCGAAGCTCTCAGAAGCATCCAGCCGGTGCAAACGCCGGTAAAACGGATACGAACACCTTCGTAGGATTTCGGAAGCTCAAAACCGGACTGGGCAGCATTGTTTTTGAATGTCTCCAGTACAGATGCTCCGTATGCATGGAAATCTTCGGTCAGAATCGGGAAACGAACTTCGCGGTCTGCATATTCTGTGCAGAGGTTTGCGATAAAGTGGTCGATGGTTTTGCCTTCGCGTTTTGCCTTAGCAACAGCAATTACAAGCTTTACAGCCAGATAAGCACCATCATCCAGATAATAGTTTTCTTTCAGACAACCGTGACCGGAAGTTTCCATGGCCAGCGGACTTACGATTCCTTCTGCATTTAATTCCTTGCATTTGTTGATGACATTTTTATAGCCACGCATGTAGCATAAATGCTTCAGTCCAAGATCCTGCTCAAGGAAGTCTGTCAGACGGTCGGAAGTAACGGAATCCGTAATAATTGTGCTGCCCGGGTAATCCGGAGCAAGGATAGCTGCGATCATAGCAATGATCGAATCGCGGTTGATCGGTGTGCCATCGGACAACACAGCAGACATACGATCTACATCCGTGTCGAAGATCAGACCAAGATCAGCGCCTGCAGCAACGGTGGCGTCGCAGATTGCTTTCATAGCCTCTTTATTTTCCGGGTTCGGAATATGGTTCGGGAATGTTCCGTCCGGCTCAAGGAAGTTACTTCCTGTGGTGTCTGCACCAAGTTCATCCAGCACTTCTTTTACAAAGAAACCGCCTGCGCCGTTTCCGGCATCTACAACAATTTTTAATCCTTTTAATGGTTCGTCATAGTTTTCAGCCTGTACACCGTCACAGATCTTCATGCAGAGGTTTGCGCTGTACAGAGAAATCAGCTCAAATTCGGTAAAACGGTTGCTGTCTTTCGGCAGTGGCTGCTCCAGTACCGCAGGATCCATACTGTCAGCAAGTCCAGTAGCAATTTCAAGAATGGCAGTGATATCATCATGCTCAAGTCCACCCTCGTGGTCAAAGAATTTCAGACCGTTACGGTTGAATGGCAGGTGGCTTGCTGTGATCATGCAGGCACCGTCATATCTTGTTTCCGGATAGACAATGGACATAAACATGGCCGGTGTGGATGCCATGCCGCAGTCGGATACGTAGATGCCTTCATCCAACATACCGCGGATGGCCTGTTTTTTGATCTCAGGACCGGTAATTCTTGAATCAGTACCGACACCAACGATACATTCCTCCGGACTGATATTTTTTTTCTTTAACAACCAGATGGCGAATGCCCGTCCGATCAGATAAGCTGCTTCTGAAGTCAGGGTTACATGTTCGCCCTCAATGCCTTCACATGCGATACCGCGGACGTCACTGCCGTTTTGCAGTTTCATTAATTCTGTTTTTGTAATAGACATAGGTTTTCTACTCCTTTTACAGTGTCAAACGGATCGTTCCGTTCACATTAGTTCTTGTAAATTATAATTCAGATAGAGGGGGAATACAAGCATAACTGGAGAAGATTTCTTTTGATTCCACTTACCATAAGAAAGGAAGCCATAAGGCAAAGGTGGTTACGACAGAGAAAAAGAAAAAACGGAGCATGCGTGAAAAAGCGATGGTGAACGTAGAGTAAAAAAGGTGTGAGTTCTGATGATTCAGAGCTCACACCTTTTTTACTCTTTATCAGCATAAGGCAGCGTAAAGATAAATTCGGTTCCCACGCCTTCCGTACTGATGACATTGATGTTTTCATGATGTGCATGAATGATTTCCTTTACAATGGCAAGTCCAAGTCCGGTACCTTTCTTATCCTTGCCGCGGGAGGCATCTGATTTGTAAAAACGCTCCCAAATGCGGCTGATACTTTCTTTTGGAATACCGATGCCCTGATCCTTTACGGAAACAAAGACTTTTCCGCTACGCAGGGTTGTCTCAATGGTAATGACGGAATTACTGTGGCTGAATTTAAATGCATTGTCCACAAGGTTATGCATTACCTGATCGATCTTGGCAGAATCCGCTTTAACGTAAAGCTGATCTCCGGTGAGAATCAGGTTGAAGGAAAGCATTTTTTCTTTGCATCGGCCTTCAAACATCAGGATTGTTCGTTTGATCAGCTCATTGAGATCAAAGATGGAGAGGTCCAGATAAATACCTTTTGATCCATATTTATTCAGTTCCAGAAGGCTCTGAGTCAGTTTCTCCAGGCGTTCTGCCTCAAAAATAATAACGTCCAGATATTTGCCTTGCAGTTCCACCGGAATCGTACCGTCTGCCATGGCCTGTGCATACCCCTTGATGGAAGTCAGTGGGGAGCGGAAATCATGGGAAACGTTGGATACGAACTTGTGCTGGTCGTTTTCCAGTGCATTTAATTCCACTGCCATAAAATGCATCGTATCGGCTAAAGTTCCGATTTCATCATGCCGGGACAATTCCAGAGGCGTCTCAAAGTTTCCGTCTGCATAAGATGTCGCCGCTTTCAGAATGGTCTGCAGTGGCCGGTACATTGTAAAATAAAAAGTCAGCAAAATAACAAGTGCCAGCAGCAGTAAAAAAATCAGTGAAAGGTAAAATCCGTTCAACAGATCGTACTGTTCGTTAGAAACGTGGGACAGTGGCAGACACATCATTACATAACAGGTGACCTTGTAATTTTTTGTGATGGGGGTGTATACCGTCAGAATGTCTTCGGCGTAATGGTCGTAAAATGTTCCGATGGAATAATTACTTCCGCTGAAATCCAGAATATTGAAATCCGGAATGGTTTCTGCCTCGGAAGGTCTGACATATTTCTTGGAATTAACCATTACTTTTCCGGCGGTATTGATAATATAAATATCGGAGTCCAGGTAACTGCTGACGGCGGCTATTTCTTTTTGAAATTCTTCCAGTGTCAGTTCTGAACTATAGTAGCTGCTGCCGAAGGAATCTGCAATCTGGCTGCTCTCTCTGCGCAGGGCAGAGGCATAATGCTGCTCCAGGTAATTTTGATTATAATGAGCCGTAAAGGTCGAAATCAGGATAAAACCGAGGACTGCAAACGCCAGATAGGAAAATATCATCTTAAATAGTAATTTATGTTTCATAGATAAATTGTACCGGGTCGGGGTTAGCGGCGCTCAAATTTGTAGCCAATGCCCCAGACGGTGGTAATCCCCCAGTGTTCGTGGTCTTTGATTTTTTCCCGGAGACGTTTTACGTGAACGTCCACGGTCCGGGTGTCACCAAGATATTCATACCCCCAGATGTTGTCCAGAAGCTGCTCCCTGGTAAATACCTGGTTGGGTGAGGATGCCAGGAAATAGAGCAATTCCAATTCTTTTGGCGGCATATCGATCACCTGCCCGTAGTACATAACGGAGTAGTTTGTCAGGTTGATGACCAGATCCGGATATTCCACACATTTGATGTCTGGCTCCGTTTTCTCCGGTTTTACAACCTGATAGCGGCGCAGTACTGCTTTGACACGGGCTACCAGCTCCTTGGAATCAAATGGTTTGATGATGTAATCGTCCGCACCGAGTTCCAATCCCAGTACCTTGTCGAATACTTCGCCTTTAGCGGAAAGCATGATGATCGGTACGTTTGAATGTGTTCGAATCTCACGGCAGACCTGATAGCCGTCGATGCCCGGAAGCATCAGGTCGAGCAAAATCAGGTTTGGCTGATAAGTTTTAAATTCACGCAGGGCGGATTCTCCGTCTTCCACAATTTTGGTGTCGTAACACTCTTTTAAGAGGTAGAGGGAGATCAGCTCGGCAATATTTGCATCGTCGTCGACGATCAGAATTTTCTGTTTGACTGCCATAATGGGCCTCCTAATATTTTTTATGCATTCTTAGACTCTTCCTAAACAAGTCATTCTGGCTATATTAAAAAAATTAATGTATTCTTTTGATTGCCTGCAATCCTCATGGCTCTGAAGTTATTCAAATTCTGCAATAGTTACTCCGGCATCGCCTTCGCCAAATTCGCCAAGATGAAAAGATTTGACATATTTTTGGCGTTTTAGATGTCCCTGAACAGCTTTTCGCAGGGCACCGGTTCCTTTTCCGTGAACGATACGCACGGATTTCAGATGCGCGAGATAAGCGTCATCCAGATATTTATCCAGTTCCATCAGCGCTTCATCTACGGTTTTTCCAATCAGGTTGATCTCCGGTGAAACAGAGAGTGATTTTGCCATTTTCAGTTTTCCGGCGCCGGTCTTTGTGTTGTGAACAACCGGTGTCGCATCTTCATTCACCAGAACCAGGTCACGGATGTTTGTCTGATAACGCAAGATGCCAGCCTGTACAAACAGGTTGCCTTTGGCATCCGGCAGGGTGTGAACCGTACCTTTCAGGTTCATGCTGAGAATTTTGACGGAGTCACCCAGACGCAGTTTTTTCGGTACGTTGTGGTTGACCTGTTCTTTCTTCTGCAGGGAAGCTTTGGATTGTGCTTTTGCCATCTTTTTGCGGATTTTTTCACGATCTTTTTCCATGGCGGAAGCATCCACGTGGGTTTTGCCGTATTTGTGGAAGTTGCGGATGGTTTCGTCAGCCAGATCCTTGGCTTCTTTTAAAATAGCAGCAGCCTGTTGATTTGCCTCCTGCAGTACGCGGTCACGGCTGCGGTTTAAGCGCTCCTGTTTTTCTTCCAGTTGTTTTTTCAGGGAAGCGGCTTCCTCTTTGTAACGGTTGATCTCAGCCTGTTCTTTTTCTATGGTCAGGCGGCTCTGTTCGAGATCCGCAATGACATCTTCGAAGTTTTCATTCTCTTTTGTAATGCGTGTTTTTGCATCCTCGATCAGATCAGATGGAAGCCCGATCTTGCTGGAAATTGCAAAGGCATTACTTTTCCCCGGAATACCGATCAGCAGACGGTAGGTTGGGCTTAAGGTCTGCACACTGAATTCACAGCAGGCATTTTCCACGCCCTCTGTGGAGAGCGCGTACAGCTTGATCTCGCTGTAATGGGTGGTGGCCATGGTGCGGATGCCATTCTGACGCAGACGGTCGAGAATGGAAATGGCCAGTGCGGCACCTTCGTCCGGGTCCGTTCCCGCGCAGAGCTCATCGAAAAGCACCAGAGACTGTGGTGTCGCATTTTTTAAAATGGACACGATGCTTGTCATATGGGAAGAGAAAGTACTGAGGCTCTGTTCGATACTCTGTTCATCACCGATATCTGCGAAAACATCGTCAAAAATAGCCAGTTCGGAACGGTCTTTTGCCGGAATGTGAAGTCCGGCCTGTCCCATCAGGGTAAACAGTCCCACAGTTTTCAGGGAAACGGTTTTACCACCGGTGTTCGGCCCGGTAATGATCAGCAAATGGAAAGTGTCTCCCAGATGCACATCGATAGGAACAACCTTCTTCGGATCCAGCAGTGGGTGGCGTCCCTGACGGATGCGGATGCGTCCTTCCGTATTGAAGATCGGAGCCATGCCGTTCTGGATTTTTGCCAGATTTGCTTTTGCAAAAATAAAGTCAAGGTCAACCAGGATACGGTAGTTATCCAGTAGATATGGTGCGTATTGAGCGGTCAGATTGCTTAATTCTGCCAGAACCGCTTCAATGGCTTCCTGCTCTTTCAGGAACGCTTCCTTTAAGTCATTGTTTAATTTTACAACGGACATCGGCTCGATAAAAAGAGTAGAACCGGTGGAGGACTGATCGTGGATCATGCCAGGAACCTGTCCTTTGTACTCTGCTTTGACCGGCAGACAGTAACGACCGTTTCGCATGGTGATCACTGCATCCTGCAGATAAGACCGGGTGGTGGAACTGTTTAAGAGGTTGTTCATGGCACCGTGGATCTTGTCGTTGATATTGCGGATGGTGCGGCGCACGCTGTGCAGCGCAGGGCTTGCGTCATCGCTGATCTCATCCTCGGCCAGGATACAGCGGCGGATTTCCTCCAGCAGCGGTGTCAGTGGCTCGAGACCTGCAAAGAGTTCTTCCAGGGAATCCGATGGAAGATCGTCCCGGTTTTCTCTGGAATAGGCTTTCGCCCGTTTGGCGATCTCCAGTAAGGTACAGACAGAGAGCAGTTCCGCTGCGTTTAAGCTGCCACCGATCTCCAGACGTTTCATCTGAAATCCCGGATCCTTCAACCCGCCAAAGGAAAGTCCGCCTTTGCGGTAAATGCGGGACAGAGCATCGGATGTCTGAGTCTGCGCCTCTGTGATCTTCTGCTTATCGGTCATCGGAACCAGTTCGAGACACCGTTTTTTGCCAGCGTCTGAAGTAGCTTGATCCGCAAGCAGATGAATGATTTTATCATATTCTAAAACTTTTAAAACTTTTTGATTCATAAACTCCTCCAAAGTATTCAAGAATGCCCTCGGCATTCTTGCTGCGAGATGCCTTACGAATTGTTCCGTACTTCGTACTCCCGCGCATCATAAATTGAATAGTTCCATTTTACCGCATAATTAAGGAAGTGAAAAGTGAAAGTTCTATTAAATTCATCCAAACTTTGCAGTTGCATAAGAATTGCAGAAAACGTATAATAAATGCATTGGAGTATATCGGTTCTTAGCGTGGAAAGGTGTTTTGTAGTGGATAAAAAGAAAAAGGAAGAATATCATTTTGTAAAAGAACAGATAAAAAAGATTCCGCCTGACCGGAAAAAAATGAGTGCGCGGCTGGGCTGGACGATTTTGCTGGCAGCTATTTTTGGCGTGGTGGCAGCGATTGCTTTTTGTGCAGTTAAGCCTGTGATGGAAAATCTACTTCATCAGAAAGATAATACCGTTGTGATTTCCGGGCAGGATGAGTTATCCGAAGAGACACCGGAGGAATCGGATCCGGTTTACATTACGGAGACACAGCAGATGGAGCCGGAGGACTATCAGATTTTGCAGAACAAGCTGTATGCCATCGGGCGTGCAGCCAATAAGTCTGTAGTATCGGTAAAAGCCATTGGCGAGACAACGGATTGGTTCGAGGATTCGTATCAGACGGAGAGTCAGGGAACCGGCATTATCGTGGCAGATACCGGAAGCAACTATCTGATATTGACCGAAAAAAAGGTGATCGCGGATGCAAGTCAGGTGGACGTGACATTTTATGATGACAGTATGACGGAAGCGTCCATGCTGGCCTGGGATGAAAATACAGGAATTGCGGTTTTACAGGTTGAGAAAAAGAATCTTTCGGAGCAGACAGCAGACCGGGTGGCAGCAGCCACATTGGGAAATTCTTCGACGTTATCTCAGGGAACGATTGTCATTGCCATCGGAAGTCCGCTGGGAGAGGCGTTTTCTATTTTGACCGGAAATGTAACGTCCAGCAGTCATGAAGTAAGTACGGTGGATGCCAATTATAAAGTGATTTCCACTGATATCAATGCGAGTGAGGCCGGAAGCGGCGCCCTGATCAATCTGAAAGGGGAAGTGGTCGGGCTAATGCTGCAAAGCTACAGCAAACGTGAGTCGCAGAGTACTGTGACGGCAATCGGCATTTCCGATATCGGGAAATTGCTGGAAAAAATGTCAAACGGTGAGTTTCCGGCCTATCTGGGACTGGAAGTGAGCACCGTGACGACAGAGATCGCAAAAGAAAATCAATTGCCGAAGGGCGTTTATATCAAACAGGTGCTGTCGGATTCTCCGGCGATGCAGGCGGGCCTGCAGATGGGAGATGTGCTGACAAAAATCGGCGGCACAGAGATCCAGACCGCGCAGCAGTATGAGGATTATATGCTGAATGCAAAGGATGGTCAGCAAAGCACGGTGACGGTCAAACGCATGGGAGCAGATGGAAAATATCAGGATCTGTCTTTCAAGGTTGTATTTGGAACACTGCAGGAATCGCAGACACAGGAAGGCAGTGGAAAATAAACAGTGACTGCGTTCATGAGCAAGTAGTGAAAGCGGATTGCAAATGTCCGCTTTACAAAATGGAGTAGAAAGGATACCCATTACGGGGATTGTGAGAAAAATGAGATTTATTGAGACATTACATGAGGGTGAGAGAATCGGAGAGGTTTATCTGTGTAAACACAAACAGACAGCCATGACAAAGGCGGGCAAGCCGTATGATTCCCTGACACTTCAGGATAAAACAGGCACACTGGATGCAAAAATCTGGGACGTAGGATCCAACGGAATCGAAGAGTTTGATTCCCTGGATTACATTTATGTCATGGGTGACGTGACCAGTTTTCAGGGTTCCCTGCAGCTGAACGTCAAACGTGTGAAAAAGATGTCAGAGAGTGACATCAATCCGGCGGATTATCTGCCGGTCAGCGAGTACAACATTGCGGACATGTATCAGAAACTTCTGGATTATATCGCGCAGATGAAAAATCCGTACCTGAAACAGCTGGCAGAGTCTTTTTTTGCAGATGCAGACTTTGCGAAACGTTTCCAATTCCATTCAGCAGCAAAAAGTGTGCATCACGGATTTGTTGGCGGACTGGCGGAGCATACCTTACATGTGACGCAGATTTGCGATTTTTTCTGTAAATTATATCCGATGTTGAACCGGGATCTGCTTCTGACCGCAGCGATGTTCCATGACATTGGAAAGTTACAGGAACTTTCTAGCTTCCCGGCAAACGATTATACGGATGATGGTCAGTTACTTGGCCACATCATGATCGGTGCCATGGAAGTGCAGAAACATATCGATCAGATAGAAGGATTTCCGAAACGTACCGCTTCTGAACTGGTGCACTGCATTCTGGCGCATCACGGCGAACTGGAATATGGTTCTCCGAAGAAACCGGCACTGGCAGAGGCTATTGCTCTGAGTTTTGCGGATAATTCCGATGCAAAACTGGAAACTATGAGAGAGGCATTGTCAAACATTCCGGAAAACAGTCTGGAATGGCAGGGATTCAATCGTTTCCTGGATTCCAATGTCAGAAGAACAAGTAAGTAACAGGCAAATGTAAGTGCTCCCGATGCTGTTGTGTCCGGAGCACTTGACATCTGAAAATGACGTTACTTTTTGAAAGGATGAATATGCAGAAAAATGATGAATTAATTTTAAAAATAGAGGATATGGGCGTGGATGGAGCCGGTATTGGAAAAGCGGACGGTATGACTTTTTTTGTTAAAGATGCTGTCATCGGTGACGTGGTACGGGCAAAAATCATCAAATTAAAAAAGACCTACGGCTATGCCCGGCTCATGGAACTTCTGGAGGCATCTCCAGATCGTGTGGAA
The DNA here is from genome assembly GCF_934295145.1 of uncultured Eubacterium sp. GTDB lineage: Bacteria > Bacillota > Clostridia > Lachnospirales > Lachnospiraceae > Eubacterium_I. The sequence goes on along the minus strand of NZ_CAKRAS010000006.1, from coordinate 61,635 downwards.
CCGAGATGTCCGTATTACAGACAGTGCGGCGGCTGCCAGATTCAGGCATTATCCTACGAAAAACAGTTAGAGTTCAAAGAACGCAAGGTGCGCAATAACCTGGAGCGTATTGGTGGATTTACAGAAATTCCGATGGAGCCGATTGTCGGTATGGAAGAACCGTTCCATTACCGGAACAAGGCACAGTTCCCGGTTGGAACTGATAAAGATGGCCATATTGTGACCGGATTTTATGCAGGACGAACACACACGATTATCCCAAACCGCGACTGTGCGTTAGGACTTTCGGTAAATAAGGAAATTCTGGACATCGTCATTGCTTTTATGGAAAAATATCATATTACTGCATATGATGAGAAAAGCGGAAAAGGTCTGGTGCGTCATGTGCTGATCCGCTGCGGATTTTCCAGTCAGGAAAAGATGGTCTGTCTGATCATTAATGGAAAAAGTTTACCACATGCAGAAAAGCTGGTGGAAGAGCTGCGAAAAATTGAGGGTATGACAAGTATTTCCATCAACTGCAATACCGAGCGCACCAATGTCATTTTGGGGCGCAAGACGATCGTGCTCTGGGGACAGGAATATATTACAGATCAGATTGGAGATATTTCTTACGAAATTTCACCGGTTTCTTTTTACCAGGTAAATCCGGTACAGACAGAGAAGCTTTATAGTCTTGCATTAGAGTATGCAGATCTGCACGGCGAAGAGACGGTGTGGGATCTGTACTGCGGGATAGGAACGATTTCCCTGTTTCTGGCACAGAAAGCGAAACAGGTGTACGGCGTAGAAATCATTGGGCAGGCCATTGAAAATGCAAAACGAAATGCAGTGAAAAACGGTATCGAAAACGCAGAGTTTTTCGTTGGAAAATCAGAGGAAGTATTGCCGGAGTTTTATGAAAAAGAAGCAGCGGCAGGACGGAAAGCGCACGCGGACGTTATTGTGGTGGATCCGCCACGAAAAGGATGCGACGAAAAACTGTTGGAGACCATTGTAAAAATGGCACCGGACCGGGTGGTTTATGTTAGCTGCGATTCTGCAACGCTGGCAAGGGATCTGAAGATCTTGTGTGAGCAGGGGTATGAGTTAAAGCGAGTTCGTGCTGTGGATCAATTCTGCCACACAGTTCATACAGAGGCGGTTTGTCTTTTAACGAGAATATAAGAGAGTAGTATAAATTTGATACGGTATAAACGGAGAAAAATATTTTAAATGCGTTTATTTAGGAAACGGAGTAGATATGCTGAATATTATTTATGGTGATATGAAAGAGTCAGTTTATAATACGGCTTCTTACTTTAAATACGATTACGAAGATGAGTGGATTGTAGATCCGTTTGTAAAGGAAATGATTTTGGATGTTGACAAATCTGTGGTATTGGATAGTGGTGTGATCGACAGCCCAGTGTTAGGGAAAATTCCACCTGTTGGCTTGTCTGGCGGAGTGAAAACATTGATTCTTGTTAAATTTGAGAAAGATAAAATATTTAATGCATCAACTTGTGGAGATAATTGTGCAAAATGGTTATTGAAAATTGCTGAGTTGGAAGATCGCACAATTAATCTTTTACATTTGATGGATTTTGGAGAAGAACCTTTTGAAATCCATATTTTAAATACAGATCAAATTGTCCATTCTATGGAGGAACTGGTATCAATTGCCGGTGAATTTGTTTGATAGGGGAGCAGCACAATGAAGGGTAAACATAGAATTGTTGTTTCAACAAAGCGGTTAAAATACGATTTTGAACTTCGACGAAATCTGACGATTATCCGAGGTGACAGTGCAACCGGAAAAACGACGTTGGTTGACATGGTTCGGGATTATGTGAATAATCCATCAGGAACACCGGTAGAATTGTCTTGCAATAAGAAATGCTATGTGTTAGATGGAGCCTTGTGGAAAGAACAGCTATCAGCTATGACGGATAGTATTGTTTTTATTGATGAAGGAAATCTGTTTATAAAAACACTGGAATTTGCCCGAGAGATACAAAAGACCGATAATTATTATGTAATTGTTTCCAGAGAATCATTGCCTGCGTTACCATATAGTGTTGAAGAAATTTATGGAATTCGAACTTCTGGTAAATATGGAACTTTGAAACAATGCTATCATGAGTTTTACAGAATTTATGGTGATGAGGCATTGGTAAATGAGGTAAATCCTGAAGTTGTTATTACTGAGGATAGTAATTCCGGATATCAGTTTTTTGATTCTGTGTGCAGAGAAAATGAGTTGGTCTGTGAATCAATGAATGGAAAGTCAAACGTGTTTCATTATTTAAATATGCACAAAGATGATAAGACACTTGTTATTGCAGATGGTGCGGCGTTTGGCTCAGAAATTGATCGAGTCATGAGGTTGATTCGTGGAAGAAAAAATATAGCACTGTATTTACCGGAGTCTTTTGAATGGCTGGTATTGTCTACCGGAGTGGTAAAAAATGGTCAGATCAACCAGGTTTTGAGTAATCCGTCCAATTATATAAATAGTGAGGCATATTTTAGCTGGGAACAATTTTTTTCATCTCTGTTAATAGAAGAGACGAAAGGGACATATCTTGCATATGCGAAACGAAAATTAAATCCGGCATATTTGAATAGCGTTATGAAAGAGTCCATATTGAATACGATGGAAAAGATAGACTTGGGTTGGAAGATAAAGGATTAATGACGAAAAAATTAGAATGTATATATTTAGAGTTTTCTGAGTATGTACATTCTTTTTTACTTTAATCTGCATAGAATCAACTCCTTTCTTGCAGTTATATTATGGTCTGTATTTAACTATAATTCAAGGCAATGCTATTTTATACGAAATAATATGATTTTTGACCGGCATCTTTCACACAGAGGAGCATTCTTGGTCGTTAATATGGTAAATATCAAGAGGGTATGTGATAAGTGAAACCGTGAGTTGCAAATGGCACAATTTTATGATAAGACATAAAATGATATATAACCGATACTTACACATGGAGGAAAAACAAATGCAAACAATCACCCATCAGCAGGCTTTCGACCTGTTAAAAAAATACAACAAGGATTCTTTTCACATCCAGCATGCCCTTACTGTGGAAGCTGTAATGAAATGGTATGCTAATGAACTTGGCTATGGAGAAGACGCAGAGTACTGGGGCATTGTAGGACTTCTGCATGACATTGATTTTGAACTGTATCCGGCGGAACATTGCCTGAAAGCACCGGAATTATTACGTGATGCAGGCGTTGGAGAGGATGTTATTCATGCAGTATGTTCTCATGGTTATGGAATTACAGTGGAATGTGGAGCAACGATCGATGTAGAGCCAGAGCACGAAATGGAAAAAGTACTTTTTGCGGCAGATGAGCTTACCGGTCTGATCTGGGCGGCAGCATTGATGCGTCCATCCAAGAGCACAAAAGACATGGAGCTGAAATCTCTCAAGAAAAAGTACAAAGCAAAAGGCTTTGCAGTTGGATGTTCCAGAGAGGTAATCGCTCGTGGCGCGGAGCAGCTTGGATGGGAATTGGACAAACTGTTGGAAATGACACTCCATGCAATGGCAGGTTCGGAGGATGAGATTCGGGCTGAGATGACTGCGGAAGGTTTGGACTAAGTATGACGAAAAAAACTGAAATAAAAAAAGTCCGCTGCAACATCTGTTCCGCAGGATGTCCCATTGACGCCTACGTGCAGGATGGAAAATTAGTCTCCGTAGAAGGCAGCAGGGACTGGCCGGGACAGCAGGGCGGTTTGTGTTCCAAGGGAGCTGCATCCAGGCAGTATGTATACAATAAAGACCGGATTTTATATCCGATGAAGCGCGTGGGCGAAAGGGGCAGCGGCGAGTTTGAACGTATTTCCTGGGAGGAAGCGTATGCGATGATCGCAGACAATTTACTGCGCATCCGGGAAAAATATGGGGCGCAATCGACGGTATTTTATGCGGGATATCCGAAGTGGTACCGTCCGGCGTTGCTGCGTCTGGCAAATGCATATGGTTCTCCGAATTACTGTACGGAGTCCAGCACCTGTTTTCAGTCGGCTGCCATGGCCTGGCGGTCAATTTATGGAAATAATATCTGTTTTCCGGATATGATGCATGCAAAAACAGTTCTGATGTGGAGCAGTAATCTGTATTATTCCAATATTTCCATGGCACCGATGTATCAGTCTTTGAAAGCACGTGGGGTTAATATTATTTCCGTGGATCCGCGGGAGACGGTGACCAGTCAGGCGGCTGATCTGCACCTGAAACTGATTCCTGGTACGGACGGGGCGCTGGCATTGTCCATGGGGCAGGTCATTATAGAGGAAGACCTGTATGACCATGATTTTGTAGAAAAATATGTATATGGATTTGAGGAATATCGCGCGTATGTGCAGCAGTTTAAACCGGAAAAGGCGGCGGAGATTACGGGTGTGGATGCGGATCTGATTCGCCAGGCGGCACGAATTTACGCGAAAAACAGCCCTGCGGCGGTGATGTTTTCTGCTTCACCGGTGGTTCATCACATCAATGGCATGCAAAATTATCGTGCGGTAATGTGCCTGATCGCATTGACCGGAAATTATGATATTCCGGGTGGAAATCCATCCCGACCGGGACCGGCTTCTCCGTGTAATGAGTACATGGGAAATGTGAAACGGTTGAATGCGATAGAAGCAATTGGAGAAAAAGAGTTTCCGGCCTGGTTTGATCTGCCTTGCGAGGAAGCGCAGTGCAGCCGACTGGCGGATAACATTCTGGAAGCACAGCCGTATCCGATCAAAGCAGTGGTTGGTTTTGGATTAAACTGCCGGATGTGGCCGGAGCCGGAGCACCTGCAAAAAGCACTTGGAACGCTTGATTTTTATGTGAATACAGATCTGTTTTTGTCAGATTCCAGTAAGATGGCAGATCTGGTGCTGCCTGCGGCCTCCACCTTTGAGCGGGATGTGGTTGTAAATGGCCGTGGCGGTATGTTTTTCCTGTCGGAGCAGGCAATTCCGCCGCTTGGAGAAGCAAAAAATGATGTGGAGATCATGATTGGAATATTGAAAGCAATGCATCTGACGGATGAGGCACTTGGGCAGGGCTATGAGCACTATATGGATTATATTTTGCAACCATCCGGTTTGACGATTCAGGAACTGCGGGAGCATCCGGAAGGAGTAAAGGGAAAAGTGATGTTTCCACCGGAATTTAAAACTTATGAGAAAAATGGATTTGCCACTCCGTCCGGAAAAGTGGAGTTTGTATCGCAGGTGCTGGAACGTTATCGCGACAGTCATGGATACAGTGGTCTGCCGGAGTATCGGGATTATCGGGAGATGTCCGGTGTGGATCAGAAAGAATATCCATATATTTTAAATACAGGTTCGAGAAGACCACAGCTTTTCCATTCCAGAACGTATCGTATGCCGTGGCTGGCAAATCTGGAGCAGGCGCCGCTGGTGGAACTGCATCCGGAAGATGCTGCAGCATTAGGTGTTGAGGAAGGTGCGCAGGTGAAAGTGACTTCTCCAGCCGGAAGTATGTGTGGAACGGCGGTATTGTGCAGCAATGGCCGCCCGGGTGTGGTACATATTTATCATGGAAACTCAAAGGGTGAAGCAAATGATCTGATCTCAAAAGATTACCTGGATCCGATTTCCGGATTCCCGGGATACAAAAGCTATTTTTGCAAGGTAGAAAAGGTGGTGGCTGAGGCATGAGTATTAAGATAAAATTTAATGCGGAAAAGTGTGTGGGGTGTTATGCCTGCCATATAGCCTGTCTGGATGCACATCATGAGGTAGATGAGGCGGATGCGAAAAGCTTCCGTGCCATTCGAAAAGTTCAGAAAGGTGGATTCGAGAAAAATATCTGTCCGGGCTGTACCCATTGCGGAAAATGTATGGAAGTCTGTCCGGTACATGCCATTTACCGTGATGAAAAGACCGGACTGATTTTGACAGACAAAGAAATCTGCGTTGGCTGTCAGGCATGTGAAGAGGCCTGTCCGTTGCAGGTGATCCGGTTTGATGCACAGGGAAAAATGGAAAAGTGCGACGGCTGTATAGAACGTCTGCGGGAAGGCAGAGAACCAGCCTGTGTGCGGACCTGTTTTGCGGGAGCACTGACTCTCGAAAAATTATAGAAAAGTATCGTTTTTTTTGACTATAAATTCAAGTAGTGAAAAGGACTCTGCTATTTTGTCTCGTCCGCTAATAATCGATGGACAAAAAAATAGCCAGAGTCCTTTGTTCGACGGTACGAATGAATTTATAGAGAAATTGGTAGATTTGCCAATGCAATTAGTAGAAAACTGAGAAAATATTATTATAGTGTAAATAGCGGAAACGCAGCATCTTTCCTCGCTAAACGATTTAGCGAGCGACCGAGTTTTGCGAGTTTTGCGCGAGTGGGAAACGACCAGCTTTTATGAGAGTTGAGAACGAGCGCGATAAAACCGAAGCAAAACGAGGGAAGCGAACGACTAGTGTCCGGGGAAAGATGCTGCGTTTCCGTTTTAATAAAACTAAACTTTATTCCAAAGACCACATAAAACAGCACTTTTTTCTAAAAAAGTTGCCTTTAGCCAATGACGTGATTATGAGAAAATGACATCAGTAGAAGTGGATTTTGCGTATCCACAAGATGGTAGACATCGGGGAGAAAAAGGTTAAGGCATGAAGATGCTCCGGAGGTGAGGAACGTTCCGGAGGATAAAAAAGGAGGAATTTGACATGAGTAAATTAAAATACATGCTCAGTGCATTGGGATTAAGTATGGCGCTTCTGGTGGCTGGATGTGGAACTTCAGGGGGAAATGCAGGACAGACATCTGCCACAGAGGAATCTGCAGCAGCGGAGAGTGCAAAAACAGACAGTGTTGCATCGGATACGGATCAGGCAAATACAGATTCTGATCAGACTGACGCACAGGGAGACGATGAGAAAGAACCGTCTCATGATCTGACAGGTTCGGATGATCCTAATTATATCAAGGATGCTTCTTATGAAGTGCGTTCCACGGCAGAGAAAGGAAGTCTGGAAAAACCTTCCGGCCGTTATGAACTGAAAGATGCAGACGGCGTGTTCTATTATTTTGATGGAGAGAGTACCTGCTATTATGTGCAGAAAGGTACCTACTCTTTTTCACATGATGCAAGTACAGATGGTACAGACAAAGATATGATCTCCATGCAGTTTGATGCCCAGGAGACTCCGACAAACTATATCATTGATCAGGAAGATGGGGAACTGTATATCCGCACAACGTATTCCGGTGCGGAGGCAGAGACGCAAGTAGCAATGAAATCCATCAGTGGTACAGATGGTATTGCGGATATGGAGAATTTTGAGGGAATTTATACCGCATACGGAATGGACAATTACCGTTATGAATTCCATGCGGATGGAACCTTCTATCTGGTATTGGATGAAGCGTATACACTGGGAGATGACAACACCGTTACGTTATCTGCATTTGATAAAGAATTTACTTATACCTACGCAGAAAATGATGGCAATCTGGAATTGTCCGGTGATGGAACTGTGATTGCATCATTAATCCCGAATGAATTATAAGCAGATTGTTAATAAAATGTGACAATTTTGTGAAAAATCACAAAAAACAGCACTTTTATCAAAAAAAGTGTCATTGTTTAAACGTTCTATAACAGGTATCATATACCTACCTGATAAAATATCATAATTGGAGGAGGACATTATGAAAAGTAAAAGTATGAAACAGTTCATGCGTAAAGCTGTATCCGCAGTCAGCGCAGTAGCAATGGCAATCATGCTTGCTGCTCCGGCAGTTTCCACACAGGCTTTTGCAGAAGATGCTCAGGCAAAAAATACTGTAAAAGCAATTGAGAACGGAAAAATCACAACTTACGATGGACAGACAACAGCATACGGAAGCAACATTACATTTACATCTGTAGCAGCAGATGGAAGTGCAAAAGAACTTTCACTTGCAGACGCTCAGGCAGCTGTAAAAGCAGGGGACACATCCATTAAAATGTACACAGTATCTCATAAAGAAGGCTACGGTTCTTCCTGGAGTAAGAGCTATACTTACACAGATTACCGTACCGGTGTTCAGATTGGTGCAGATGCTGACAAAGCAGCAATCGGTACAGAGGGTGTTGGCGGTACTCTTACAACAGACGATGCAACAAAGACAACTACTTTAGATCAGTTCAATCTTCTTTCTACATCCAAGAACTTTAACCCGATCGTTGTAAACAAAGCAAATGCAGTGATCAACAATCCGGTGATCGTTGCTGGTAACAAAGATGGTAAGAACAACTCCAATGGTAAAGAAGATGTCAATGATTTTGTTGGTTATGGTACAGCAGTAACGATTTATGGTGATTCTATCCAGTCCGGCGGCGGCACAGATGCTGATGGTATGATGGGTGGAACAACCAATACAAATGCTACTTATAAAACAACACTGAACCTGAATAAAGGTGGTTCAATCACAACTTATGGTGTGGCAAGACCAGCCGTAGAAGTAGATAACGGTGGTGACGTTGTCATCAAAGGTGATGGAGATACCTCAACTACAGAGCTCGCAACATATGGTGGAACTCTTTATGATGGATTCAAAAATACAGCAGATACTACAAAAATGGTATCTCCGCCATGGGTACTTGGTGTCGTAGGAAATGCCCGTACAACCAATATGCTTGGTAAAGGATCCACAATGGTAGTTCAGGATGCGGATGTGTATGCAGAAGGCTGGGGAGCACTGTCTACAGATGCAGGAAGCAATCCATACCTGTATACGATCAACAGTACTGTCAACATGAAAAAAGGCGGCAGTGGATATGGTACATACGCGATCGGTAATGCGCAGGAGTACTTCCTTGGTTCCGTATTTAATGTGCCGACTTACCTGACAATTGCAGCAAACGGTGACAACAACAATGTTACCTTAGGTGCTACAACTGCAGGTAAGGCAATCAGCATTGACAAAGCAGTATGGAATAACAATGAGATGTCCATCAAAGAAGGCTATGATTCTGTAGTTGCATCCAAGACAGCTCAGACAGTTGTAAATTCTGAGAACTTTGGTATGGACATCTGGGGACAGGCTACTGTTAATGTAAATGATGCTACAGAGTTCCATACAAAATCAGCAGCATTCCTCGTAAAGAGTGCAAGCGCTACTGTAAATATCGGTAAAGATGCAACTGTTGATGCAGCAACTGATGTAAACGCAGAAGCTGAGAAGAAAATCAACAATACAAAGAATGGTGTTGTATTCCAGATCATCGACAATGAGGATTCAGCAGCAAAAGGAATCTCCTTCCCGGAAGGATATTCAGGTCCTGTATTCAGTGATGCTGAGTATTCTGAGTCCGAAGGCTGGTTAGAGGCATCTGCTTCTTCTGACAGCGGACAGCAGCCGGGCGGAGCACCAGGCGGCGCACCGGATGGAGCAGCAGGTGGAGACCAGGGTGGAGCACCAGGCGGCGCACCGGGTGGAGCAGCAGGTGGAGACCAGGGTGGAGCACCAGGCGGCGCACCGGGTGGAGCAGCTCAGAAGACAGCTTCCACATTAAATGTTGCAAACCAGTTAGAAGGTAATATTTACAACGGATCCGGTTACTACGGAGATGGTCAGGAACTGACCGTAAATATCAAAGCAGGTGGTTCCGTAACAGGTTCTATCAGTGCTACAACCATCAAACATACAACAGATGGTGGAAAGACACAGAATACATCCATCAAAGAAGCTAATTACAATCAGATCGGTCATGTAATGAATACACCTTCTTACAACGGATCTAACGATGTAGTTGTAAATGTAGAAAAAGGTGCTGTATGGACCGCTGATGGAACATCTATCATCACAAAACTTACAATTGCTGAAGGTGGAGATGTTGCATACGGTGAAGCAAAAGATTCCACTGGCCGTGTAATTACACTGGAATCAGGCAAAACATACGAGAACGTAACAGTTATCGGAACAGCAAGTGCAATTGAGAACGGCGCAGAAGTTACATCTATCAGTGGCAGCGATATCGTTGAAACAGCAGATGCAAAAGCTCCATATGCAAGCTACATGACATTTATCACAACAGATAAAGATGGCGCTACAGAGCTTTCACTTGCAGATGCAAAAGCAGCAATTAAAGCCGGCAAGACAGTAAATGTTTATACCGTATCACACAAAGATGGTTATGGTTCTGTATGGAACAGCAATTATACATACACAGATTACCGTACAGGTGTACAGATCGGTGCAGAGTCTGAACTGGCAGTAGGTGCAGCAAACCTTGGCGCAAAACTGACAGGCAACACATTATCAGACCTCGTTCTGACATCTACATCCAAGAACTTCAACCCGGTAGTTGTAAACAAATCCAATGCTACACTGGACAACCCGGTGATTGTTGCTGGTAATGCAGATGGAAAAGACAATTCTAATGGTAGTGCAGATGTTAACGATTTCGTCGGCTATGGTACAGCTGTAACTGTTTACGGTGACACTATCACAACAAACGGAAGCGCAGACGCTGACGGACAGATGGGTGGAACAACTCAGACAAATGCAACTTACAAGACAACCATCGACCTTTCCAAAGGTGGTTCTATCGCAACTTATGGTGTTGCTAAACCGGCCGTAGAAGTAGATAACGGTGGTGACGTATACATCAAAGGTGACAGAGATGACAGCACAACAGAACTTGCTGCAAACGGCGGTACACTCTACGATGGATTCTTAAATACAGCGGATACTGTTAAGATGGTATCTCCGCCATGGGTACTTGGTGTTGTAGGAAATGCTCGTACAACCAATATGCTTGGTAAAGGTTCCTCTATGGTAATTCAGGATGCAAATGTATACGCAGACAGCTGGGGCGCACTTTCTACAGATTCCGGAAGCAACCCGAACCTGTACGCAATCAACACAACGGTTGATATGAAGAAGGGTGGCAGCGGCTACGGTACATACGCAATCGGTAACGCTCAGGAGTACTTCCTTGGATCTACTTTCAATGTACCTACTTACCTGACAATCGCAGCGAACGGTGATAACAACAACATCACAATGGCAGCTACAAAGAAAGGTGAGACAATTTCTACAAACAAAGCTGTATGGTACAACAATGAAATGACTGAAGTAAAAGGTTATAACAAAGTTACACCATATGAGACCAGAGAGACAGAGATCAACTCCGAGAACTTCGGTGTAGATATCTGGGGTCAGGCTACTGTAAATGTAGAAGATGCTACAACAATGAACACAAAATCTGCTGCATTCCTGATTAAGAGTGCAGATTCCACAGTAAACCTTGGCAAAGATGTTACTGTAAAAGCAGCAACAGATGCAAACGCAAAAGCTGAGAACGAACTGAACGGAACAGAGAATGGTGTTGTTTACCAGATTATTGATAATGAAGATGCAGCAGCAAAAGGAATCTCCTTCCCGGCTGGTTATGCAGGACCTGTATTCAGCGATGCTGAGTATAGCGAGGCAGAAGGATGGATGTCCGAAGCAAATACATCTGAAAGAACAAATACTTCCGTATTGAACATTGAAGATAAAGATCTGGAAGGAAATATCTACAATGGATCCGGTTACTACGGAGCAGCAAACAAACTGACAGTTAACATCAAAGACGGTGCTTCTGTCAAAGGTGCGATCAGCTCTACAACCATCAAACATACAACCGATGGTGGAAAGACACAGAATACATCTATCAAAGAAGCTGATTACAACCAGATCGGTCATGTAATGAACACACCGTACTACAATGGTGGAAACGATGTTATCGTAAACGTTGACGGTACATGGGTTGCTGATGGTACATCTATCATCACAAAACTGACAATCGCTGACGGCGCAACTGTTGAGTATGGTTCCGCAAAAGATGCTGATGGCAATGCGATCAAACTGGAAGCTGGCAAGACATACGAGAACGTAACAGTATCTGATCAGAAAGATGAGACACCTGCAATCGCAGACGGACTTGCAAACCAGAAAGCAGCTGATGGAAACTGGTATTACTACAAAGATGGCAAGATTGCTACAGATGTAACTACAGTAGCTAAGAACGTTAACGGCTGGTGGTATGTAAAGAACGGTAAAGTAGACTTCTCAGCAAACACAGTAGCTAAGAATGCGAATGGCTGGTGGATCATCCGCGGCGGTAAAGTTGATTTCTCAGCAAATACAGTAGCTAAGAATGAGAACGGCTGGTGGAAGATCACAAACGGTAAAGTAGACTTTGGCTACACCGGAATCGCTAAAAACGAGAACGGCTGGTGGAGAATCGTAAACGGCAAAGTTGATTTCAACTGCAACAGCGTTGAGAAAAACGAGAACGGCTGGTGGTATCTCCGCGGTGGAAAAGTAGACTTCAGCTACACTGGAGTTGCTAAGAACGCAAACGGCTGGTGGAGAATCGAGAACGGTAAAGTTAACTTCAACTTTAACGGACTTGCGAAAAACGAGAACGGCTGGTGGTACCTCAAAGGTGGTAAAGTTGACTTCTCTTACAACGGAAAAGCAAAACGCAACGGTGTAACATACAAGATTGTCAACGGTAAGGTAGTTTTCTAAGTAAATTATCAAATGCTTTACCCCATAGATAATGAATAAAATTGCCCGGTTATCGGAAACGGTAGCCGGGTGATTTTTTGTGTTTTGATAGGAAATTACGATGAATTTCCTATCAAACAAAAGCAAGCATCCGGGAACAAGTGTAAAAAAAATATAAACTTCCACAAATTGGTTGAGCTGAAAATGAGTTTAAGGTAAAATACTTCGATAGTATGGGAAAAATCTGCATTTGACAGGAATGGCAGATTGCTGAGAGATAAGTTTAAATAATTTATAGTAGTAGAAAGAAGGAAAGAAATGTCAAAATTTAGCGTTAAGAAACCCTATACCGTATTTGTGGCAGTGGTGATCTGTATGATCCTTGGTGTGGTAAGTTTTACCAGAATGTCCACGGATCTGTTACCGGAGTTTTCATTGCCCTACGTTGTGGTTGTGACGACTTATCCGGGGGCTTCGCCGGACAAAATCGAGAGTACGGTGACGGAACCGTTGGAATCCGGACTTGGAACGGTTAATGGAGTAGAAAATGTTACAAGTACGTCCAATGAGAATTATTGTACGGTTATGCTGGAATTTGCAGAGGATACAAACATGGACAGCGCCATGGTAAAACTGTCCAATGCTCTGGATCTGATCACGTTGCCGGATGGTGCCGGAAAACCGATGATCATGGAAATGTCCATGGATATGCTTCCGGTTATTTATGCCAGTGTGGATTATGATGGAAAAGATATCTATGAACTCAGTGATTTTGTGGAAAACACCGTTGTTCCAACTATGGAGCGCCAGAACGGAGTAGCGAGTGTAAATACAACCGGAGCCATTGAAAAAACGGTGGAAGTTCGTTTGAACCAGGAAAAAATCGATGCGCTGAATGATAAACTGGCTGCTTATGTGGACGATCAGCTTGCAGATGCAAAGTCTCAGATTGACGATGCAAAAAGCCAGATGAACAGTGCGAAAGCACAGCTGGAGAATTCCAAAAAGACACTGGAAGACAAGCAGAATTCTACATCCAGTGAATTGGCGCAGAGCAGCAAGGCAGTGGATGCGGCAGTAGCGACACAGTCTGCATACAATGCGCAGCTTGCAGGTCTGCAGGCTTCCAAAATGGCCCTGGAGACGGAGAAAAAAGCATATAATGATGCCGGAATTGAGGCGCAGTATCAGCAGGTAAATGAAAGTTTTGCTTCCATGCAGAAAATGGCGGCAGGTTATGGCATGGATGCCTCTGCTTATCCGGTGGATATTTCCGATGCACTGAAAAATCCGGAGAAATTAGAAGCATTAACTGCTTTTATGAAACAAATCGGTCAGTCAGATGCAGCGGCATCACTGACAGCAGATAATCTGAAACAGATGGATCAGATCGTAAATACCCGTCTGCCGCAGATTGACACAGAATTAGCAAATTTAGAAGTTGAGATACAGGCAGCACAGGCAATCGTGGATCAGGTCAACGAGCAGGTGAAGGCTGCGACGGATAATTACGAAGCACTGGAATCCGGTAAAATTTCCGCTGCAGTTGGTTTCAGCACCGGTGCAGCTCAGATCGCAGACGGAGAAGCAGCATTGGAATCTAATCAGGAAAAATTAGATGATGCACAGACTTCTTATGAACAGGGCAGAGACACTGCGTTGAAAAATGCAAACCTGGATTCCTTATTAAGTCTGGATACTTTATCACAATTACTGTCTGCACAGAATTTTGCAATGCCTGCGGGATATATTTATCAGGGAGAGGATCAGTATCTGCTGAAAGTCGGTGACGAATATGCTTCTGATGGAGAACTGGAATCTTCCGTACTTTGCAATATTGACGGACTGGGAGATGTGCATGTATCTGACGTGGCAGATGTCACATGGATCGACAATTCCAAAGATGCCTATGCAAAAGTAAACGGACATGACGGAATCGTCCTGTCTATTTCAAAATCAAGTACAGCTGGAACCGCAGATGTGTCCGATACCTGTGGTGCAGCGATCAGTCAGTTAGAGAAAGATTATGACGGACTTCATATTACAAGTCTGATGGATCAGGGGGATTACATAGATCTGATCGTGCAGAATGTATTATCAAACCTGATCGTGGGCGCAATTCTTGCAATCATCGTGCTTGCAATTTTCCTGCGTTCCATCAAACCGACCATCGTAGTAGCATTCAGCATTCCGCTGAGTGTACTGGTGGCAATCGTGCTGATGTATTTCAGCGGCGTAACGTTAAATCTGATATCACTGTCGGGACTGGCGTTGGGAATTGGTATGCTGGTGGATAACTCCATCGTTGTAATCGAAAATATTTACCGTCTGCGTGGACTTGGTGTGCCGTCGGCCCGGGCAGCGGTTATGGGAGCAAAGCAGGTGGCAGGTGCCATTGCATCGTCCACATTGACAACAATCTGTGTATTCGTGCCAATCATTTTTGTCAACGGTCTTGTGCGTGAACTGTTCGTGGATCTGGCATTAACCATTGCATACAGCCTGGTTGCGAGTCTGCTGATCGCACTGACCGTTGTTCCGGCGATGAGCTCCACCATGTTGCGGAATACAGAACCAAAACCGCAGAAACTGTTAAATAAAGTGCTGAATATTTATGAAAAAGCACTGCGTTTTTGCCTGCGCAGAAAATTTGTACCGTTAATTATCGCGATTGGACTTCTGGCAGGCTGTGCATACAAGGCAGTAAATACCGGTATGATTCTGTTCCCGGCCATGGGCGGTGATCAGATGTCCGTAACTATGGAGGCGGACGAAAATCTGACAGATGAAGAAACTTTTGCGCTGGCAGACCAGGCAATGGAAAAAATGACTGCTATTGACGGAGTTACTTACGTTGGTATGATCTCTGGTTCTTCCAGCGCTTCTCAGAGTGCATCTTCCATGATGACAGGCAGCGGCGGTACACATAACCTGAATGTATTTGTATTATTGGATGAGGAAACCGCAAAGGACAACAGTCCGGTGGCAAAACAGTTGGAAAAAATCTGCAAAGATCTGAAATTTAAAGATTACAGCGTATCTACTTCGAATATGGATATGTCCTCCTATATGGCAAGCGGATTGACCGTAAATATTTACGGAAGTGATACAGACAAGTTGCTGGAGATCAGCAATGACGTGATGGACATTGTGTCTGATGTAAAAGGCTTTACAAAAGTGACCAATGGGCAGGAGAGCGGCGATAAGACCATTCAGATCACCATTGATAAAGACAAAGCTATGGCTCAGGGCCTGACGGTGGCACAGATTTATCAGGAACTTGCCGGGAATCTGACCACGGAAAAATCAGCAACCACGCTGACTATGGACGGCAAACAGTACGATGTAGAAATCGTCAATGAAAATGATGCTGTAGATGTGGATTCTCTGATGGACTATGAATTTTCTGTAGACAAACAGAAATCCGACGGAACCACAGAGACCGAAACACACAAACTTAGTGAGTTTGCAACTATGAGCGAAGGCGTGAGCCTTGCTTCTATTCAAAGAGATAATCAGAAAACATACATCAGCGTGACTGCGGAGACAGAAGATGGTTATAATACCACATTATTGTCACGTACTCTGCAGGAAAAACTGGATAAGTATGAGCTGCCAGATGGCTACAGCCTTGAAATTGCGGGTGAAAGTACCGAAGTTAAGAATGCCATGAACGATATTTTCCTGATGATCGGTCTGGCGATTGCCTTTATTTATCTGATCATGGTGGCACAGTTTCAGAGTTTATTATCTCCGTTTATTGTCATTTTTACGATTCCACTGGCCTTTACCGGTGGTCTGCTGGGACTCTTTATCGGAAGACAGGAAATCTCACTGACAGCCATGATGGGATTTTTGATGCTGGCAGGTGTCGTTGTAAATAACGGTATCGTGTTTGTGGACTATGCGAACCAGCTGCGAATGGAAGGCATGGAAAAACGGGAGGCACTGGTGGAGACCGGAAGAACCCGTATGCGTCCGATTTTGATGACCATGTTGACAACGGTACTGGCAATGTGTACGATGGTATTTAGTACCGATGCGGCAGCAGAAATGAGCCGCGGTATGGCGATCGTCGTAATCGGCGGACTGCTGTATGCAACGTTGATGACACTGTTTGTAGTTCCGGTACTGTATGATATCTTATTCCGCAGAGAAATGAAAAAAGTAGATATCGGTGACGAAGAATTGTTGGACGAAAAATTATAAATCGGATTTGAAAGAAGGAATTGATTTGGGAAAAGAAGCAAAAACAAATGCCATGCGTATGCTGGATAAAAAGAAAATTCCATACGAGGCACTGACTTACGAAGTAGACGAATTTATTGATGGCATGCACTGTGCCGAGATCACCGGCGCACCAGTGGATGCATCCTATAAGACACTGGTCATGCAGGGCAAAAGCAAGCAGTACTATGTGTTTGTAATTCCAATCGCATGTGAGGTAGACCTGAAAAAGGCAGCACGTTCCGTTGGTGAAAAATCTGTGGAAATGATCCATGTGAAAGATATTACAAAAATCACCGGGTACGTGCGGGGCGGCTGCTCCCCATTGGGAATGAAAAAACTGTTCCCGACAGTGATTGACGAGAGTGCAAAAAACTTTGAGGAAATCTATGTCAGCGGAGGACGAATTGGACTTACCCTGAAAATGAGTCCACAGGATCTGGTCAATGTGACAAATGCGCAGCTTTCTGATATTCAGGCAGAATAGCCTGCAAGAAAGGAGTATAAAATGTCTGAATTATTTCAAAAAATCAAAAAAGAATCTATGGTCACATCCATTATCTGTATCATATTTGGTGTGATGTTCTGTATCTGGCCGGGAACGATCCTTGTCACCCTGTGCCGTATTGCAGGTTTTGTATTATTAGTAGCAGGAATCGTGCTGCTGATCCAGGGAATCCGTATTCAGGAAATGCTGGGACGTTCTGTACGGATGCTTCCGGCGGTTGTCTGCGTAGTTATCGGCATCTGGATCCTGGCAAGACCGGGGGTTTTTGTATCACTGATCCCAATCCTGATCGGTGTCATGCTGGCATATCACGGTTTCAAAGATCTGGTATTCTGTCTGGAAGTAAAAAAAGGTAACAGCCCGCGCTGGTGGCTTGGTCTTCTGGTAGCAATCGCAACCATTATCATTGGTGTGATCCTGATGCTCCATACCTGGCTGGCACTGAAGATCGGTATGATGGCAGTTGGTATTATCCTGATCTATGACGGCGTCAGCGGACTGTGGCTGAACGGCCGCGCCGGCAGAGCATACAAACGTTATCACAATCCGGAAGATGATATCATTGACGTGGATTACAAGGAAGAAGACTAGGAATTATGCGAAGAATGGAATTTAAAATGGAGCGGACAGGACTGCTGGAAGTGGGCAATGTCCTTCCTGTGACAGAGAGCAAACTGCCAAACTCCTGGTATTATACACTGGGCAAGGCTTACGCCATGTCTGCGAACTACGAATTTCGTGAACGACTGAAATCCCGCGAAGGAACTGTTGTAGAAGTAAAAGAAACCCCAAAAGGCTATTATGTTATTGTGGAGTTTGACGAGTAAATAAGCCAGGGGATCAGAAAATAATACAAGCATGCGTCTCAGCGAGCGGTATTATTTTCTGATCCCCTGGCTCATAAAACTAAAATATATAACTATCACACAAGAAAAGAGGAACCATTATGTCCGTTGTTGCTACCAGTGTGTTTTTGCTGTTTGCATTGATCGTGCTGGGGTTTATACTGGGAAAAAGAAATATTATTCATAAAGAAAGTATACCTGACTTTTCAAATCTGGTTTTAAAAGTGACCATGCCGGTGACCGTATTCTGCTCTATTATTGAGCAGGACAGATCGCAGCTGGTCGCATACGGAGTCCAGACTTTTGTTTCTATTATTGCGTTACATTTGTGTGCCCTGGTAGTTGGATTGATTCTTGTGCGTGTAGCAAAAGTACAGGATCTGGATCAGGGGGTATGGATTTACTGTATGCTGTTTTCGAATAATGGATTTATGGGAATTCCTCTGGCACTGTCTGTGTTTGACGGGAAGGGCATGTTCCTGATGGCACTTGGCAATGTAGTTGGAAATTTTCTGATTTTTTCTGTTGGAATCAAGCTTCTGACATGGAAATACCCAATTAAAGAGAAGCTGAACTTTCGTAAAATGGTGTTGAATAATATTAATATAGCGGTAGTACTTGGACTTCTGGTATGTGTTTTACAGATTCAACTCCCGGATATTCTGAGCCAGCTTTTGGCATATTTGTCAAATATTACAAGTGGTCTTTCCATGCTGGTAGTCGGATTATCCATTTCAAGGCTGCCGGTGAAAGCTGTTTTTCAGGATAAAAAGATGCTGATTCTGACTGCAACCAGGTTGCTGATTTTTCCGTTATTAATTCTGGGACTGATACGGATTCTGCCGGTACATCTGGATGAGACCTTAGAAAATGTGCTGATTCTGACTGCAGCACTTCCGGTTTCCTCAGCACAGTCTATGATCACGGAACAGTATGGAACAAATACAACGGGCGCCGGTCGTTCTGTATTTATGACAACCTTATTCAGCGTGATTACGGTTCCACTGATCATGATGATTGCCTTCGCCTGAAAAAAAGTCATTGATCAATGAAAAAAAAGTAGATTTCTGTCGTCAGAGGTTGTATAATAAAATCTGTATGTAATTTCATCTCAGACTGTGTCCAAATTCAGCCTGGGATAAAACACTTTACAGGAAAGTACAGTGATTTTGAACAAAATTACAGTGAATGAAGCAGAATAAAACCCATTTGGGGAGATAAAATAAACACAGGAGGAAGAAACAATGGCAGTAAAATACGTATTTGTTACCGGCGGAGTAGTATCCGGACTTGGAAAGGGAATCACTGCCGCATCACTTGGCCGTCTGTTAAAAGCACGCGGATACAAAGTGACCATGCAGAAATTTGACCCATATATCAACATTGATCCGGGAACTATGAATCCAATTCAGCACGGTGAGGTTTTCGTTACCGAGGATGGTGCTGAAACAGACTTGGATCTGGGACATTACGAGCGTTTTATCGACGAAAACCTGAGCAAGAGCTCAAACGTAACAACCGGAAAGGTATACTGGTCCGTATTGCAGAAAGAGCGCCGTGGTGATTATGGCGGAGGAACTGTACAGGTAATCCCACACATCACAAATGAGATCAAGAGCCGTTTCTTCCGTGATTTTACAACAGAAGAGACACAGATCGCCATCATCGAGGTTGGTGGAACCGTTGGTGATATCGAGAGCCAGCCGTTCCTTGAGGCTATTCGCCAGTTCCAGCATGAAGTTGGACATGAGAATGCAATCCTGATCCATGTAACACTGATCCCGTATTTGTCTGCTTCCGGCGAATTAAAGACAAAACCGACCCAGGCAAGCGTAAAAGAGTTACAGGGAATGGGAATTCAGCCGGACATCATCGTATGCCGTACCGAGCATGAGCTGGATCGTCAGATTCGTGACAAGATCGCATTATTCTGTAACGTACCGAAAAAATGCGTACTGCAGAACCTGGATGTAGAATATTTATATGAAGCTCCGCTTGCAATGGAGAAAGAAAATCTGGCACAGGTTGCATGTGAATGCCTGAAACTGGATTGTCCGGAACCGGATCTGACAGACTGGATCGATATGGTACAGGCACTGCGTAATCCGAATAAAGAGGTGGAGATTGCACTGGTTGGAAAATATATCCAGTTACATGATGCCTATATTTCCGTTGTAGAGGCATTAAAACATGGTGGAATTTTCCAGCATGCCACAGTAAATATCAAATGGGTAGATTCTGAGGAACTGAACGAGGAGAACGTAGACGAAGTTCTCGGCAGTGTACAGGGAATCCTTGTTCCGGGTGGATTTGGTGACCGTGGAATTGACGGAAAGATCACAGCTATCAAATACGCAAGAGAGCATGAAGTACCGTTCCTTGGCCTTTGCCTGGGTATGCAGCTTTCCATCGTTGAGTATGCACGTCATATCTGCGGACTGGAAGATGCACACAGTATCGAGCTGGATCCGAACACAAGCGCACCGGTGATCGCATTGATGCCGGATCAGAACGGCGTGGAGGATATCGGTGGTACCCTGCGTCTTGGCTCTTATCCTTGTGTCCTTGCAAAAGACAGCAAAGCATATGAGTTATACGGCACAGAGACAATCCACGAGCGTCATCGTCATCGTTACGAGGTTAACAATGATTACCGCGCAATCCTGACAGAGCACGGAATGAAGCTCAGCGGTCTTTCACCGGATGGAAGAATCGTAGAGATGATCGAGATTCCGGCACATCCGTGGTTTGTAGCTACTCAGGCACATCCGGAGCTGAAATCCAGACCGAACCGTCCACATCCGATATTCAAAGGCTTTGTGGAAGCTGCTATTGAATACAAAAATAAATAAGAATTGTGGGAGTACGAAGTACGGAACAATTCGTAAGGCATCTATTGCCCCCCAACATCACAAATAAGAATAGAAAAGAATAATCCTGTAATCGTAAAAACAGGAGTTTCCCCCGGATGACACTGCTGCATCCGGGGTTTCTTTTATAAAGATTTTATAAAAATCAGGAAAAGTTCACGATTAGATTATTGATTTCTATACAAAATAACCATATAATAAAACAATGCAGATTTAGTACAGACTGCACAAATGCAGACGATAAATCTGACATAGGGGAAACCAAGAGAAAGGATTGTGTATCTGGACAGTCGTGAAAGGTAAAGCGATTTTGAGTTGACTGAAACGATGCACAGGAATGAGAGATCAGCATTATGGACGAAAACAGAGGAAACAACAGGGGCGGAAATAACAACAATGGTCACAGAAACGGACAGAATATGCTCTGGTTTGTGATCGCGACAGTTGTAGTTCTGTTACTTGTCACAATGATTACCAATGGAATCGGTAATCTCACCAATCAGGAGATTACCTACAGCAAATTCCAGAATATGGTAAAAAATCATCAGGTAGAAAGTGTTGTCATTACAAATAGTGAGATCCAGATCCAACCAGTGGAGGATAAGAAAAGCCTTTATCAGGTGACATATTATACCGTCAATCTGAAAGATGACCGTATGTATGAAATGCTGGATGAATACGGAGTTGATTATACCGGTAAAAACCAGACCACATCGGCATGGATCTATCAGATTTTAAGCTTTGTGATTCCAATCGCAATCGTGTGGATCCTGCTTGGCGCTGCCATGAAAAAAATGGGCGGCGGAGGCGGCGTCATGGGCGTCGGAAAGAGCAACGCAAAAATGTATGTGGAGAAATCCACCGGCGTTACATTTAAGGATGTAGCCGGACAGGATGAGGCGAAGGAATCTCTGCAGGAGGTAGTCGATTTCCTGCATAATCCACAGAAATATACAGCTATTGGTGCAAAACTGCCGAAGGGAGCATTATTAGTAGGACCTCCTGGTACCGGTAAGACATTACTGGCAAAAGCAGTCGCAGGTGAGGCGGGCGTACCGTTTTTCTCACTGGCAGGTTCTGATTTCGTAGAGATGTTTGTCGGAGTCGGCGCATCCCGTGTCCGTGACCTGTTCAAAGAAGCACAGAAGCAGGCTCCGTGTATTATTTTTATCGATGAGATCGATGCTATCGGTAAAAGCCGTGACAGCCATTACGGCGGCGGAAACGATGAACGTGAGCAGACATTGAACCAGTTACTGGCAGAGATGGATGGTTTTGATACTTCCAAAGGTCTGCTGATCCTGGCGGCTACCAACCGTCCGGAAGTACTGGATAAGGCACTTTTAAGACCAGGACGTTTTGACCGTCGTATCATCGTAGATAAACCGGATCTGAAAGGTCGTGTAGAGACACTTCGTGTACACTCCAAGGACGTAAAAATGGATGATTCCGTAGATCTGGAAGCAATTGCATTGGCTACTGCCGGCTGCGTAGGTTCCGATCTTGCAAATATGATCAATGAGGCAGCCATCAATGCAGTTAAGAATGGCAGACAGTATGTGACGCAGGCAGATTTATTCGAGTCTGTAGAAGTTGTTATTGCAGGTAAAGAGAAAAAAGACCGTATTATGGGACCGAAAGAGAAACGACTGGTTGCATACCATGAAGTTGGTCATGCACTGGTTACTGCATTACAGAAAGATGCAGAGCCGGTACAGAAGATTACAATTGTACCGAGGACTATGGGATCGCTGGGATACACGCTGCAGATGCCGGAGGAAGAGAAATATCTGGAGACAAAAGCCGAGCTGGAAGCACGTCTGGTTACTTATATGGGTGGCCGTGCCGCAGAAGAAATTATGTGTGATTCTGTGACAACCGGCGCGTCTAACGATATCGAGATGGCAACAAGAATTGCCCGCGCGATGGTTACACAGTTTGGTATGTCTGAGGAATTTGGCCTGATGGGCGTAGAATCTGTGGAAAACAGATACTTGGATGGCCGTGCAGTGACAAACTGTGGTGACGAGACTATTGCAAAAGTAGATGAAGTTGTAAAAGTGATGCTGCAGAAAGCATACGACACAGCAAAAGAAATGCTGTTAAGCCATCGTGAAGTTTTGGAGCGGATCGCAGGATATCTGTATGAGCATGAGACCATTACAGGTAAAGAATTTATGGACATCTTCAAAGAGATGACAGAAGGAAAAGAGCCGATCGATGTGGAAGCAGAAGAGGTATCTGCACAGGAAGAGCCGCAGAATGCTGACACGGCAGAAAATGAGACAATATTTTCCGAAAATGAGCCGGTTGCACCGGATGAGGCTTTTGAAGAGTAAAACATAAAAGCAATCGAATGTTCGATTATGGGATAAATAGTAATCATATGACAGAAACGGTCAGAGTGGAGAAGAAATTTTCTGCCCTGACCGTTTGGGGATTTCAAGAGGATTGAAACTACTTATGGGAACAGAGAAACTATTTGATATTCAAGAAGAACTGAAAAAACTGCCGGATCATCCAGGAGTCTACATCATGCATGACGACCGGGATGCCATCATTTATATCGGAAAAGCCATCAGTCTGCGCAACCGGGTGCGGCAGTATTTTCAGACGAGCCGGAATAAGGGACCAAAAATTGAAAAGATGGTCACACATATTGACCATTTCGAATATATCCTGACGGATTCCGAGCTGGAAGCGCTGGTCCTGGAGTGTAACCTGATCAAGGAGCATCGACCAAAATACAATACGATGTTGAAGGATGACAAAACGTATCCATATATCAAAGTGACGCTGGGTGAAGCCTATCCGAGAGTACTGTTTTCCAGACAGATGAAAAAAGACAAGTCCAAGTATTACGGACCGTACACCAGTGCCGGGGCGGTGAAAGATACCATTGAACTGGTACAGAAACTGTTTCAGATCCGTACCTGCAACCGGACACTTCCGAGAGATATCGGAAAAGAGCGTCCCTGCCTGAATTATCACATCCATCAGTGTCAGGCTCCCTGCCAGGGATATACTTCAAAGGAAGACTATCGCTTGCAGATCCGCGGAGCCATGGAACTGCTGAACGGTAATTTTGCACCAGTGATCAAAGACCTTGAGGAGAAGATGCAGGCGGCATCGGAGGCGCTGGAATTTGAGAAAGCCATGGAATTTCGGGATTTGTTGACCAGTGTACGTCAGGTGGCACAGAAGCAGAAAATCACCAGTTTTGACGGAGAAGATCGTGATATTCTGGCGCTGGCCATGGATGACCGGGATGCGGTGGTGCAGGTCTTTTTTGTCCGGGAGGGAAGACTCATTGGCAGAGAGCATTTTCATGTGACCATTGGAGCCGAGGATACGAAGAAAGAAGTATTGTCTACATTCATCAGTCAGTATTATGCGGGAACGCCCTTTGTGCCAAAGGAGATCATGCTTCCGATGGAGATTAACGACGCGGAAGTAGTGGCGGAATGGTTGTCTGCAAAGCGTGGTCAGAAAGTATATATCCGTGTGCCGAAAAAAGGACAGCGGGAAAAACTCGTGGAACTTGCAGAACAGAATGCGGTTATGGTGCTGACCCAGGATAAGGAGAAGATCCGACGGGAAGAAGGACGGACCATCGGAGCAGTCAAGGAAATCGCAGAATTGCTGGATCTTGGTTATGTCAAACGAATGGAAGCTTACGATATTTCCAATACCAACGGTTTTGAGTCCGTTGGATCTATGGTTGTGTATGAACGCGGAAAACCGTGCCGGAGCGATTATCGAAAATTTAAGTTAAAAACAGTGACAGGACCGGATGATTACGCATCCATGCGGGAAGTGCTGACCCGGCGGTTTACCCATGGAATGGAAGAACGGGCGCAGAACAAAGAAAAAAATCTGGCGCAGGAATATGGCAGTTTTACCAAGTTTCCGGATCTGATCCTGATGGATGGTGGAAAAGGTCAGGTAAATATTGCACTGGAAGTACTGGATGAATTAAAACTGGCGATTCCGGTATGCGGAATGGTAAAAGATGATCACCACAGAACCCGCGGACTGTATTTTAATAATGAGGAAATCCCGATTGACCGGCATTCAGAAGGATTTCGCCTGATTACTCGTATCCAGGATGAAGCACATCGTTTTGCCATCGAGTATCACCGCTCGTTGCGCAGCAAACAGCAGGTGCATTCCGTGTTGGATGATATCCCGAATATCGGTGAGACGAGGAGAAAAGCACTGATGCGGCAGTTCCAGTCGCTGGAGAAAATCCGAGGGGCGTCGGTGGAACAGTTGAGGGAAGTGGATGGCATGAATGAAAAAGCCGCGCAGTCCGTATACCAATTCTTCCATAAGCAGTAAAAAAGTGGTATACTTATTGTATCTGTTCACAGAAAGTGAAAAAAGTATGTAATAGTTACTACAATAACTACAGAAACGGAGAAAATAGAATGCAGGGAGTCAGTGTACAACAGTTAGCAGAAAAGATGAAATTTAAGTGCTTCACCCCATGTGTGGATATGTCAAAACGAATGATCACGACATCTGAGATCAACCGTCCGGCATTGGAACTGGCCGGTTATTTTGAACATTTTGCAGAGGAACGGATTCAGGTCATCGGGATGGTAGAAAAATCATATCTGGAGACATTGGGAGATGAGGTGAAGACCGATCGTTACCGCAAACTTCTTGGCTTTAACGTGCCATGCGTGATCATGTGCAGGGGATATGAGCCGGATGAGGAAGTACTGCGGATTGCAGGAGAACGGGGGGTTCCAATTCTCGGATCTATGGATGCAACATCGAATGTGGTTGCAGAGGCAATTTATTATCTGACAGCAAAATTGGCACCGTGTATTTCCATTCATGGTGTACTGGTTGATATTTATGGTGAAGGTGTTCTAATCATGGGCGAGAGCGGCATTGGAAAAAGTGAGGCTGCCCTGGAACTGATCCGCCGTGGACATCGTCTCGTTACGGATGATGTGGTGGAAATCCGCAAGATCAACAACAATACATTGGTTGGTACATCGCCGGATATTACGCGGTATTTTATCGAACTGCGAGGTATCGGAATCATTGATGTAAAGACTCTGTTCGGTGTAGAATGTGTCAAGGAATCGCAGACCATCGATCTGGTCATCAAACTGGAAGACTGGAAGAAAGACAAAGAATATGACCGTCTGGGGCTGGAAGAGGAATATGCAGAAATCCTTGGCAACAATATCGTGTGCCATTCTATTCCAATCCGTCCGGGCCGAAATCTGGCTGTGATCTGTGAGGCTGCCGCTGCAAACCACAGACAGAAGAAGATGGGATATAACGCAGCAAAAGAATTATATCGAAGAGTAGAAAATAATCTGAAAAACGGAAATTCTACGGAAATTTAATAAAAGGAGTGTAACAATATGGAGCGAAAAAACGCATGGAAAAAATATACAGAGAATGAGAAAGCAGCAGTGTTTGCTTACGGTGAAGAATATCGTCAGTTTATTTCTGACTGCAAGACAGAGCGAGAGTGCGTGTCTGAATTAAAGAAACGCGCAGCTGCAGCGGGTTTCCAGGATATGGAAGAAGTGATCGCAAAAGGCATCACATTGAAAGCCGGAGACCGTGTGTTTGCAGATAACAAAGGAAAAAGTTTTGCCATGTACATCATTGGCCAGAAACCGCTGGAAGAGGGCATGAATATCCTTGGCGCACATATCGATTCCCCGCGTCTGGACTTAAAACAGAATCCGCTGTACGAGGATACTGATATGGCATTACTTGACACCCATTACTATGGCGGCGTAAAGAAATATCAGTGGGTAACACTTCCGCTTGCTATGCACGGTGTCATCGCGAAAAAAGACGGTTCTGTTGTAACCATCAGCATCGGTGAGAAACCGGAAGATCCGGTATTTGGTGTCAGTGATCTGCTGATCCACCTTTCCGCAGACCAGCTGGAGAAAAAAGCTGCAAAAGTGATAGAGGGCGAGGCACTGGATATCCTTGTGGGAAGTATGCCATTAGAGGCCAAAACAGAGGAAGAAAAGAAAACAAAAGAGCTGGTTCAGGCGAATGTACTGAATATCTTAAAAGAGACTTATGGTGTGGAGGAAGAAGACTTTCTGTCTGCTGAAATCGAGATTGTTCCGGCAGGACCGGCCAGAGATTACGGCTTTGACCGTAGCATGATCATGGGGTATGGACATGATGACCGTGTATGCGCATACCCGTCATTCTCCGCAACCCTTGAGATGGATAAACCGGAGCGCACAAGTGTATGCCTTCTGGTAGACAAAGAAGAAATCGGAAGCGTCGGCGCAACCGGAATGCAGTCCCGTTTCTTTGAAAATATGACTGCAGAAGTTATGAACGCATGTGGAGATTACAATGAATTAAAACTGCGCCGTGCGCTGCAGAATTCCAAAGTACTTTCTTCCGATGTAAGTGCTGCGTTTGATCCGAACTATCCGAGTGTCATGGAAAAGAAAAATGCTGCATATTTTGGAAGAGGTCTGGTATTCAACAAATACACAGGATCCAGAGGAAAATCCGGTTCCAACGATGCAGGCGCTGAGTATGTAGCTGAGATCCGCAAGATCATGGATGACAATCAGGTATACTTCCAGACAGCGGAACTTGGTAAAGTAGATCAGGGCGGCGGCGGAACGATCGCTTATATCCTTGGAAACTACAATATGCAGGTTATCGACAGTGGTGTGGCAGTGCTGAACATGCATGCACCATGGGAGATCATCAGCAAAGCAGACCTGTATGAAGCAAAATGCGGTTACAAAGCATTTTTAAAGGATGCATAATAGAGTGGAGCAAGGCATGAATCAGGAAATATATGAAACTTTGTGTGATATCTGCGGAGCGGAATCTGTGTTTGTGCAGGAGCCGATGAGCAGACATACGACATTTCGGACCGGTGGACCGGCGGACGTGCTGGTGACGCCGAAGGCGGAACAGATCAGCCGTATCCTGGATGTCTGCCGTAAGGCAGGACAGCCATGGACGGTGATCGGAAATGGAAGCAATCTGCTGGTGGGCGATGGCGGTATCCGCGGCGTCGTCCTGGAAATTGGCAGACAGATTGCTGAGATTGAAATCGACGGAACGTCGATCACAGCAGGCGCAGGGGCAATGCTTTCCAGCATTGCTTCCAAAGCGGCGCAGGCGGCGCTGACCGGGATGGAGTTTGCATCCGGAATACCAGGCAGCCTTGGAGGCGCGGTGGTGATGAACGCAGGCGCCTACGGCGGTGAGATGAAAAATATCTTAAAAGAAGTGACGGTTCTGACACCGGAAGGCGAGTTACAGACGCTTTCTGTGGAAGAACTGGATCTGTCCTACCGTCACAGCATTGTGCCAGAACGAGGCTATCTGGTCATTCAGGCGGTTCTGGAACTGCAGCCGGGCAAACCGGAAGAAATCCAGGCCATCATGGATGATCTGAAAGAAAAACGTGTCAGCAAACAGCCGCTGGAGTACCCGAGTGCAGGAAGTACCTTTAAACGTCCGGAAGGATATTTTGCAGGAAAACTGATCCAGGATGCGGGACTTCGCGGATTTCAGGTGGGCGGTGCCCAGGTATCAGAAAAGCACTGTGGATTTGTGATCAACCGTGATCATGCTACGTCTGCGGATATCTGCAATTTGATGGATCAGGTATCCGGCATCGTGTTTAAGAAATTTGGTGTCCGACTTGAACCGGAAGTGAAAAAAATCGGAGAATTTTAAGCATACGGGGAAAAGGATACAGATATTTTTTATAGTGAGGGTAAATGTACAAAAAAGGTGGGCAACGGTATGGAATATGTGATCGTAACAGGAATGTCAGGAGCCGGGAAATCAACTGCGCTGAAGATTATGGAAGATATCGGATATTTTTGCGTGGATAATTTTCCAATTCCGCTGTTGGGAAAATTTACGGAGTTTGCTGATTCCGGTGAGACACAGTATCAGAGGATCGCGTTTGGCCTGGATATCCGAAACGGAAGTTCTTTGAAACAGCTGAAACAGATTATTGCAGACCTGCGAAATAACGGAAACGTGATCCGGATTCTTTTTATGGATGCCTCAGATCAGGTACTTGTAAAACGATACAAAGAAACCCGAAGGGCGCATCCGCTGGCAGGAAATGACCGGGTGGAAAAAGGCATTGAGCTGGAGCGCAGACAGATTGGTTTTCTGAAAGAAATGGCTGATTATATCATTGATACGAGTCAGCTGCTGACCAGGGAGCTGCATGCCGCACTTGGAAATATTTTCCTGGAAAAGCGGGAGTATGACAATATTTATGTGACGGTACTTTCTTTCGGATTCAAGTACGGTATTCCGTCAGATGCAGATTTGGTATTTGACGTGCGTTTTCTGCCGAATCCGTATTATCTGGAAGAATTGCGGCCAAAGACCGGAAATGATCCGGAGGTTCAACAGTATGTCATGAACAGTCCGGAAGCAGGCATGTTTCTGGATAAACTGGAGGATATGATCCGGTTTCTGATTCCGAATTATATCAAAGAAGGAAAAAATCAGCTGGTTATTGCCATTGGTTGTACCGGTGGAAAGCATCGTTCTGTGACATTGGCCAATGCGATCTATCAGAGATTACAGAAAAATCAGAAATATGGTTTGCGTGTGGAACATCGTGATATCGAGAAAGACGCAAAGCGAGGAAAGTGATTTAAGGGAGTATAAGAACCATGTCTTTTTCAGGGGAAATGAAAGAGGAGATCGGGCGGCTGATTCCGGACAGGGAAGAAAGTGTCCGGGCGGAACTGATGGCTATCATCCGGTTTTGTGGCAGAATCCTTCGAGAGGAGGACAGTCTGGCAGTTTTTTTGGAAACAGAAAATGTCGTGCTGGCAAAGACATATGTCAAACTGATCAAACGCGCTTTTGATATTCAGGTGCAGCTTGAAATACGACGGCACGGAGCCGGCCGAAATAACCAATATTTTATATTGCTGTCAGAGCGGCCGGAGGACATGCTTTATTCCGAGGAAAAACCGGAGCGGAAAAAACTTCAGCGGGCATTGATGGATATTTGCGTCTGGAGTGCACAGGTGAATCCGGGAAATCTGCTGCAGTCTGTTGAGAGCAGACGGGCTTATATCCGCGGGGCATTTTTGAGTGGAGGATCCATGAGTGATCCGGGAAAATCTTATCATTTTGAAATTGTCTGTGATGATAGGGCAACGGCGGAGTTCCTGAAAGAACAGATGCGTTTTTTTGAAATCAAGGCGAAGCTGATCATGCGGAAGCAAAAGCCTGTGGTTTATCTGAAAGACAGTGAGGAGATCATTCAGATCCTGAATGTGATGGAGGCACACAAATCGCTGATGGAGCTGGAAAATATCCGCATTATCAAAGACATGCGAAACAGTGCCAACCGGCAGTCAAATTGTGATTCTGCCAATATCAACAAGATGGTGAAGACCGCGGCCAGACAGGTGGAGGACATTCATTATATAGAAGAACATCTTGGATTGGAGCAGCTTCCGTCTGCCATCCGGGAGATGGCGCAGGTGCGGCTGGATCATCCGGACGTATCATTACAGGAACTTGGGGCATATCTGGATCCGCCGGTGGGAAAATCCGGGGTGAATCACAGACTCAGAAAATTAAAAATAATTGCAGAAGGATTGAGGACCGAAGAGGAGAATAAAAATGGATAAGAAAAAATTATTATTTATATTTAATCCGAGATCCGGGAAGGGACAGATTCGAAATCAACTGGTGTCCATCGTGGACACATTTGTAAAAAGTGGGTATGAGGTAACGATTCATCCGACCCAGGAAAAAGCAGATGCTGTGCGTAAAGTGGAAGAATGCGCGGAAGAATATGATATGATCGTGTGCAGTGGCGGTGATGGAACTCTGGACGAAGTTGTCACCGGAATGATGCAGTGTGACAGTATCGTGCCCATCGGATATATTCCGGCAGGAAGCACTAATGATTTTGCGCAGTCTCTGAAAATCCCAAAAAACATGCTTCAGGCGGCAGATGTGGCAGTCAATGGACAGCTGTTTCCGTGTGATGTAGGGGAATTTAATGAAGATTATTTCGTATATATTGCAGCCTTTGGTCTGTTTACAGATGTTTCTTATATGACAAATCAGAAGTTGAAAAATATCTTCGGTCATGTGGCTTATATTCTGGAAAGTGCAAAGCGGCTGTACGACATCCCATCCTATTATCTGGAAGTGGAAGTAAATGGCGAGACGATCCGGGATGAATTTATTTACGGTATGATCACAAATTCCGTTTCCGTTGGCGGCATGAAAAATATGACTGGAAATAACGTAAAACTGGATGACGGTGAGTTTGAGGTGACATTAATAAAAATGCCGCAGAACCCGATTCAGTTAAACGAGATTCTGGCAAATCTTGTGATGCCAAAGGATATCGAGACGTCTTATATCTATACGTACAAGACAGATCACATTAAGCTTCGGTGCGATGATTATGTGCCGTGGACTCTGGATGGCGAGTACGGCGGAGAACACAAAGAAGTGGAAATTTTTAACCGCTGTCGCCGGATAAGTTTTATGGTTGAAAAATAGTACTTTCTTTTTTTGAGAGATACGGTTATAATGTTATTATATTAACAATATTTTTTTAAACAAATGGAGGATCTCATTATGTTAGTTTCAGCAAAAGAAATGCTTGAAAAAGCAAAAGCAGGTCATTATGCAGTTGGTCAGTTCAACATCAACAACCTTGAGTGGACAAAAGCAATTCTGTTAACTGCTCAGGAGAATAACTCTCCGGTTATTCTTGGTGTATCTGAAGGTGCCGGCAAATATATGGCAGGCTACAAGACTATTGTTGGTATGGTAAACGGAATGCTGGAGGAGTTAAATATCACAGTTCCGGTTGCATTACATCTGGATCACGGCAGCTATGAAGCTTGCTACAAATGTATCGACGCCGGTTTCTCATCTGTAATGTTTGACGGTTCTCACTATCCGATCGAGGAGAACGTTGCCAAGACAAAAGAGCTTGTTGCTGTTTGCAAAGAGAAAGGATTATCTCTTGAGGCAGAAGTTGGTTCCATTGGTGGCGAGGAAGACGGTGTGATCGGAATGGGCGAGTGTGCAGATCCGGACGAGTGTAAAGCAATCGCTGATCTTGGCGTAACAATGCTTGCAGCAGGTATTGGTAACATTCACGGAAAATATCCGGAAAACTGGGCTGGATTAAGCTTTGAGACTCTGGATGCAATCCAGCAGAAGACTGGCGATATGCCGTTAGTACTTCATGGTGGTACAGGTAT
The DNA here is from genome assembly GCF_934295145.1 of uncultured Eubacterium sp. GTDB lineage: Bacteria > Bacillota > Clostridia > Lachnospirales > Lachnospiraceae > Eubacterium_I. Next base: position 29,412 of record NZ_CAKRAS010000006.1, on the reverse strand, counting down.
TCCGGATGACATGATCAAGAAAGCAATCTCTCTTGGTGTTGCAAAGATTAACGTAAATACAGAGTGCCAGCTTGTATTTGCTGAAGCTACAAGAAAATATATCGAAGAGGGCAAAGACCTAGTAGGAAAAGGATTTGATCCTAGAAAAGTACTTGCTCCAGGCTTTGAGGCTATCAAAGCTAAAGTAAAAGAGAAAATGGAAATTTTTGGTTCTATCGACAAAGCCTGAGAATTTGTAAAAAGTTACGAAAAATTAGCATTTTACAACTCATAATTGTTGAAATGGACAAAAATGTTTTCGGCCTCTTGCAATTTTCAATAATTTGTACTATGGTAGTTGCAAGACATGAATACGTGCTGAACAAGGGTGTTCCAACAAATGGTGGAATACCCTTTTCTGCTATAAAAAGATAAAATTGATCATTTAACCAAATAAGCAGAATGGTAGCTATTAGGTCAGAACAGGCAACGGAAACGGATTGAGAATATCCGCTGCTTATAGCAGAATTGCTCCGGATACATAATGAAATGAAAACGGGCAAATCAGTATATACTCAGGGGACTGTAAAAATATGAGAAAAGAGAGGAATCAAGAAGATGAGTGGATATTTCAAAGTCGCTGATATTTTTGGCGAAAATGTATTCAATGACACTGTGATGAAGGAAAGACTTCCAAAGAAAGTGTATCAGAAATTGCAGGAGACCATCAAAGAGGGAACAGATCTGGATCTTGCAACTGCAGACATCATTGCACATGAAATGAAGGAATGGGCAATTGAGCAGGGTGCAACACATTATACCCATTGGTTCCAGCCGCTGACAGGTGTGACAGCAGAGAAACATGATTCATTTATCACTGCTCCAAATGAGCAGGGTAAAGTACTGATGAGCTTTTCCGGTAAAGAGCTGATCAAAGGTGAGCCGGATGCATCTTCTTTCCCATCAGGCGGACTTCGCGCAACCTGCGAAGCAAGAGGATATACAGCTTGGGATTGTACTTCTTATGCATTTGTAAGACATGATGCAGCAGGTGCTACGCTTTGCATTCCGACAGCGTTCTGCTCTTACAAAGGTGAGGCACTGGATCAGAAGACACCACTGCTTCGTTCCATGCAGGCCATCAACACACAGGCATTACGTTTACTGAGATTATTCGGAAATACAACTTCTAAAAAAGTTACTCCATCTGTTGGATCCGAGCAGGAGTATTTCCTGGTAGATAAAGAAAAATATTTAAGAAGAAAAGACCTGATCTATACCGGTCGTACCTTATTTGGTTCCATGCCGGCGAAAGGACAGGAAATGGATGACCATTATTTCGGAAGCATTCGTCCACGTATCGCTGCATTTATGAAAGATGTAAATGAAGAGCTGTGGAAACTGGGTGTTCCGGCTAAGACACAACATAACGAGGTTGCTCCGGCACAGCATGAGCTGGCTCCGATTTATGAGACATGTAATCTTGCTCTGGATCACAACCATCTGGTTATGGAAGTGCTGAAAAAGAAAGCAAACGAGCATGGACTTCAGTGCCTGCTTCATGAGAAACCATTTGATGGTGTCAATGGTTCCGGTAAACATAACAACTGGTCCATCACAACGGATGATGGTATCAATCTGTTAGAGCCAGGCAAAACACCACATGAGAACATTCAGTTCCTTCTGGTACTTGCCTGCATCCTGAAAGCAGTAGATGATCATGCAGATCTTCTTCGCTGGTCCGCAGCTGACGTAGGAAATGATCACAGACTTGGAGCAAACGAGGCTCCGCCAGCAATCATTTCTGTATTCCTTGGCGAGCAGCTTGACGATGTGATCACACAGCTGATCAGCACAGGTTCTGCAACACATTCCTTAAAAGGTGGCGTATTACAGACAGGTGTAGATTCTCTGCCAGATCTTGCAAAAGATGCAACAGACCGAAATAGAACATCACCGTTTGCATTTACAGGAAACAAATTCGAGTTCCGTATGGTTGGTTCTCAGGATTCCATTTCTGCACCAAATGTTGTATTAAATACCATCGTTGCAGAAGCTTTTGAGGAAGCTTGCGATGAACTGGAAAAAGCAGAAGATGTAAATGAAAAAGCACATGACCTGATCAAGAAATATCTGATAGATCATCAGAGAATCATCTTCAATGGTGATGGATATTCTGATGCATGGGTAGAGGAAGCAGAGCGCAGAGGATTACCAAATATCAGATCCATGGTAGATGCAATCCCGGCACTGACTACAGATAAAGCTGTAGGTATGTTTGAGAAATTCGGCGTATTTACAAAAGCTGAGTTAGAGTCCCGTGAAGAGATTCAGTATGAAATCTATGCAAAAGAGATTAACATTGAAGCAAGAGCAATGATCAATATTACAAGTAAGACATTGATTCCGTCCGTTATCAAATACATTACTTCTCTGGCAGAATCCATCAATGCAGTAAAAGCTGCATGCGATTGTGATATCAGTGTTCAGACAGAGTTATTACAGGAGGCATCTGCATTATTGTCTGATACAAAAGTTGCTCTGGCAAAACTGGAAGAAGTAACAGATAAAGGTCTGACCATGGGCGATGGTGTAGAGCGTGCAGCATACTATCGTGATGAAGTTACAACTGCTATGGCAGAGCTTCGTGCTCCGATCGATAAACTTGAGATTATCGTTGATAAGAAAGTATGGCCGATGCCATCTTACGGCGATCTCATCTTTGAGGTTTAAGAAACGGTATTATCTAATCCCCTTAGTTAGTATATACATCAATCGAAAAAGAACCGGAAGTTAAATTCCGGTTCTTTTTCAGTTGGGAGAAACTTTTTTAAACGGTTCTGATTTTAATTTTAAACGTCTGCTTTTTAACAGGATAAAAAGTGCAGACAGAACAAAAGTAAGTATAGCAGTGAACAGAAAATCATCAATGCCATGATCCTTATGTTTGTACTGAAGTTTATAATAAATGCTCCAGATGTACATATGGAGCAGGTATAGAATCATACTGGACTGACGCATGAAATGATAAATGCGGTGCTCTTTTAATGAAAAATTTTCCACAATACCGAAAAAGCTGACGGAAATAATAATCAGAAGACAGGAATCGATAACGGATACATGGATCAGAAAGCTGGCAATGCATCCGGCGGGAAGCAGGATCCTGTTCAGGAGAGCAGGAATTTTTCGGTAGGCGAGCAACATACCCAGAGGAAGATAAATACCGCCGGTAAAAATTCGACCGTGTTGTACGGTATGGTGTATGACTGGTAAAAGTGCCTGCATAGTTGTCAGAAAGTGATCTGGGGAGGCAATCAGTGCGTCAATGGTAAAACTGATGACCGCGGAAATTCCACTTACCAGCAACAATGCTGTAGGTGGAGCTTTGCGTTTTAACAGCAGGTACAAAACTCCAAGTGTATAAAAGGTTGACAGAAGATACCATAAAGGCCAGGAATTATATTGTTGACCGACAAAGAAAAATCCCTGAATGTAGAGCAGAATGGCACGATGCAATGTTTTTCCTGTAGCAACAAGATGCCAGAGTGCCATTGGAAGATACAAAAGTGTCCAAATCAGGTACATTTTTAAGATCTTTGTCATATAACGTCTGATTTTTGAAAGGTTTTCCAGCCCGGAAAAGGGGTACTGCATTTTTTTTGCCAGCAAATATCCGGAGGTAAGGAAGAAAAATGGAACTGCCATGGACAGAAACAGGTATCCGATTCTGGACATGGCAGTATTGCTGCAGTCAGCCAGTGGATCTGTGTGAATTGCAATGACTGCGAATGCCATGATAAATTTACACAGATCCAGACTGTATTTTTCTGCAGGTCTGCTATTTGATTGATTCATTATACCCGTCGGATCCCCTTATCTGTAAATTCAATCAGACGTTCTTTGTAAAGGTGACCAACGGCACGCTTGAAAGCGTTTTTGCTCATGTGAGCTTCACGCTTGATGATTTCCGGTGACGCTTTATCGTTAAAAGGAAGGACACCGCCGTATTCATCAATGATTCTTAATACGTCTTCGGCATCTTTGTTCATCTGAACATAAGCTTTGGCACGAATGGTCAGATCCAATTTTCCGTCTGGTTTGCGGTTTGTGACGGTTGCTTCAATGATATCACCGATCTTTAATGCAGTAGTGTTTTCGAATCCCGGAATGCGGGCAGAATATTTGTCATCTACGGCTACAAAGGTACCAAAATTTTCACTGAATTCGTATACGCGTCCGGTTACCGTGTCTCCTTTTTTGTATGGAGAATCTGTGGAAAGCAGATGATAAATGCCTTCCATGGTAGCACAGAGACGATTACTTTTGTCAATATAAAGAGTAACAAGTACTTCGTCGCCTTCTCTGACCTTGCGAAGCTGCTCTTTGAAGGGAAGCAGAAGATCTTTCTCCAGTCCCCAGTCAAGAAATGCACCGATCTGTGTTATCTGAACAACTTTTAGAACAGCAAAACCGCCCAGCGTCAGCTTTGGTTCATTCGTAGTGGCAATCAGACGATCCTTGGAATCTTTATATAAGAAGACTTCCAGTTTATCGTGCAGCTTTGTTCCTTCTGGAACTTGCTTTGCCGGGAGCAGTACGCGGGTTTCATCATTCTGCTGTTCTGCAAGGTAAACACCGAAGTCTACCTGTTTTACTACGGTAAGGGTCTGTTTTTCTCCTAATTTCATGTTGTGTTTCCGTCCTTTCTGATTGTGTAAAATTAAATTGTGCTCTGGAACTCTACAATAGCATAAGGTTTGCATTCCGCATCATTAAGGGATACTTTCAACGTATCGCCTTCTTGATGATATAATGGGTAGATCGTATCACCGTATACCGCAGAATTGCGATATTCCACTCGAAGCTGGCGTACGGTAAAATTATCCGGCAGGCATTCCATAGCCATGGGAACGTAGCGTTCATTGTTGACATGATTATTGGAATCAATATCGTATTTGCGGACCTGGATGGGGGAAAGGCTGATTCCCTCTGTGACAGGACTGATTTTTCTGGATGCTTCTTTCATTGGAAGCGCAGGTTCACAGGAGTACAGATCACTGATTTCTTTTGGGATGCGTTCCGGATGCCCGGTTTTGATATTCATGTAGATCCAGTTCGTATTAGAATAAGCCAGGATATTTCCGTTGGCATCCTCCATTTTGAAATTACGATATCCGAAAAAGGCTTTCCAGCCATGTGCCCATGTGCTGATTGTGATTTCTTCGCCAAATCGTGGATAGCGGTTGATAATAATCTGCCAGGAAGAAAGAATCCAGGCATATCCCTGCGCTGTCATAATCTCAATACTCTGTCCGATGGAATCTGAATGGAACGTGCTGCAGTCCTGAAAATAATTGATGATAGATGGCAGCGTCATGTTAAGATGACTATCCACTTCACTGAACCTGACGCGGCTCTTAAATTGATACATGAAAAACGTCCTCCTTGAAAATGCAGATGTAAACCGGATGAAGCAAGAACACATCAATCATCCACTTTTAGTTAACAAAAAAGCACCATTTGCATGGTGCTTTTTAACAGCTGGCCCACAAGGATTCGAACCTTGAAATGACGGAGTCAGAGTCCGTTGCCTTACCATTTGGCGATGGGCCATTACTTGTCGTTGAGGTTTTTGAGTTGTTTTCCTCATGTCCTGTCGACAAGTGTTATTATAGGGCAAGTTACCAAGGATTGCAACCCCTTTTTTGAAAAAACTGCGTTTGAATTTTTGGCTTATTTTCAATAATAATCTGACACTTTGGCAACAAAACGGAAGTGTGCGAAAATGAAATACTAAAAAATGATTTCACCATCAACGACGCCAAATTCCTCCAAATCTTCTGAATCCATGATGGCACGTCCACTGGTTACTTCTGTAATTTCAGCACAAAAATTCGTGAATTTTTCTTCTGGAATCATCAAATCCAGTGTGACATTGTCGGCATATTGCGTATTCAGAGTGAAAATCTGGTTCTGCGCAACCAGATATTGGAGTTTTCCGATGCCATTATAATCTGTAGTTACATGTAATTTATGCCCGAACTGCTTTTCGATGATGGTACTTGCTGCCAGTCCTGCCTGCGTCGCGGCCTGGTAAGCCCGCACCAGGCCGCCGGTGCCAAGCAGTGTGCCGCCAAAATACCGGGTCACGACAACGATACAGTTGTGGATTTCTTCCCGGAGCAGTACATCCAGGATCGGACGGCCGGCAGTGCCGGAAGGTTCCCCGTCATCGCTGCAGCGGGTACATTCGTTTTTTTTTCCTATGGTATAGGCATGGCAATTGTGGCGTGCATCCCAATATTCTTTTTTTATCTTATTTAAGAAGGTAACGGCTTCCTCTTCCGAACTGACAGGAAGCGTGTGGGCGATGAAACGGGATTTTTTTTCTTCGATTTCACCCTGACCGGCCTGATATAATACTTTATAACTCATGGTGTTCCTTTCTTTTTCACAAATCTGCATGGCTCTGACTAGATATGTCTATATTCAGAGCCATCTCGATTCCGCCATGCTTCATCTCGATGTGGCTTCTCGCCAAATAGATTTACTGCAAAAAGTGCGCATTCATGCAAGCATGATTTACACTTTTTTTGTAAATCTGCATGGCTCTGAATATAGACAGTATATCGCATTAATGGTAAGATAGGCAATATAAGATTGGAGGAAATATATGAACTATGGAAGGAAGCAGGCTGCACGGAAACGCTGGAATCTGACATCCCGTGGTGCTGTGATGCGCCGGAAGGTTAAATCACTGACGCTGCTGATCATATTGCTTATTTTTGTGCTTGGACTTGGCTATGGCGGTTACCGTGGCTATCGTTATGTGGAGCAGATGATTGCGGAAGCACCGGATATTAATGAGATTGACGCGACACCGTCGGGCTATATGTCTACCGTGCTGGACGCAGATGGAAATGTGACGGCACAGCTGGTGGGAACCGGTTCTAACCGTGTCTATGTGACGCTGAATGAGATCCCGGTGGATCTGCAGCATGCATTTGTGGCTATTGAGGATGAACGTTTTTATGAACATAACGGAATTGACTTGCGGGGAATCGCCCGTGCAGTTGCGAAAGGACTGACAACGGGACATTTTTCGGAAGGTGCCAGTACGATTACGCAGCAGCTGTTGAAAAATAATGTATTTGAAGGCTGGACGAGCGAAGATTCCAGCCAGCGTGTAAAACGTAAATTGCAGGAACAGTATCTGGCCATGGAACTGGAGAAAAAAGTGTCCAAGGACTGGATCATGGAAAATTACCTGAATACCATCAACCTTGGGCAGAATACACTGGGCGTTCAGGCTGCGTCCCGCCGCTATTTTGGCAAGGATGTATCGGAACTGAACCTGTCGGAGTGTGCTGTGATCGCTGGAATTACCCAGAATCCGTCCAAATACAATCCGATTTCGCATCCGGATAACAATGCTGTGCGCCGGGAAAAAGTGTTGAAAAACATGAAAGATCAGGGGTATATTGATGATGCGCAGTATGAAGCTGCACTGGCGGATAATGTGTATGACAGAATTCAGGAAAACAATACAAAGTGGGAAAACAGCGATATGAATATCACCTCATATTTTGTGGATTCTCTGACAGATGAGATCATTGAGGATCTGCAGGAAGAACTTGGATATTCTGAAGCGCAGGCATATAAAGCACTTTATAGTGGTGGTCTTACGATTTACTCCACACAGAATCCGAAAATACAGGCTGTCTGTGATACACAGGTGAATAATGACAGCAATTATGATATTCGCAATAAAGTGTCATTTTCCTATGCGTTGTCGATTCAGCAGACGGATGGAGCTGTGGAACATTTCAGTGAGCAGAGCTTATTAGCTTATTATAAGAAGCAATACGGAAATTATAACCTGAATTATTCTTCTGAGTCGGATGCGCAGGATGCCATTGATGAATATCGGGAAGCATTATTGCAGGACGGCGGCATTGTGCTAGGTGAAAATGTGATATTTACGGTACAGCCACAGGCTTCCGTGACGATCATTGACCAGAGTACCGGTCAGGTGAAAGCGCTGGTTGGCGGCCGTGGAGAAAAGACAGCCAGCAAGACACTGAACCGTGCATCGGGAACAACTCGTCAGCCGGGTTCCACATTTAAAATACTGACTGCGTATGCACCTGCACTTGAAAGTGGAAAATATACGCTGGCGACGACCGTGCTGGATGAGCCGATCACTTACAAATCCGGTCAGACGATTCACAATGCAGACGGAAAATACCGTGGTTACACAAGTATCCGGGAAGCAATTCAGGATTCTGTTAACGTGGTTGCCATCAAGACGGTGGAAGATATTACGCCGCAGACCGGTTATGAAATGGCGAAAAAATTTGGCATTTCCACACTGACAAAGGATGACGCAGTAGAATCCCTGCCACTTGGTGTCGGCAGTGTCAGCAACCTTGAACTGACAGCTGCTTTTGAAGTTATGCCAAATCAGGGTGTTTACAAAGAGCCTGTATTATATACGAAGATTCTGGATCAGGACGGTAATTTGCTTCTGGAGAAAAAACCGAAGAAACACCATGTGATCAAGGACAGCACCGCATTTCTTCTGACTTCCGCTATGGAAGATGTTGTGAAAAAAGGAAGCGGAAAACTTGCGGATTTTGAGACGATGCCGATTGCCGGAAAAACCGGTACAGCCGGAACCACAGAGGCGGCACGGGATGCCTGGTTTGCAGGATATACGCCTTATTATACCGGTGTGGTATGGTGCGGCTATGACGATAATTCCGAACTGGAATCCAATCGTTCTCCGAAGATTCTCTGGCGTAACATTATGAAGAGCCTGCATGAGGGACTGGAATATAAAGAATTTGAGCAGCCGGATGATGTGGTGGAGAGCAGCGTGTGTCAGACTTCCGGAAAACTTGCTATCAAAGGGGTTTGTCCGAAAGTGACTACGGAATATTTTGAAGAAGGGACAGAACCTTCCGAAAAATGTGATCTGCACCAGACGGCAGTGATCTGCAAAGATTCCGGACTGCTGGCCGGTGATTATTGCCCGGATAGCAGCAAAGAGACAAAAGCCTTTGTAAAAGGCGCTTCCGGTGAGGACAAGATGCCGACAGAGGTATGTAACGTGCATACGGGAGAAGGCATGTTGGATAAGATTTTGGAAGCTGTGACATCTGCAGTGGGACAGGCAAATTCGGATCATTCCGAACACTCACAAAATCAGCAGAACTAAATAAATAACAGATGAGGAGAAATGGAATTGTTACAATTCTGTTTCTCCTTTTCGACTTATAAAAAACTATAAAATATAGGAAAGTATGGCCTATGATACTTGACATCTAAAAATGCAGTTGTTATAATTACAATCGTTGATGTAACAAATTCGTAACAAATGAAATGAAAAGTAATATATAGAAAAACGATTGTGAGGAAATAATTTATGAAATCCAGAAATAAAAAAGTAACTGCCTGTTTGTTATTAAGTACCCTGATGCTGACACTTGGAGCAGGAACCGCTCAGGCAGCACCGGCTGACCTGTCGGGTGCAGCAGCACCTGTTTCCGGCGTATCCCTGCTGGTTGCTCAGTCAAATGTACAGACTGAAGCAGCTGAAGCGCAGGCAGCTCAGAACCTTGGTGTTGCACAGGTAGACAATTACCTGAATGTTCGTGAGGAAGCATCCACAGATAGCAGCGTTGTTGGAATTATGAAAAACGATACAGTTGCAGAAGTTACAGGAGAGCAGGATGGCTGGTATCAGATTTCATCCGGTTCTATTACGGGATATGTAAAAGCAGAGTATCTGACTGTTGGCGATCAGGCGCTGCTTGATTCTGTAAAAAGCAGAAAAGCACAGGTAAACACAGAGACATTGAAAGTCCGCAGCGAGGCATCCACAGACGCATCTGTTGTGACTTTGGTTGGACAGGAAGATCAGCTTTCTGTAACAGATGAGCAGACACCAGGTTGGATCAAAGTACAGACTGCAGATGGAGAAGGCTATATTTCCGCTGATTATGCAACGGTAGAAGATACTTATCAGTATGCAGAAAAACCACAGACAGAATCCAGTGAAGCAGGATCTGGAAACTCTGTTATCAGCTATGCATTGCAGTTCGTTGGAAATCCGTATGTATGGGGCGGTACAAGCCTGACAAACGGTGTGGATTGTTCCGGATTCGTAATGCAGGTTTATGCACATTATGGAATTTCTCTGCCGCATTCCTCTGCAGCATTACGCAGCGTAGGTCGTGGGGTAAGCTATTCAGAGGCACAGCCGGGTGATATTGTATGTTACAGTGGTCATGTTGGAATTTATATTGGTGGTGGACAGATCGTGCATGCAAGTAATCCACGTGATGGTATAAAAGTGTCTACGGCTACATTTAAAAGCATTCTTGCTGTACGTCGCGTAATGAATTAGTCCCTTTTGTGGATTAGAATATAAGTTGTGAAAAAGAATTCAGCCTGTTTTGTCTCAGTCGCTAGCAATCGCTCCTTGAGAAAAAACAGGCTGAATTCTTTCTGCTACGTAGTGTTGTGTTACGATAGGCTAAGGTTGAATGTGACAGGAGGAAAATAAACGCTCCGCGAGGGCACACATTGTCTGGGAGACAATGGTTTTGCGCCGACCGAAACGAAGTGTAGATTGCAGTGGTTTTGAGAAGAATATGTCAGATTTCGCTGACCAGAATCACGCACCAAGTCTCACGAGCGTTCGACTTGAATGTGTAAATGCGAGATCGAGGACTGGGGTCTATGTAAGCGATTTAGGGAACGACTGAGTTTTACGAGGTTTTGCGCGAGAGGGAACCGACCAGTTTTTATCAGAGGTGAGAACGAGCGCGATGAAACCGAAGTGAAATGAGGGAAGTGAGTGACTAGCGTCATAGACCCCAGTCACCGATCTCGCTTTAACAAACCTTCCGTTTTATCACTACCATTCAAAAAATGTTGATAACGTGCATAACTTTGTGCATAAATGCGAAAAATGTAGGTTGTTCCGTAATTTTATTGGTTATAATTGAATTTTACTTGACGTATGGGTACAATTATTGTATAAAGGTTCAATGGAGAATTATTCCTGAAATAAGATAAAAGAAATGGGACAAAATGAGTAGTAGAAAAGAACTGGCGGGGGTGCGGATCGATATCTGCAGTCTGCGGGAAGCACTTCATAGAATAGAAGATTATGTAAAATCAGAGGGACTGCATGTGGTGGAATCTGTTTCCATGAGGACTATCGTGACAGCCGGCGAGGACGGAGTAGTGCGTCAGTGCCTGGATGAGATGGATCTTGTGATCCCTTCTGATAAGGAAATTCTGCTGGAACTTGGTGTGACATCCAGACAATGGCTGGATGAGGCACGGGAGCATCGGTTTGCGTATGAAGCATTACGGACAGTGGCGAGAGAACGTCACAGTATTTATCTGCTGACGGAAAAGCGGGAGCAGATGGACCGGTTATGTCAGTATATGGAAGAATCTTTCGGTGATTACAGTGGCATTTGTGGGGATGCTGTCTGGGAAGAATGCGAGGGAGATACGGAGCGTATTGTAAATGAGATCAATGCAGTGGCTCCACATATGCTGCTTGTCATGCTGCCGACACCGGTGCAGGAGACGTTTCTGGCAGAACATCGGAAAATGTTGAATATCCGGCTGTGGTTTGGCGTGGGTACGGAGAATCCCTTCGCGGGAAGAAAAACGAAACCGGTGGGAGCCATACGGAAGCTGCTGGCACATCGTAAGATGAAGCAGCAGATTCAGTCCAGTAAGGAAGAAATATAGATATTGTTTTTGGCTTACAAGGAGAAGGGTACAATGATAAAGGGGGACTTATGAAAAAGAAGATACAGAATAGATGGCTGCAAGACATCCTTTTTATGATTGTTGGAACAGTGATCATTGCGTTGGCGGTGAAATGCGTATTTGAACCGTTGGACATGGTAACCGGCGGTTTTTCAGGTCTTGCAATTTTGATCAAAGAGATGACCTCTCATCTGGTAAAAGGTGGAATCCCACTGGGGGTAACCTCTTTTGTGCTGAATGTACCGATTTTTATATGGGCTTTTGTGAAAAAAGGTAAGGAATTTGCAGGCAAATCCTTTGTGGCAATGATTTTATTGTCATTTTGGCTGGCAGTTATTCCAGCCTGGGATCTGTCTCAGCAGGATCTGCTGATCGGCTGTCTGTTTGGCGGCGGGCTGATGGGATTCGGTGTCGGTCTGGTGTTGCGGGCACATTGCACTACCGGAGGAACAGATATGCTGGCAGCATTGCTTCATATCCGTTTGAAACAGTATTCTCTTATCCAGATCATGCAGGTGATCGATGCGCTGATCGTAATCGCAGGTTTGTATCTGTTTGGATTAAAAATTGCACTGTATGCGATATTTGCAATATTTGTCATGATGAAGGTATCGGATATCACGGTGGAAGGTCTGAATACGTCCCGTGCGGTATATATCATGTCAGATAAATCGGATGAGATTGCGCAGGCGCTGATGTCAGGTCTTGACCGGGGGGTTACAGGACTGAATGCAAAAGGTATGTATACACATAAGGAACGCTGCATGCTGCTTTGTGTTGTTTCGAAGAAACAGATGGTATATCTGAAGGAAACAGCCATGGCAATAGATCCGAAAGCATTTCTGATCATCAGTGATGCCAGGGAAGTATGGGGGGAAGGTTTTCAGTCCTTTGCGGATAAAATGTGAACAAAGTATAAAAATTGGGGAAATGCATAAAAAAAATTGCATTTCCTCTTTACTTTTTTGGGGCTTTTGTCTTAAAATAGAGATACGTATAAAAAATATATGTAAAAAAGAGAATTGGTTATTGTGAATGTTGTATAAAAATATGCAGGGGGACTTTTTATTATGATTTCAAATCAGATATTGCAAAATACGATCGATGGATTAAAAAATATTACAAGGATAGATTTGTGTATCATTGATACAGAAGGAAAAATCCTTGCAACTACATTTTTAGATGCGGATCGATATATAAGTTCAGCTATGGCACTGGTAGATTCACCGGCAGACAGTCAGGTTGTATCTGGATGTCATTTTTTCAAAGTGTTTGATGATCATCAGCTGGAATATATCCTGTTGGCCAACGGAGACAGTGATGATGTGTATATGATTGGAAAGATTGCAAGTTTTCAAATCCAGAATCTGCTGGTAGCATACAAAGAGCGTTTCGATAAAGACAACTTTATCAAGAACCTGCTGCTGGATAATCTGCTTCTGGTAGATATTTACAATCGTGCCAAGAAACTTCATATTGAAACTGATGTGCGAAGAGTGGTATATATAGTAGAGACCAATCGCGATAAAGAAGGAAATGAGCTGGAGAAGGTACGCAGTATCTTTGAAGGAAAAAATAAAGATTTTGTCACTGCGGTAGATGAGAAAAATATTATCGTGGTCAAAGAAGTGGAAGGTTCCGACAGTGCGAATGACTTGAATAAGACAGCGGAAGTGATTCTTGGTCTGTTTAAGGGTGAAGCGGATGTACATATCGCATATGGTACCGTGGTCAATGAGATCAAAGAAGTATCCAGATCTTATAAGGAAGCGCGCATGGCACTGGATGTCGGAAAAATCTTCTTTGAGGAGCGCAATATTATCGCGTACTCCGCACTGGGCATCGGCCGTCTGATTTATCAGTTGCCGTTACCGCTGTGCAAAATGTTTATCAAAGAAATTTTCGGTGGAAAATCCCCGGATGATTTTGATGAGGAGACACTGACCACCATCAATAAATTCTTTGAAAACAGCCTGAATGTATCCGAGACATCACGTCAGTTATACATTCACAGAAACACTCTGGTGTACCGCCTGGATAAACTTCAGAAGAGCACCGGTCTTGATCTGAGAGTGTTTGAAGATGCCATCACATTCAAGATTGCATTGATGGTTGTAAAATACATGAAATATATGGAAACATTAGATTATTAATTGCTAAGTGTTTGGGGGCACAAAAGAACAGACTTCGTGCCCCCATTTTATGCAAAAAAACATAGTAAGACAAAGGAGGATAAAATGATTACATTAAAAGACGTAAGTAAGTCCTATGTAGAAGGCGTACCTGCATTGGCTGATGTCAATATTCAGATAGATGAAGGCGAATTTGTGTTTGTGGTTGGAGACAGCGGATCCGGTAAATCTACATTAATCAAACTATTACTGAAAGAGCTGGAGCCGACTTCCGGAACCATCGTGATCAATGACAAAATTTTATCACAGATCCCGCATCGCCACGTTCCGAAATTCCGTAGAAATATCGGATGTGTATTCCAGGATTTCCGTCTGTTAAAAGACAGAAATGTATATGAAAATGTTGCATTTGCACAGAGAGTTATTTCAGCGCCGAACCGTTCCATTAAGGAAAAAGTACCGAAGATACTTTCTCTGGTGGGGCTGGCTGCAAAATATAAATCCAAACCAAATCAGCTGTCCGGTGGTGAACAGCAGCGTGTGGCAATTGCAAGAGCACTGATCAATGAGCCAAAGATTTTACTGGCGGATGAGCCGACCGGTAACCTGGATGCAAATAATGCATGGGAGATTATGAAATTACTGGATGAAATCAACAAGCGTGGCACGACGGTTCTGGTAGTCAGCCATAATATGGAAATTGTAGAAGCAATGAAGAAACGTGTTATCACACTGCAGCAGGGGCATGTGGTAAGTGATGTACAGATGGGTGGTGCAGACGATGAAAATTAGTACATTAGGATATACGATCAAGCAGGGTATCAAAAATATCTGGACCAATAAGATGTTTTCAATCGCGTCAATCGCAACCATGGCAGCATGTATTTTTATGTTTGGTATGTTTTATTCCATCGTAGTAAACTTTCAGCATGTGGTAAAAGACGTGGAGTCCAGCGTAGCGATCACGGTATTTTTTGATGAGGGAACGACGCAGGATCAGATTGATGAAATCGGACAGAAGATTGCAATGCGGCCGGAAGTATCAAGTTTTAATTATGTGTCAGCGGATGAAGCCTGGGAAGAATATAAACTGGAATACTTTGATGGAGATGAGGCTGCAGCAGCAAGTTTCGGTTCCGATAACCCGCTGTCCGACAAGGCAAACTATGAGATTTACATGGAAGATATTTCACAGCAGAGCAGTCTGGTATCTTATCTGGAAGGACAGGATCATATCAGCAAGGTTCGTCAGTCTGAGATGGTTGCAAATACATTGACTGATTTTAATAAACTGGTAAGTATCGTATCCGCAGTTATTATTATTATTTTAATTTGTGTTGCAGTATTCCTGATCAGCAATACTGTTCGTACAGGTATTGCAGTCCGTAAAGAAGAAATCGGTATCATGAAAATGATCGGGGCGACGGATTTCTTTGTTCGTTCGCCATTTATTGTCGAAGGTATTCTGATTGGTGCAATCGGAGCAATCATTCCGTTATGCATTTTGTATGCAATGTATGGAAAAATCATTGCTTATGTAGCAAACAGATTTGGCTTCCTGAATAATTTACTGACATTCCTTCCGGCACAGTCTGTATTCCGGATTCTTATTCCGGTAGGACTGATTCTTGGTATTGGTATTGGATACATAGGAAGCCGTGCAACTGTTCATAAGCATATCAACGTATAATGTTGAACAGCAGAAGAATAATTATGTAATCAGATACAGCAGAAAAAGAGTGATAGGGAGATTTGATGATGAAGAGAAGAATCAGGCAAATCACAGGATTGATCATGGCGGCGACACTTCTTGCAACAGCAGCGGGAAGTGCCGGCGCTTCTGCTGCTTCCGGGAGTATTTCTGATGTCCGCGAGAGAAAGAGCCAGCTGGAAAATGACCTGAAGGATGTCAAGGCACTGATCAGTCAGTTACAGGGACAGCAGGGAGATGTGCAGGCAGCGATCAGTGAGCTGGATGCTAAGCTGTCAGCCATCTCAGAAAAGATAGATGATCTGGAAGCACAGACAGAAGAAAAAAATAAAGAGTTAGCAGATTCGGAAGAACAGCTTGCGACAGCGCAGGAAAATGAGGCAGAACAGTATGAAAGCATGAAAGGGCGCATACGTTATATGTATCAAAACTCCGGAATGAACTATCTGGAAGCACTTCTGGAAGCAGGAAGTTTTGCAGAGTTGCTGAAAAAGGTAGAATATATGTCCTCTTTAATGACATATGACAGAGAAAAACTGTCAGAATATCAGCAATTGCAAGCAGAAATTCAGAATGCAGAAGAGATAATTAAGCAGGATAAAGCAGAACTAGAGGCACTTCAGTCTCAGCAGGAAGAAGAGCAGCAGGCAGTAAAGCTGCTGATGCAGGAGAAGGAGCAGCAATTGTCCGGAATCCGTCAGGGACTTTCAGAAGCAGAAGAGAGCGCACAGGAATATGAACAGAAAATTGCAGCAGAAAATCAGCTGATACAAGATATGCTGGCCGCAGAAGAGGCAGCCAGAAAATCAGAAGAAGCAAGAAAGCAGCAGGAGGAACAGAAACGTCAGGAAGAACTGAAAAAACAGCAGGAAGATGCAAACAATAGCAGCAATAGTACTAATTCTGGCAGCAGTTCCGGATCTGCTTCAAATTCCGGGGCAGGTTCTTCAAATGTAAATACAAATAATTCCTATACCGGAGGTGTGTTTACCTGGCCATGCCCATCCAGCACAAGGATCACAAGTGGATTTGGCAAAAGAAATTCACCGACAGCAGGAGCATCCAGTTATCATCAGGGCTATGATATCGGAGCTTCATCAGGAGCTGCAGTTGTCGCAGCGGCAGACGGTATTGTGACGATCACAGGATACAGCAGCGTACTCGGTAATTATGTGATTTTGAGTCATGGTGGCGGACTATTTACGATTTATGAACACTGTTCTTCGGTTCTTGTTTCGAAGGGACAGAGTGTAAGTCGGGGATCTACTATTGCAAAAGTAGGAAGCACTGGCATTTCTACCGGTCCGCATTTACATTTTGGGGTACAATTAAATGGAAAATATGTAGACCCGGGTAATTATCTGTAAGAAGGAGTATTAGAACATGAATCACGAGGAACAGGAAATTTTGGCAGCAGACATGGAGCATACTTCTGCTACGGAAGCAGAGAATCAACCGGAAAAGGGTGGCAATAGAAAAAAGAGAAAACGAAGTGGATTCGGAAAAGGCTTTGTCGCCGGAGCTATCGTGATGGCAGTCATCTGCGGAGGATTATTTGTGATGACTTCCGGTGTGCGTGGATTATCTGCAAGTTCCGATTTGCTGGATAAAAATACGCGGACAAAAATTCAGTCTCTGGCTCAGTATATTCAGTCCAATTATTATGAGGATGTGGATACCGACACATTACAGGAAGGCTTGTATGCAGGTTTATTTGATAATCTGGATGTGTATTCCCAGTATTATACGGCAGATGAGGCAAAACAGCTTTTTGAATCCAATATATCTGGAACATATTGCGGAATCGGAGCAAGTCTGCAGCAGGATGCGGAGACTAAAACGGTTACAGTCATGCATGTATACGATGGTTCTCCTGCTCAGGAAGGCGGATTGAAAGAAGGCGATGTGATCGTGTCAGCAGATGATTATGAAGCAGCGTCCATGGATCTGACTGAATTTGTCAATCATATTCGCGGAGAAGAAGATACAAAGGTACATCTGGTGATCACACGTTCCGGTGAATCTGAAAATCTGGAATTTGATATTACGAGAAAAAATCTGGTGCTTCCAACGGTTACCAGCCAGATGCTGAAAAATAATACCGGATACATACAGGTGACAGAGTTTACCGAGCATACAACGGAGCAGTTCGAGGAAGCACTGCAGACCTTGCAAAATCAGGAAATGACATCACTGATCGTGGATCTGCGTTCCAATCCGGGTGGTATGCTGACTTCTGTGTGTGATATGCTGGATGATATTTTACCGAAAGGCCTGTTGGTGTATACAGAGGATCGGAGTGGAAACCGGGAGGATTATAATTCTACGGATGACAAATCACTGGATCTTCCGCTGGCAGTTCTGGTAAACGGATACAGTGCAAGTGCATCGGAAATTTTTGCCGGAGCCATTCAGGATCGGAAAGCAGGTACGATCGTAGGAACGACCACTTATGGAAAAGGTGTGGTACAGTCGATTTTGTCCCTGAAAGACGGAAGTGCTTTTAAACTGACTACAAGTCGGTATTTCACGCCAAATGGTACCTGTATACAGGGAATTGGCATTACGCCGGATGTAGAGCTGGATTATGAATTTACGGGTTCGGAAGATGCCACATACAGTGTGGATTACGACAACCAGATTCAAAAGGCACTGGAAATCTTGCAACAGCAGCAGTAATATGATATGATGAAATGTAACGTTTAGAAACTAAAAAGTAAGATAGATAGGAGATTATCAATATATGTGTGGAATTGTAGGCTATATTGGAGAACAGCAGGCAGCCCCGATTTTACTTGCAGGTCTTGCAAAACTGGAGTATCGAGGCTATGATTCAGCCGGTATTTCTGTCCGTGATGAAGAGACTGGAAATATCGAGATCGTAAAGGCGAAAGGCCGTCTTCGTACCCTGATTGAGAAGACGGACGAGGGACATTCCGTAAAAGGAACCTGTGGTATTGGTCATACCCGTTGGGCTACTCACGGAGAGCCATCTGAAAACAATGCGCATCCGCATTGTTCTGATGATAAAAATGTCGTTCTCGTACACAACGGTATTATCGAGAACTTCCAGGAACTGAAAGAAAAATTAGTAAAACGCGGTTATACTTTTTATTCTGAGACAGATACAGAAGTAGCAGTAAAATTAATTGATCATTACTACAAAAAGACAGCATCTCCGCTCACAGCAATAGCGACAGCAATGCTTCACATCAGAGGTTCTTATGCATTTGGAGTGCTTTTTAAAGATTACCCGGGCAAAGTTTTTGCAGCAAGAAAAGACAGCCCGCTGATCATTGGAAAAAATGAAACAGGTTCTCTGATCGCATCTGACGTACCGGCCATCCTGGATCAGACACGTAATGTATATTACATTGGAAATATGGAAATTGCTGAGCTGACAAAAGATGAGATCCATTTCTACAATACAGATGAAGAAGAAATCGAAAAAGAAATGGTTGAGATCAAATGGGATGCTGAGGCAGCAGAAAAAGGCGGCTATGAGCATTTCATGCTGAAAGAGATCCATGAGCAGCCAAAGGCTGTTCAGGATACAGTTGGAGCTTATGTAAAAGACAATGTCGTTGATTTTTCCGAGATTGGCCTGACAGATGAGGATTTGGCCGGTATTGAGCGTGTTTATATCGTAGGTTGTGGTTCTGCTTATCATGTGGCGATGGCTGCAAAATATGTACTGGAAGATATGACTCAGGTTCCGGTTGAGATTGATATTGCTTCTGAGTTCCGTTACCGTAATCCAATCCTGATGAAAAATTCACTGGTAGTGATCATTTCCCAGTCCGGAGAGACAGCAGACAGTCTTGCAGCGCTGCGTCTGGCAAAAGAAAAAGGTGTGTCCGTGCTGGGCATTGTAAACGTAGTAGGCTCCAGTATTGCCCGTGAGAGTGATTACACTTTATATACTTATGCGGGTCCGGAGATTTCCGTGGCAACAACAAAAGCGTACAGCACACAGCTGATCGCAATGTATCTGTTTGCAATGCGTCTGGCACAGGTGAAAGGTCTGCTCAGTGAGGAAGCATGTGCAGACATGATCACAGAATTAAATGCACTGCCGGCTAAGATTCAGAAGATTCTGGATGACAAAGAGCGTATCCAGTGGTTTGCAAGCAAATATGCAAATGCAAAAGACATGTTTTTCCTTGGACGCGGTCTGGATTATGCCATTAGTCTGGAAGGCAGTCTGAAAATGAAAGAAATCAGTTATATTCATTCAGAGGCTTATGCCGCAGGTGAGTTAAAACATGGAACTATCAGTCTGATTGAGGATAATACATTGGTTGTCGGAGTGCTGACACAGAGTGGTCTTTATGAGAAAACCATCAGCAATATGGTTGAGGTAAAGAGCCGTGGTGCATATCTGATGGGACTGACCACATATGGCAATTATGGTATTGAAGATACCGCAGATTTCTCTGTTTACGTGCCAAAGACAGATCCACACTTTGCAACAAGTCTGGCTATCATTCCATTACAGTTACTGGGATACTATGTCAGTGTAGCAAAAGGTCTGGATGTAGATAAGCCGAGAAACCTTGCAAAATCTGTAACCGTAGAGTAAATATTATATTTAGAGAAATCCTGGATAGCACGAAATCTATATTCAGGATTTCTTTTTGTCTGCGAAGAAAGGAAGCATTGGATGTCGGTAATGCAAGCAGAGATGCACGTTTTGAAAATGTGTGAATTTTCAGAAAAATATATATAAATTCGAACTTTAATTTTTCGTGGAAAAAGCGTTGACAGAAACAAGTTTATCCTGTATATTATGTCTTGTGTTCAGCAAGAGCACAACAAAATAAGAAATGCGCGAGTGGCTCAGTTGGTGGAGCGCGACCTTGCCAAGGTCGAGGCCGCGGGTTCGAGTCCCGTCTCGCGCTTTTTTCATGCAAAGGGATATCCGAGAGGATATCCCTTTTTGCATGAAATGAGCCCTGACGGGCTCAAACAGGATTCGGAGAATCCTGTTCGAGGTCTCAGAGGACCTAAAGTCCTCTTCGGTCGGCGCTAACCATTGGTCTCCCAGACCAATAGCGCCGTCTCGCGCACAATAAAACGAAACGTTAAAAAATGTGCAATTTGGCAGAATGGAAAGCTTAAGGAAAAAGTAGAAATAAAGATTTGTATTTTGTATTAACAACAGATAATGTATCTGCGGCAACTCAATAAAGTCAAAAAGAGAAAAACCACTTTTAACATCTAAGCGAGGCGTCTTAGCCTACGTGATGTCTAAAAGTGGTTTTTTGATTCACTATGTAAAGTAAATTGTTGCCGCTTCACAAATTCACTAATCTTGTTTGGATTTTTTGCGTAGCAGTATGTGTTCCATTAAGAGTGCTACGATTAATCCCATGATCAGTCCGTTGGAAACAATATAGCGCAGCATCTGCGGTAATGTCATAAAAGCATCTGCATTCAGGAACATGATACCTGCACCGATCATAAAGGAAATTCCGATAATGAAGCCTTCACGATTGGTCAGTTCTACTTTTTTAAACTCCTGAATGCCCTGTTGAAGCATCATTGCAAAGACGATCATCATGGCAGAATATCCAACCGCCGGCGGAATTGCTGCAAAGAATGTACAGATCGGAGCAATTACACCAAGAAGCATCATAAAGAGTCCACCGATGATAAAAGGTCCTCTGGCAGCAACACGTGTCAGTTTTGTTGTACTTGGTGCAGAAGCAAATGGCACAAATCCGGTAACCGGGAATATACCACAGAGTATGGCGGTACAACCAAAGAGAACGGTACTTCTTTTTACCTGTTTTGGTGTGTTTTCTGTTCCAAGTAATTCGGACATTCCGTTAAGGCTGGTTGCAAAGTTGGAAAACAGCATAAATTCACCAATCAGGCATGTAATGATAACACTTGGATTAATGGTAGGAGTTCCCCAGGCAAATGGCTGTGGAACGGCAATGAAACCATTTCCGGAAGAAATGAAATCCGGTGAAATGCCAAGCGCATATGCCATGATCCATCCACATACAACGCCGATCAGGGTTGCAATGGACTGCAAAAATCCTTTGGCTTTCAGGTTAATCACTAAGATCACTGCAGTTGTAACCAAAAAGACGATAAGAAATTTGGGCTGGATGGATTTGTATCCAGAAGAAATACCAGTTGCACCTTTTATAACTGTAGAGCTCATCTGCATAACCATGAGGATAAGAAAGGTTCCGTTTACAATGGGGGTAAATACCTTAAGAATTTTATCTACCAGTCCGGTCAGGGCAACGATAATAACCATGATACCGGCAATGATCATACCAAGTTCCATATTAGTTCGTAAAATGGCAAGATCCTGACCGAAAGAGGTACAGGTCTCTGCAAGAATGATCAGAAGCCCCATCCACAGTCCGGCAGGTCCGTCAATAATCGGATAACGGTGTCCGAGGACTGCCTGCAAAATGGAAATACCGCCACTGAGTAAAAAGGTTCTCTGCAGCATTTGCGCGATTTCTGCCTGGTCCAGTCCAAGATATGCACCTATGATAACTGGCATAATGGCACTTCCGGCAAGAAAGTAAACCAGATACTGTACGCCATAGATGACAGATTGTCCGGCGGGGACTTTATCTTCCAGATCATAGAGCATGCCATGCTTGTCTAAAGTTGTCTGTGTCTGTTTCATAACATTATCTCCTTGTTAAATTGGTATACCATGAGTATACAATTTGAAATAGAAAAAAGCAATACATACCGTTGGGTTACCTGAAGAAGATGGGGTATTTATTGCGGAATGTTCTTGAAATTAGTATAATAGAAACAGCTTACAGCGGAGTATGTATGAAGTACAGAAAGGAAAAATTTGTATGGAAGATGTTTTATGTATAGATGATTTGGAAAGAAAATTAGAGCAGTTACAGACAATGTTAACTGATTCGGATAATGTAAAAGAAGACATATTGGAATTTACAGAACAAATGCTTGAGATGATTGCGAAATATAAAAAGGAACAGATAGATTTTCAAATGATTTGTGATCATCTGAATACGACGCTGTTTGTCACGGATGATAAAGGATGTGTTTGCTATGTCAATCCCGCTTATGAAGAACGTACTGGGTTAAGGAAAGAGTATATTCTTGGAAAAACGATTTTTGAATTGCAAAAAGAAAACATCATTCAGTGTGATGTCATTCCAAGAATGCTGAAAGAGAAAAAACCGATTAATGCCATTGGGTATGTGGTATCTACCGATTATCGTGGATTTATAGCGGGGATTCCGGTAAAGGATGAAAACGGAAAATTACGATATGCAATGACGACAGACTGGGATGTTACATCAATTATGGAGATGGAAAATCGTCTGAGGCAGTTACAAAAGGGAGAGATTCGTGTAAATACAGATGAATTTGGAATACCACCTGCACATACTATTGATGATGATGAAATTTTATATACCAGTGATGTGATGAGGGATTTGATTTCGTTGGCGAAAACGGTAGCGCAGACAGATGTGAGTGTTTTGATCACCGGAGAAACCGGAACCGGAAAGGAGCTTCTTTCCAAAGTAATTGTGAAATATAGTTGTCGCGCAGATAAACCTTACATAAAGGTCAATTGTGCAGCGATACCACAGGATCTGTTGGAATCAGAATTGTTCGGATATGAGGAAGGTGCATTTACAGGAGCAAAGCGCGGAGGAAAAAAAGGAGCATTCGAGCAGGCAGAAGGGGGAACTATTTTACTGGATGAAATCGGAGAACTTCCTTTTCAGGTGCAGGCAAAACTGCTTAGAGTTTTACAGGAGAATGAAGTAAATCGAGTTGGCGGTCAACAGGCAATAAAGTTAAATGTGCGTGTTATTGCAGCAACGAACCGTAATTTGCTTCAGGAAATACGAAATGGAAATTTCAGAGAGGATTTATATTACAGATTAAATATTTTGCCGTTGGAGTTGCCGCCACTAAGAGACAGAGCAGAGGATATTCCCTTTTTGGTTGGAAGATTTTTAGAGGAGTTTGATGAGAAATATAAAAAAATTACTTTGATAGAAGCTGATGCAATGCAGTTACTACGCCATTATGATTGGCCTGGAAATATTCGTGAATTGAGAAATATGATGGAACGTTTGGTGATTCTTGGGAAAGATGGACGAATTACATGTTCGGAGATCCAAAAAGTGTTTGGAGTAACGGGAATATGTGTATCAACAAGTCAAGAAGAAAAATATACGTTAAAAGAGGCTGTAGAACAGTTTGAAAAGCAAATGATTCAGAAGGCCATTCTTAAGGAAGGAAATAAGAAAAAGGCGTCAGAGGCGTTAGGGTGTGAAAGAACCACTTTTCTGAAAAAGTGTAAAAGATATGAGATAGAGTAGAATAGTTAAGTAAATATCCGAGAGTGAAAAAATTCACATATAGTGTGCGTTTTTTCACTCTTTTTTCTTGCATATAGATATATCTGAATCGAAAAAGTAGTAGGAATAAGCATAATTACCAAAAGAAAGATTGCAGAGCGAAAATATAGTAGATTTTTTGGTGAAAATATACAGAAAATTCTCTTTGATAAAAAATGGTATAGAATTTGCAGATGATAGAAGTATAAAAATTAACACCAAAGAAGGGAGAAAAACTATGGAAAAGACAAAAAAAATAGGACCAGTGGCGTTAGGTGCCGTATTTATGGCTTACTTTTGCAGTATTACAGCCGTACCGACAGGAGGTCTGGTAGGGCAGGGCGCAAAATTCACTACAGGACTGGCAGGAATGGCTCTGGGATTCGTGATTGGAGCATTGCTAATTGCATTATCAACAATGATTGGCTATAAAACCGGATTAAAGAAAGATGCTGTCTGGAAGCAGATGTTTGGAAGACAGGGATTTCGGATTTTTTCATTTGCAGTAGCATTTTGTATGGCATTTTGGGCTTGCTTCGATTTATTTAATGCTGCTCAAGCAGTATATAATATCTTTCCGGAAGGATATAAGAATTTTGGATTTGCACTGGCAATGGTAATTTTACTTGTTGTTACGATTATTGGTGGTGTTTATGGAATGGATGGTGTTAAATTGATTTCTAATATCAGTATTCCAATCGCCATTGTTCTGTTTGTTATTATTTATATTGTATCTGTCAGACATGCAGGTGGACTGGAAGGCCTTATGGCATATCAGCCAACAGAGACTACTTACACAATAGGAACGATTGCACAGACTATGGTTGGTATGTGGATGGCAGGTTATGTAGGAGCGATTGATCTGACTACAGATGCCAAAAATAAAAAATCTGTTATTTTTGCGGCAGTTTGCGGATCTGCCTTTGTATTACTCTGCTTCTTGGTAGGCCAGGTTGGATTCATGGGTACAGGTGTACATACACTTGCAGATATCTGTGCATCTCTGGGTGGAGCAATCTTCCTGATTGGAAGTATTTTCGTTATGATCGCACAGGGAAATACAACACCGGCATGCGATTATATGTATAGCAACTCGTTTGCAGCAGTATTTAACACTACCAGAAAATGGTTTGCAATTATTATTCCGTTGGTTGCAGGCGTGATCTCATTTGTAATCATGTATGGTCCAGGTGTTGATTTTATTAATACAATTGTAACTGCAATTGGAACAATCATGGCACCGTTAGTAGCTGTAATGCTTACAGATTTCTATATTGTTCATAAAGGAAAACTTGAGATAAAAGAGGAAAAAGATCTTCCGGTTGTTAATGCGCGTCCGGTTATTTGTATCATAATTGGTCTGGCACTCTCTTTTGCATTGAAATTAGTTCCTGCTGTTAAACTGAGTACATTTTTAGTATTGATCGTTACAGCGGTTTTATATGCAATTGTAGCAAATGCTGGTGCTAAAAAGAATAGTTAATAAGCGAAGCTGAGGATGAATGGCGAAACTGATCATAAAGACAGAGTGGTACAGTGATTAGTTTCGCCGATGAATATCGGATAGAAGAAAAGAGGGAAAACAATGGAAAAGATAATAGAAGTAGGCAGTAAGGGAGGTATGGAAATGCGTACCGGTCAGATTACTGCAGTAGGCTGTACCGAACGTATCCGCAAATTAAATGGAATTCTTCATGCGGCGAGACCGAATTTGGAAATGCAGAGAACGCGTGTGTTTACAAATTATTTTAAAAATCATGAGAGTGAATCTCAGATTCGTAAAAGATATTTTGCTATGGCGGAGGTATATCGCACCTTACCGATCCATATTGAACCGGGAGAGCGTCTGCTTGGATGGCAGGGAGAAAAAATACGATGCAATAATTTCAGTATTGAGTCACATGCACATTGGCTGGAGTCAGATTTTGATACATTTGAAACCAGATTATTTGATCCCTGGAAAATTGATGCGAAAGACAAGGAAGAACTGAAAAATGAGCATATTCCATATTGGAAGGATAAGACATTAACTTCAAAATTTCGGGCACAGACAAGAGAACCGGATGTTTTGTTATCTTCCGGTTATGTAGATTGCAGTAACTATATATCAAATCCGGGTTCCCATTTTGTACCGGATTGTCATGAACTTTTTAAAATCGGATACCGCGGATATTATGAAAAATGTAAAAAATTATTATCAGAGCTTGATTTGGTTGATCCGGATAATATCAGAAAGCAGGATTTTTATATTGGAATGATGGAAGTCTGCAAGGGAATCCGCGATTATGGTATTCGACTGCATCAGGCGGCAGACGCACAGGCAGAGCAGGAAACAGATCCTGAACGAGCAGAGGAATTAAGAGTTGCCGGAAAACGAGCAGAGAAAATCTGTTGGGATGTTCCGGAAAATTTTGCAGAAGCATTACATGCCGTATGGCTTAATACAATGATGCTGAATGTGGAAGCATCTGGGCCGTGTATCAATGTGGGACGTTTGGATCAGCTGTTATGGCCGTATCTGGAGAATGATCTTCAGAGTGGTGTAGAAACAGTAGAGAGTGCTTTGGAATGGATGGAAGAATATAATATTAAATGCTGTAACATTCCGTGGTTGCTTCCAGAAGGACTGGCACATTGTTTTGGAGGTTATTATCGTTGGACTGGCGGTTATAGTGTTGGCGGTTATGATGCAAATGGAAATGATGCCGTGAATTTATTGTCCTATATTTGCCTGAGAAGTGCACGTGACACACGTACAACAGCACCGGCAGTACATGTACATATTGGAAGTAAGACACCGGAATCTTTCCTGATGGAAGCGGTAAAACTTGCAGCAGAAGGACTGGGGCATCCGTCATTCTTTGACATCGACAGTGTTTATAACATGATTCAGTATAATGGTGCCGGTCTGAATGGGGCAAACAATCTACCGTTAAAATTGATTCGTGAGCGTGCAACAACGGTAGGCTGCGTGGAACCGAAAATTGAAGGCTACTGTTATGGACATACAAATGCAAATATTACAAATCTTGGAAATACAGTCAGTCTGACGCTGACAAATGGTATTTTGCCGGAAGGTTGTCCGGGATATGGAGCCGGTACAAGAATTGGTTGTGAGAGCGGGGATCCGCGTACATTTAAAACATTCGATGAATTTTATGAAGCATTCATGCGTCAGTACAAGTATCAGATCAATCTGTGTCAGGAACATATGCTTGTAGCAGAGCGGTTGTTGGCAGAAGAACATCAGATGCCTCTTTTTACTATGATGGCAACGAATGCAATTGAAAAAGGTATCGATGTTGTTGCTGGTGGAGCTATGCTGAATTCAGGTCCACATTACATGCTTACCGGTGTTGCTGATATGGGAGATTCTCTGGAAGTAGTGAAAAAGCTTGTTTATGATGATAAAGTGATTTCCATGGATGAGCTGTTGAAAGCTGTTGAAGCAGATTTTGAAGGATATGAGGAAATTCGTCAGATGTGCCTCAATGCACCAAAATATGGAAATAATATCGATGAGGTTGATATGCTTACATCAAAAGCTTTGCAGGAT
This sequence comes from uncultured Eubacterium sp., assembly GCF_934295145.1. GTDB lineage: Bacteria > Bacillota > Clostridia > Lachnospirales > Lachnospiraceae > Eubacterium_I. The sequence continues at coordinate 1,869 of NZ_CAKRAS010000006.1, read as the reverse complement.
TGTGCAGAATACTGTGCAACATTAAAATGTGGAAGAGCCGGAAACTATTCTTCTGCAGGAGTTCAGCCAACGCAGACAAATGTAGCAATGGGAGAGATGTGTTGGGCACTTCCGTCAGGACGAAAAGCTTTAACTCCATTAGCAGATACACTCTCAGCAGAACAGCATATGGATGTGAATGGTCCGCTGGCAGCGATACAGTCATATGGTAAAATTAATCACAGTGCATGCACGAATGGAACAATTTTGAATATGTGGATTAGCAAAACTGATTTAATTGCAGAATAAGAAAGGGAGATTATTCATGAAATGCTATGATGTAAAAAAAGTTGGTATAGATGCATTACTTCCTGATCCGGAAGAAGAACATTATAAACATCAGGGAATCAACAAGATGGCAGCATTGATCCGGACAGCGTTGTGTGATGAACATATTCATCATATGCAGTTTAACTGTCAGGATAAGAAGGTACTTCTGGATGCACAAAAACATCCGGAAAAATACCCGACATTAATGGTTCGTGTGGCCGGATACAGCGTATATTTTACAGATCTGGGAAAAGAAGTTCAGGATGATATCATTAATCGTACGGAGCACCATGTATGACAGGTACCATTTTCGATATCAGTCATTATATGCTGGAGGATGGACCGGGAATCCGTACCAATGTATTTGTGAAAGGATGCCCCTTGCGCTGTAAATGGTGCAGTAATGCATATGGACTGGAAAAGAGAATACAGCTATCTTATAAAGCGCAGAAATGTGCGGGATGTGGAAAATGTATTCAGGTATGCCCTGAAAATGCGATTGCATGGAATGATGAAAAACATGTTGTTATTCAGAATTTTGAAAAATGCAGACAGTGCCTGAAATGTGTACATATATGTACTTTTCAGGCACGCACTCAGGTTGGTGTAGAAAAAACAGTCGATGAAGTTGTAAAAGCTGTTCTGGAGGATAGAATGTTTTATCGCCGTGGTGGCGGTGGTGTCACGTTATCTGGAGGTGAAATATTAGGTCAGGCGGACTTTGTCAGCGAGATATTGAAAAAATGTGTTTATCATGGTATCCACACTGTAATTGAGACAAGTGGCTATGGAAAATGGGAAGATTTAAAACGGATTCTTAGTTACACAGAGCTTGCTTTTATTGATTGCAAATGCATGAACCAAGAAAAACATAAAGCGCTTACAGGAGTAAGCAATGAAATAATTCTTGAAAATATAGTACGGGCAGCTGCGTGGTGTGAAGAACATGGAAAAGAGCTGATCATACGCTTGCCGTTGATTCCAACATTAAATGACGATGATACAAATGTACGTGATACAGCAAAGTTCGTAAAAAAATTACATGGGAAACCGCTATTAAATGTGCTTCCATACCACAATTTTGGCGCATCTAAATATGAAACCATTGGAAAAGAATATTTGACAGAGAATTTAAAACCACAGGAATCAGAAGATTTGCAACAGATAAAAAATGTTTTGAAGGAGACTGGCGTAAGGTTTTCTGTTGGAGGATACGATATTTAAATCCCATTTGCAGTATATTTATCCAGTGCCAGTTGAACGGACAGATAACAAACAGGTGTTTTACAGTATTAGTATCTAGGATGAAGCAATTCTATTAAAAAAGGCGTACCCTGGAGATACTTAATCTTGAGGAAAGGACACTTGAGGAACTGAAAGGAAAAGAAGAGGTTGTAGAGGGCACGATAACCATTGGATAAAAAGAGATAATATAAACAAAAAGAAAAGTCTTGACAAATAAACGACCGTTTACTGTTATTAGGATGTAAACGGTCGTTTATTTATTTTGGAGGAAATGTGCATGGGTAATAGGAAAGAGGAAATATTAATTGTGGCACT
>NZ_CAKRAS010000005.1 GCF_934295145.1 uncultured Eubacterium sp. | reverse complement strand
GTTTCTCGCCGTCGGTAATCGACCTATAGCAGTTCTTTTTTAGATGGTCAAGGGTGGCGTAAATAGCCAATGCCTTTCGCTTTTTCTTTTCTCTGTGTAAATCTGCGCATGCAACATAGTGTTTATTAGTTCAAAAAAGTGTATGCATGCGTGGTACGCAGTGCCACGGCGTAAATAGAACAGGATGTGAGCATAAACTCCAAGGCAAGGCGGTAGACGAATTTCCGTTATTGGAGCGAGCATAGCTCGACCGCGGGAGTGTGTCTGAGCCAACAGCTGTTTTTGCTGTTGGTGAGTTCGCGGAAGCGGTCGAAGATAGGCGGCGCAGCGAAGATAGGAAATCCGTCGTGCCTGCATTGGAGTTTTTGTCACATCCTGTTCTAAGATTCCCTAAACAAGAATTTGTTCTTAAATTCAGCATACAATTCCGGCAATATTTCTGCCAGATGTGTATACTCTTTAACATTATGTGCCAGCAAAGCTCTTGCTGCCATCTCATCAAATGGAACATTGGGATCCTCGAACCAGAATCTGGTACGAAGTTCTGAGCCATGCTCTGTAGGTCTTAGGAAATGCACCATTCCCGGAGTACAAACGATTGTTCCCTGGAAGGCTTTTAATTTTTCCGGATCAAAGCCCATCTCTTCCGGTGGTAGAAAGTTTAATATCAGATCAACCACCGGTGCATCTTTCAGCATTGATTCTTTTACGTCATGCGTTGTATGCCAGTAACGTTCTTTCATGGTTAATTTTTCATTCAACGCAATTTCTGGATTGCGTGTTTTGCAATAATAATGTTCATCTTTATTCCAAATAATATAACGCATCGGATCAAGTCCATGCCAGGCAAACCACCAATCAAACATCTCTGGTGTCACTCCAGGCATCTGTGTACAATTTGCCACTTCATATCCACCGCTCGGCAAATGGAATACTCCAAATTCTCCTGGCAGATATCCATCCTCAAATAATTTGTTTTTGTCCACAAATAATAACGCTTCCGAATCATCAAATTTTTCTGTCATGATCCGTTTCATTAATTTTGGCGGAACTTCTTTAATCTCACGCTCATAATATTTATAATACGGTGATTTTTTCTGTTCTTCTGTCAGTTCAACAGCCATATTTTATCCCTATCCTTTCTTTACGGAATCCTCTTTGCAAAAAACCAGCAGATTCCACCAAGCACCATTGTACCTGCCAACAAATAGATTGCAATTTCATACCCAAGACATTGAATAATATATCCAAGCACAATGGTAAATACTACCGTTCCCACCTGTGTCACTTCATTTTTCAGCGAATTAACAACCGGTACATCGGAAGGTACTTCTGCTATATCTGTCGCTGATGCGGTAGACAGACCGGCAATAGATCTAGGCAGTGTTCCGTACACAATTACATACACCATGATCATACTTGCCGGCAGATTTACCAGGCAGACCAGCGCCACTGCCCCTGCAAAAAATCCGGCCATAACGATTTTTCGTTTTGTTCCAAGTTTATCTGAAATCCATCCAAATACAAACATGGATGCCATACCGATCAATGTTGTATAACTGTAAACACTTGCCGCCTGCCCTGGTTCCAGTCCCTTGATGATCATATATTTTACGACATATGCGCTAAAAGATACTGATACGAGACTGAAAAAAATGTATGCGATATTGACCAGCCAATTGGACTTGTTTTTGAACACACGCAACGTCTGCTCTCTGGTCGGCTTTGCATCCGCAGCAACTCCATTTGCCTTTACAGATACAGGAATGTTAATCATACATACAACAATGGCCAGTGCATACATCACCGCGATTCCTGCAAAAATCTGCAAAAATGACATACCTGCTTTCAGCATCAAAACTGAACCGCCTTTAGTGATCAGAATCTGCGGAGCAACTGCGCACAAAATGGATACACTGCTCCAGATTCCAACCTTATCTCTCGGAACCATATTCAGCAACAGGCTGGTAACTGCCAGTGTCGCCAGTCCAAGTCCGCCACCTTCTATCGCACGTCCAGCCACAAAAAGCGGGAATTTCGGAGCAAGCAGCTGCATTCCCATACCAGCCAGCGCGACTGCAAATCCAAGAATTATGCTTTGCTTACTCGGCCACTTCCGAATTAGAAATCCCATCTGCACAGACAGTATGATCACTACCCAGTTTGTTGCCGAATTCAGATATCCGTATGCCCCCTCGTTTACACCAAAGTGAGAAGTGATCGCATCCTGCATCGGAATAAATTTAAACATTCCAAAGCCATACACCACACTGCAGAAGATCATGGTTGCAAGCATGATTTTTATTTTTCTATCACTGTAATTTTCCCGTACGTTCTCTTTACTCATAACCGAATCTTCTTTTCCTTCCCTGACTTAGAATAATGTATAACTCTTTTTCAGCCATTCCTTCCATTCTTCAGTAAAATCAACGATCCAGGCTTTTACCGGTTTGATTTCATGTATCAATCCTGCAACAGGACCTGCAAGAACTGCTCCTTTTTCTTTTACGTCTCCTTCCAGGGAAGCAATTCGTAAGGATCCCTGAGATATCTCGCGAATCATATCTGCTGCTTCTGCTTTTGTATGTGTTGCTTCGATTTCAAGCATTTCATCTGCCAGTTTATTCCGGACCTGCCAGCTTGGTTCACCGGTGGATGCGCCACAGGCAACAATATCACGATCAATCGCATGTACCACTGCTTCTTTTACATTCGGATGTACCGGGCACTCCTCAGATGCCATAAATGCAGTACCCATCTCAACGCCTTCTGCACCTGCCACGGTAACTGCTGCTGCCTGTCTGGCCGTTGCAATTCCGCCGGATGCTACAACTGGAATACTGACATGCTCTACTACCTCTGACAGCAATACACGTCCACTGACTTTTGTACAGTGTCCGCCTCCTTCTACACCTTTTGCAATAATTACATCAGCACCTGCTTTTTCTGCAACAATGGCATCTTCCAGATAATTAATTTTTGCAATTACTTTACAGCCTGCATCATGCAATCTCTTATAGTATTCCGTTGCCATATCCAGATCCAACAAATTTAAACTGTCGATATAAGCTACCGGAACTTTTCCCTCAATAATCGCAGATACACCAACCTCCAATTGCGGTCCCGGATCAAGGAACAGATTTGCCGCAAATGGTTTTTTCGTCATAGAACGAACGATTTCTACCTGCTGTAATATGATTTCTTTTGGCATAAATCCACTTCCCAGTACACCAAGTCCTCCATTTTCTGATACTGCTGCTACCAGTGGTGCCATAGATGTCCATGCCATCGCCCCCTGAATAATCGGATATTCAATCCCCAATATTTCACACACTCTGTTTGCCATGTTATCAATCTCCTTTTCACACTATCTTCACTAATATTTAAGCTTTTTTCAATTTGATTTCAAAAATGTCTTACTGCCTTTCTACATTCCGTTTCGGGCAGCGCAACAACAGCGTACTTCTCAATTTCATCAATATTTCGGTGGCTGGACGTCATATTCCTCCACAGGAACTCTTTCTGTATGGAATGTCATCTCACCCTCTTTGTTCTGTACAATGATCCATTTCAGCCAGTTTTCATTATCCATATCCGGATAATCCTCACGAATGAACCATCCTCTGGACTCTTTTCTCATGGAAGCTGCTCTCAACTGCATCTCACAGCACAAAACCATCGCATCAGCCTCATGGCAGGTCAACAATCCGTGCAGATCATCTGCTTTCATATATTTTGCTTTTTCTTTCACTTTCTCAAGCTTTCGCAGTAATACATCCAAACGATGTTGTGACATATAGATACTGTTTTCAACCGGACAGAGGATCTGCTGGATTGCATCAATAATCTCGATTGGATCCACACCTTCCTCACGCTCTAACGGTTTATATGCATCCTCTTTGTATGCTTCTGCCTGTGCTTTACAGATATGAGACTCCCCTATTGTTTTTACATACTCTGCTGCTGATTCTCCACTGATAATTCCTGCAAATACTGCATTTAAAATTCCAGAACCGCGGTTTCTTCCCGGAGGAGCCGGAACTGCACCCGGTGCACCGGAACCACAATAACATACGTCTCCGGCTGCATACATACCTGCAATAGAAGTCTGCATGTCATCTCCTACACGAACCGGTGACTGTTCACCAACAAAACCAGGTGCTACTTCCAGCTCCGGATCCAGACCTCTTGCTTTTCCATGATCTGCATCCCAGAACGGAACACCATATGGTCGATCCCAGATTTTCGCCAGTGGATTATCATCCACATCCGGCACATGCAGATAAATCGGACCTTTTCCTGCAGACATCTGCTCATACCACTCTCGAAGAGCCGTAGAACTTACATCAGCTTCCGGGAAACGTCGGAAATTCTGTGTTACGTTTTCATTTAATGCATTGAACATATTGTTTTCGCCAAATACAAGTTCCTGAAAACTATTAACCTTATACAACTGCGCAAAATTTCCAAATTCTGTATTTCTCATCTGTGCGCCTGCACGGTAAGCTGCCGCAATACCGTCTCCGCGACCATTACTCCACATCGGTGCTACACGATAGTTCTGACTTCCGGTTGCAAGAATTACAGATTTTGCCACAAATACATAAAACGTACCATCAATAATACTGTATCCCACCGCTCCGGCAATCCTGTCTTCTTCTGTCAGAAGATCAGATACCGTTACTTTATCAATTATTTTTACCCCCAGTTTCTGTGCTGTCTTCCTCATCTGAATCGTGACATTTAAATCAATACCAACCATATAGGTCATCGGACCGGTTGGAATCCTCAACTTCGGAATGGTGACCCCCCATCCTTCCATGCGATCAAGCATTTCATTATTCATTGCCACATATCTTTTCAACATATTCTGGTTTCCCAGATAACAGCCTACTGAATTTGCATGATATTCTACAAACATTTCAGGTGTTGTGTGCTCCAGATCAAAATACTGTAATACTCCACCACCTTTATTTGCTTTTCCACCATATCCTGTAGTCTGTTTTTCAACAATCATAACCTCTGCATCCGGATTTTTTTCTTTCGCAGAAACAGCTGCTGTCAGGCCTGCAATGCCACCGCCGATGACCAGCACATCAATGTTATGTTCTACTGTCTGTGTCTCAATCTTTGCCATAAAGCAACCTCCTCCCTAGTGATACTGATCAAAACTCTGTCTGAACTTCTGGCTCTTAAAATCCGGAATTACCTGAATACATCCACGTTTGCAGGATATCTCACAGTAATTGCAATGTTCACAGTCCTCGACATATTTAAATACTGGCTGTTTTTTTTCTGCATCCCAACGGATAACATCGATAAAACATGCCTTATAACATAACTGACATCCCACACAATTTGCAGGATCAAATTTAATTTTATGATTTGTATGAATCATCTTTGCTCCTCCTTATTCCCCATGCTCTTCTGCATAAAGTTGCGGAAGAATTGTTGCTAAATTTGCCCATTCTTTCACATTCTGCAAAAATACACCCAATGCAAATACCGGCGGCATAAAGAATCCGTCTGGAAGCTGCTTATAATCTTTTCCATATCTCACAGTCCAGCCAATCCAGCATTTGGTACGCACTTCCACACCATCCTCTTTTTCAATTATCTGATGGCAGATCAGATAATCCGGTCCTGCTGCAGGTGGCTGACCATGTGCATAGCCTCTTGCACAGATAAGCGATGCTGTGTTAGATGATTTTAGCACCTCCATATCAAACCCAACATCCGATGGACATTTAAAATTCACTGCCTCTTTTGCCGGACCCATATCGGACATTTTTATCACCATCTGTGTCGTATCCCAGTACTTCTCAGCACCGATCAAATCTTCGTCTGCAAATTTTGATGTCTGCATACTCATGGCCGACATATTGTTCTCCGGGTTTGCAATCACAAAACGAAGTGGATCCAATCCTCTCCATGCCATATACCAGTCCAGCATGTCTGCTGTAACCCCCGGCATAAAAGTAACATCTGCCATATATCCGGTGCCATCCGGCATAACGGTATATCCAATCCTGGTTCCGATACCTTCATCCGTCAGAATTCTGGCACGATCTGTGAACGGTACGGCATCCATCGGAGTCATCGGTCCTCCAAATGCAAACGGCATTTTTTCCGGAACCATTGAGATCACATCACGCTCATAATATTTAAAATAAGGTTTTTTTCGGTCTTCATCTGTTACCGGCACTTTTGCCATTCCTTCTTTTTCCATAAAAAAACATCCCCCTTTCTTTTCTTACCTATACAGTAACAAACGAAAGAAGAATGTTGAAATGCTTAATATTTATGAGCTCATGATTCTTCGAACATAGAATAAAAAATTGCAATGGCCGGATTATAATTATCCTTCTGCCAGATCATGGAGTATCCATCCATGCGGATTTCCTTCACTTTTACAAAATCCACATAAGGACTGTTTTTCATAAAGTGCTCTTTGGAATTAATCCCGATTCCTTTTCCAATTTCCACCCACAGCATTTTTGTATCGTAATCCGGTGCCATTTTTGTCTTTGGTTCAAACCCGGCTTCCCGGCACTTTTCTATCAACAGATGATTCAGTTCCGGTGAATCCTCTGACAGTAAAAAATATTGTTCCCGAAAATCTTTCAATGAATACATTTTTTTCGAATCACAATGTAGAGAGGCCGGAACAATCAAATAATTTTCAATCTCAAACACATCCTCATGCAACAAATTTTCTCTGCCTTCTACAGCACCGCAGACAGAAAAACACATATCACTTTCCCCATTTTCCACACTCTGCAGCAACCGTTTTAACGGATAACTGATCAATTTAATATCCACCTGCGGATACCGTTCCTGGAACCGGTGAACAGTCTCCATCGTTTTGCTGTCCAAACACATTCCGTTCAATATACCAATTACAAGCTCTCCTTCTTCCCCGCGATTGATTCTGGCCGCCTGATCCCGCAGCATTCCATACTCTGTATTTAGTTTTACCAGACCGTTATACATCGCCAGTCCGGCCGGTGTCACCCGGAGTCCGCTTTGCTTGCTCCGTAAAAAAAGTGAAAAGCCAAGTTCATCCTCCATGGCTGCAATATTTCTGCTGAATGCTGGCTGCGTCATATGAATGTTCTGCGCTGCAACCGTAAAATTCAAAGTTTTTACAGCTTCCATAAAACATTCAAACATTGTTAATGTCATTCTCATTCCCCCTAATGTGCAAAATTCTCTCTTATCATATATTATAACAGATTTTCTTTTGTTAGGTATATATAATACGCAAAAAGCACAGCCATTCTGGGCTGTGCCTTTCACGTTTTTGCTTATACTAACTTTTTTATCAGAAGGTCTGATTATTTACGCCCTACCAAAGCATCATCCAGCGTTTTTCCTGCTGCCTTGCGGTATTTATCATCCACTTCTTTTACATGTGATGGTTTGAAGAGCAACAGTAAAATCAGAGAAATTACACCTACAATCGCTGTTGTAATAAAAATCGTACGATATCCCCCTGCGGAATACATCAGCATTGCAATCAGCATCGGACCGGAAGAACAGATGATATTTCCAATCGGGCTTGCTGTTGCGAACACACGGCTAAAATCCTCTCTGCGCCAGTACTGGGCTGCCATGGACACTCCAAAGTTTGAGGATGCTCCCATAAACAGCGCCAGGCAGATCATGGAAATCAACAGCGTGATCGCATTTGGAATTGTTCCTAAAATACCGGAAATGATCATAATTACTACCGAGATGATCATAGCAAATTTTGTTCCAAAACGGGTATCCAATACACCAAGAATAAAACTTCCGATACAACCAAAAATCATGATCATAGCCATAACACCGGTATATCCACCCACAAATGCCAGTTCATTTTCAAAGTTTGCAATAATTGCTGCAGACTGCGTCATCATACCCACGGAAAACATTAACAATGTTCCTACCGGAATTGTGATCAGCCAGAAATCACGACAGGCCAGTGTATGCGGTAATGTCCATACAGAAGTCTTTTTGTTTTCGATTTCTTCCAGCATCATCTTTTCTGCAATTTCCGGTGTCAGATTCTTATCATTATCTCTGTATGCTCCACACTGTTCCGGATAATCTTTGATAAAGATCAGACCGATGATCCATCCGATCACAAATACGATAAAAAATGGTAAAAATGCACCGGTAACATCCGGAAAACCTTTTGCAAACACACTTGCGGCAAACGGTCCGATCAGACCATTTGCAATCGGAAATGCAAACGTTGCAATACCCATGATGGTTCCTTTTCTGGTAGGAAACCACTGACCAACCAGAATACCGATAGAGAATGTTGCATACAGAACAGAAACAACATTTTCAACAGCATAACACAGCATCCAGATTGGTCCTGCCGGAAGCACCATAATCCCAAGTCCTAATAATAATGTAACCGCACCAAGAATACTTCCGAACCTCTTGATACTTTTCAGCTTTGAAATCAATCCGGCCATGGTCAGCTGAGCAAGTACTCCAATAATTGCACAGATAGAATATACTTTTGATAATACCTGTGCTCCACCATACATATCAGCCAGAATATTCAATGGATAGTTTGTAAAAACCTGATATGTAACAAATGCGATTGCCTGATAGATAATCAGCATCCATCCCCTGAATCCAAAATTGATTGTCTTTTTTTGATTCATAACCTTCTCCTCCTTTTTCCTAACACCACAACCTTACCTTGTCCTTTGTGTTGTATACATTATAGCTTTTGAAGTTCAAAGAATGAAATGCCATTAAAACATGAGCTCATGCATCGCATTACTTTTATTTTTGAATGACTACGCATTTTTTATTCCTGCATTCATATTGGGGACAGACGAATTCCCCTTTCAGCTTTCCTTGACATTTCTTATATGATATGATAAATCTGTTTTGTTGCTATTTTTGCAAATATCCAGAAATGGCACTGCGATACACAGAATCTTTTATGGATGCCAATGCTTCCTTTATTTAAGTATAAAATTGTATAAATTATTTTTTGGGGGAATATATGAAACTTAAGAACATAAACTGGGCTGAATTAAAGCCGGAAGTCAAACAAGTCTGGCAGTTAAGTCTGCCCGCAATTTTAACGCAGATCACAACCATTGCCATGCAGTACATAGATTCTGCCATGGTCGGTGCCCTGGGTGCTGCAGCCTCTGCCGCCATCGGTCTGGTCGTTGCCATGACCTGGCTGTACAACGGTGTGCTCTCTGCCGTTTCTGCCGGTTTTTCTGTGCAGGTGGCACATCACATCGGAGCCAATCAGGATATGGAAGCCCGAAATGTTATGCGGCACGGTCTGATCAGTGCTCTGGTCATTTCCGGCCTCTTATGTTTGAGCGGTCTCCTGCTCAGTCGTCCGTTGCCAATCGTCCTGGGCGGTGATCCTGCAATCTGTCCGAATGCAACTGCATACTTTTTTGTGTATTCACTGATGATCCCATTTTCACAGTTGAATTCCCTAACATCGGCATTTTTGCAATGCAGCGGTGATATGGTAACACCAAGTATATTAAATGCCATCATGTGTGCCCTGGATGTAGTATTCAATGCTTTGTTTATCCCACGTTTTGGTGTTCTTGGTGCCGGCATTGGAACTGCACTGGCATGCGCTATCATCAGTCTGATCATGGCATGGCGCTGCTGTGTTTGCAATAAACGTCTGCGCTTCAGAAGTTCCGATTCACATCCCTATAATCGTGATATTCTGAACAAAGCATTTCAAATTGGCATGCCTGTAGCCGTGCAGGAAATCACCATGAATGGTGCCATGGTCATGTCCACTAAAATCATTGCTCCACTGGGAGCCACCGCTATCGCTGCAAACTCTTTTGCCGTCACAGCGGAAAGCCTGTGCTATATGCCAGGATACGGCCTCGGCATGGCGGCAACCACACTGGTTGGACGAAGTATCGGTGCCGGAGAAGTCAAAACTGCCAAACGCTATGGCAATATCAGCACCGCCATGGGAGCCATTTTCATGGGCTGTACCGGTGCGGTCATGATGTTCGCCTGTCCACTGGTTTTCCGGCTTCTGACACCAGATCTGACTGTACAGACTATGGCTGTTCATGTTCTTCGGATTGAATTACTCGCAGAACCACTTTTTGGTGTGTCAATTGTGGCCGCCGGAGCATTGCGTGGAACCGGAGATACTTTCGTGCCAAGCCTGATGAACCTTGGCAGTATCTGGATCGTGCGTATCGGTCTGGCGTTGATACTCGTTAAACGCCTTGGTCTCACCGGAATGTGGATCGCAATGGCCATTGAACTTTGTGTGCGCGGACTACTAATGCTTTATCGGCAACACACTACAAAATACTATCGTTCGCGCACTTAATGTACGGAACAAAAGAAAAACATCCAGGACAGACACGGGCAATTTTCTATCTTCGTTGCGCCGCCCATCTCCTAAGCGGAGGTTTCACCTCCACTTAGAAGAGCTTCGCATGAATGTGCAGAGATTCGGATTTGAAATATGTCTGCTACGCAGACCCGAATCTCGCACCAGAACTTGCCAGAACAAGTTCTGATTAAATGCTCCCGTGAACTCGCAGTCGGGCTATGCTCACTTCGATAACGAAAATTGCCCTACCGTCTTGTCCCTGGATGTTTTTCTTTTTGTTCCATTTACACAGTGGCTCACATGCCACATGCACATTTACACTCTTCTTAAAATCAGCACTGTGCTGTGCATGCAGATTTACACAATGTATACATGACATAATTTGCTTGAATTTGTCAATCATTTATAGCTGAAATAGCAAAATCAGAGAAAGTTTCCTCGACGAACGATTCAGCGAACGACTGAGTTTTGCGAGTTTTGCGCGAGTGGAAGACGACCAGCTTTTATAGGAGTCGAAAACGAGCGCGATAAAACCGAAGCCAAACGAAGGTAGTGAGTGTCTAGTGAGTGAGGAAACTTCTCTGATTTTGCTTTCAAATATTTATTAAATTTTAACCATTACTTCTACTCGGCGAACTGGCTATTGTACAGATCTGCATAGAATCCGCCCTGCGCCAGCAGTTCGTCATGAGAGCCGTGTTCAATGATATCACCATCTTTCATAACAAGGATCATATCCGCATTTTTAATCGTAGACAACCGATGAGCGATCACGAAACTGGTCCGTCCCTTCATCAGATTATCCATAGCACTCTGGATCAGCTCTTCGGTTCTTGTATCAACGGAAGATGTCGCCTCATCCAGTATCAGAATGCGGTTATCTGCCAGTATCGCACGGGCAATGGTAAGCAGCTGTTTCTGCCCCTGGGAAATATTGCTTGCATCCTCATTCAACTCCATGTCATAGCCACCCGGCAGTGTCCGGATAAAATGATCTGCATGAGCTGCCTTTGCTGCTTCAATGACCTCTTCATCTGTAGCCTCCAGACGTCCGTAACGGATATTTTCCATAATACTTCCCTTAAAAAGCCAGGTTTCCTGCAATACCATTCCAAATGCATCTCTCAGTTCCCGGCGGTTGAAATCGCGTATATCATGACCATCAATGCGGATGGATCCACTGTTTACATCATAGAAACGCATCAACAATTTTACCATCGTCGTCTTTCCGGCACCAGTCGGTCCAACAATAGCGATCTTCTGTCCTGCTTCTGCTTTTGCACTGAAATCATGAATGATCATCTGCTCCGGATTGTAACCAAAGCTTACGTGGTCAAATTCTACGTTTCCGACTACTTTTGTCACATCTGCAGGCTGTTCCACGATCTGGTCTTCTTCTTTCTCTTCCAGGAATTCAAATACACGCTCTGCCGCTGCTGCCATGGACTGCACCTGGTTTGTCACCTGTGCAATCTGCTGGATCGGCTGTGTGAAACTCTTCACATACTGGATAAAAGCCTGAATATCACCGATTGTGATAATACCACGGATTGCCAGCATACCGCCGCTCAACGCTACCGCTGCGTAACCGAGGTTTCCGATAAACTGCATGATCGGCATCATGATTCCGGAAAGGAACTGGGATTTCCATGCTGAAGCATACAGTACGTCATTGGTCTGATTAAACTGGGAAATCATCTCATCTTCTTTGTTATATGCTTTGATGACCAGATGACCGCCGTAGCTTTCCTCAACCTGACCATTGATATGCCCAAGGTATTCCTGCTGCGTGATAAAATGCTTCTGTGATTTTTTGACAACAAGGGAAACACAGATTCCGGAGACCGGAAGCACAACCAGCGCGATCAGGGTCATCAGCGGAGAAATGCTGAGCATCATAACAAGGACACCGATGATCGTTGCTGTGGATGTAATGATCTGCGTCACACTCTGGTTTAAGCCCATACCAAGGGTATCCACATCATTCGTGATTCTGGATAACACTTCACCGTAAGTACGGCTCTCAAAATATTTCATCGGCATACGGTTGATTTTTTCTGTAATTTCTTTTCGCATCCGGTAACAGATTTTCTGTGTGATGCCGGTCATGATCCATCCCTGAATAAAACTCAGGACAGAGCTAAGCAGGTATAAACCAAGTACAAACAGCAGGATTTTTCCAATGTAGGGAAAATCAATTCCACCGGTTCCGGCAACTTTTGCCATCAGTCCACTGGCCAGTGCAGTCGTTGCTTTGCCAAGTACTTTCGGTCCTGCGACACTGAATACGGTAGAGCAGGCAGCAATGATCATGACAAACACAACTGCAATCTTATATTTTCCCATATAACGGAGCATTTTTCCGATAGAACCTTTAAAATCTTTGGCTTTCTCGCCCGGTGCCATGCCACGGCCATGTCCCATCGGTCCTCCCATACCACGTTTTGGTCTGGAAGCGGAATTCATATTTCTTTCATTACTCATGTTTTTCTGCCTCCTCTCCGTCTGTTAATCCAAGTTCTTTTGCGGACATCTGGGATTTTGCGATTTCCTGATATACCGTACAGTTTTTCATTAGTTCCTCGTGGGTGCCTTTTCCTACAATGCGGCCTTCATCCAGAACCAGGATCTGATCCGCATGCAAAATCGTACTGATACGCTGCGCTACGATGATCACAGTGCTGTCCTGAACGGTATCTGACAGTGCTTTTCTCAATTTTGCATCGGTTTTCAGATCCAGTGCGGAAAAACTGTCATCAAACACAAAAATCTTCGGATGTTTTGCAATGGCCCGGGCAATGGCAAGACGCTGTTTCTGTCCGCCGGAAACGTTCGTTCCGCCCTGTGCGATCGGTGCATCGTATTTTTCGGATTTTTCTTCAATAAACTCTTCTGCCTGCGCGATCTGTGCGGCCTGACGTACATCTGCATCGCTGGCATCTTTATTACCAAAACGCAGGTTGGATGCGATGGTTCCGGAGAACAGCACACCTTTCTGTGGTACAAATCCAATCTGCTGACGCAGGTCTTTCATGGAAAGTTCCCGGATATCAGTGCCATCCAGTATAATACTTCCAGCTGTCACATCGTACAGACGCGGAATCAGGTTTACAATGGTCGATTTACCACAACCGGTACTTCCAATGATCGCGGTGGTCTGACCCGGATTTGCCGTAAAGTCAATATCGCAGATTGCCGGTTCTTTACTGCCCGGATAAGTGAAGTCAACATGATTAAATTTCAGAATACCGGAAGCATTTTCAATATGTTTCGGTTTTTCTGTTTCTTTGATGGAAATATCCATATTCAGCACTTCGTCAATACGTTCTGCTGCCACACCGGCACGCGGAAGCATAACAGACATCATTGTCAGCATCAGGAATGCCATAACAATCAGCATCGCATACGTGATAAATGCAGTCATGGAACCAACCTGCATCACTCCAAGATCTATTTTTTTAGCTGCCACCCAGACAATAGCTACTGTCAGTGCATACATGATCAGCATCATACCGGGCATCATCAGCGTCATGACACGGTTTGTAAAAAGCATGGTCTTTGTCAGTTCACGGTTCACACCGTCAAACCGTTCTTCCTCTTTGTCCTCCCGGCGGAAAGCACGAATGACCGGCAATCCTGTCAGAATCTCTCTGGAAACAAGGTTGACATCATCCACCTTTTCCTGCATCTGTTTAAATTTCGGCATTGCCACACTCATCAGGCTCATGACAAATGCCAAAATCACAATGACAGCCACTACGATCAGCCAGCCCATTCCTGCTTTTGTCTGCACGACTTTGATGATACCACCGATACCGATGATCGGTGCATATGCAAGCATTCGTAAGAATATGGCTGTTACCATCTGAATCTGCTGCACATCATTTGTACTTCTGGTAATCAGGGATGCCGTGGAAAAATGCTCCATTTCCGCATTGGAAAATCGCATAACCTTCTCGTACAGTCTGCCACGCAGGGAGCGTCCAACGCCTGCACCGACTCTGGAAGCCAGATAAGACACAAAAATAGCACAGGCCATCATCGCAGCTGCAAGACCTGCCATCTGCAATCCCTTTTTCCACAGGTATGCCGTCTGGATTTTTGCCAGATCCAGTCCTGCGTCCTCATCACAGGCAGCTGCATACGCCGATCCGGTGGAAGTGATCATCGATTCTCCCATAGTATCCACCATATCCTGCATAGACTCCCGCATGGAAAGCACCGTACCTTCGTCCATCTGTCCGGAGGCAACCATCGCTTCAAAAATTGGGCGAACATCCACGCAGTTGACAGTTTGAGTACTTCCATCATCCTGTTCAACTTCTTTTTCCGATACTTTCAGTTCCACACCAAGCATCTGCCCGATCTGCTCCAGGCTCATCTGCTCGTATACGGATACATCCTGACCGGTCTGCTCTGCCAGCATTTCTTTGAACTGTTCTTCTTCCATCTGAGACATCTGGTAATTCAGGATCAACGGAATCGCAAATTCGGAATCCAGTTCAGCCAGGGTATCTTTGTCTGTTACAGAACATCCATACGTATCATGTTGTGTTGCCTCGTAAGCGGAAGCCCACTGTTCCTTTTCCTCTTTCGTCATAAAAAGCTGCGAATTTTCATATTCCTCCGATGTCATTTCCTGCGGAAGGATATGTTCGATTCCTTTATTCTGAATACCCACATCAATGATGTCAGCAGTATAGGTCGGCAGTGCCAGATCACAATAGGCCTGGATTACAAGCACAGCCACGATCACAAGGATCGATTTCCAGTACGGAATCATATTTTTAAATATTTTCTTCATTTCCGTGATTTCCTCTCTTCCTCTTTTTTTGCCCCTCTCGAATCTTCTCCAGTTCTTCTTTGGCCAGATCATACTGTTGATAAATATAAGTTACCAGACGCGCCATCTCTTCTTTATCCGTTTTTTCAAATACACGACGGATGAATTCATTCATAATGTCATTCGATTCCTTTAAAGCTTCCTGTCCGGCTTCTGTAATCTCCACCAGCGTATTTCTGCGGTCCTTCTGATCCACAAATCGTCTGACATATCCTTTTTCTTCCAATGCCTTGATGGTACGGGACACCGCCGGTGGCAGCGCATGGGTATATTCAGCAAGTTCTGACATCTTCACCCCGTGCTCCGAACCGATCTTCTTCTGCACATGATAAATACCATTCATCAGTACAAACTCGCCTTTGTTCAGATGCGGCAGAATGCTGCCGATATTCAGCTTTCGAAACATATGCAATGCTTCCCACACGTTCTGTTCCATGTGATCCATCTGTCCCATGCATTTAAAATGATTCCTGCAATCTGAAAAATCAGAATGCTCTTTTTTATTTTTCTGTTCTTTGTTTTCTTTCGCTTTCATAACTCCCGAAAAAAACCTCCTTTCCAAGTATCAACTTATAAAAGAAATACCCTGTCCCAGTTGTGCGATATTGAACGCAACTGTTCTTGTGTTCTTCTTACCCAATTACTTAACAGTGTTAATCATTAACTGTTGTTAAAGGTTAACACTGTTAAGTAATCTTGTCAATAAAAAAGGAACAATCAATTCTTAAATAATTATAAAATAGTGACGTTTACACGTCCCATTTTCATAATTAAAAAAATCAACTGTTCCTCTTTTGTATATTTTTTCTCAGAATCACTACATGCTATACTCAGAACTTCTCTACCAGCATACCGCTTCGATAAGCCTGCAGCAGTTCTTCCAGTTCTGCGATATTTTCCCGCAGCACTTTACCGGTATCGGTATCATTAACGGTTTTCCGTTTTACCACATTCTGTTCCATAACAATATGAGAATGGATACAGGTTTCATTCAGAACCGTATCTTCCATGGAAGTAAATGGTTCATGCGCAGCCAGCACCAGTCCATAAGAGTTGTAGATCAGGGTGTATCCCGCAATTCCAGTCTTCTGCTGGTAAGCCTTGGAAAATCCGCCATCAATGATCAGCAGTTTTCCACCACATTTTACCGGTGATTCGCCTTTTTTCACAATAACCGGAATATGACCGTTGATGATATGCGCTCCCTGCACCGGAAGTCCGAATTCTTTTAGGATCTTATCCACGATTTCTTCCTTCTCAAACAGACGGTAATAAGCATTTTTCGGCTCCTCATGAGTTTCCTTGTCGTCAATAAAGTAACGCTCAAAGGTTGCCATACGCTCTTTTCCGAATACCGGTGAATGTTTGTTTTTCCATATAAACCAGAGAATATCTTCGCCGCGTTTCTTCTCCGCCGGTTCAATGGAATAGTACCCTTTTCTGGCATAATGCTCCAAAATATCATACAGGGCTTTTCCACTGTAAGTCTTGCCATAAATATTGACTTTCATAAAACTGCCGTCATCATTCATCGGCACACAGCCATGATACAGCAGATTTCCATTATATACTTTGTAAAGACTGCCCTTTGTATACAGGAAACGAATGTGTCGCTGCAGACGTTCACTGCCAAGGAAACTGTTTTTCAGACGTTCTACCACATCTTCTTCCTGCTGAGAAAATTTATACGGATCTTTCGGATCAATGGTCGGAAAATATGTATCATTCAGCGGATACTCTTTTCCATTCAATTTGATCGTTCCGTTTTCGTAATCAATCTTATCCAGAAGCAGACGTTCTTTCATATTCCATTCCGGATGCTCTTTGATCAGCTGTCCCTCTGCCTTGAACTGAATAATCGTGATGGCTTTGTGCATCAAGGCATCCATCTCTGCATAATCGCGGTCGTATTCCTTGTCATCATCCCGCACATGGACATTAAATGTCTTGCTCGTATGTCCCTGATAACAGTCCATGGCCAGACGCATTAACGGGATCATATTGATTCCATAAGCATCTTCCAGAATAGACAGGTTTCCATATCGTGCGGAAATACGCAGCATATTACACATACAGGCCACAGATCCGGCCGCTGCTCCCATCCAGAGAATATCATGATTTCCCCACTGAATGTCCACAGAATGGTGTTTCATCAGATCGTCCATGATCAGATGCGGATACGGTCCTCTGTCAAAAATATCGCCGACTACATGCAGATGATCCACCGTAAATCTGCGGATCAGATAGCAGAAATCCGCAATCAGCTGAGCCGCTCTGCCGGTATGGATAACAGAATTGATAATTTCATTATAATAAGCTTCCTGATCTGCTACGTCCGGTCTTCCCGTCATCAGTTCTTCGATAATATACGCAAAATCCTTCGGTAATGATTTGCGCACTTTGGAACGTGTATATTTTGATGACGCATTTTTACATACACGGATCAGACGGAAAATCGTCACTTTATACCAGTCTTCCAGATTTTCTCTCATCGTCAGCTTACCCTCGATCTGCTTGATCTTCAGCTCCGGATAATAGATCAGTGTTGCCAGTGTACGCTTCTCCGGAATGCCCAGAGAACTTCCAAACTCATCTTCAATTTTTCGCTGTACGGCACCGGAACCGTTACACATGACATGGCGGAACTGCTCATACTCCCCATGAACGTCCGTGATGAAATGCTCAGTTGCCTTTGGCAGACTCAAGATTGCCTTCAGATTGACGATTTCTGTTGCCGCTGCCGCAATGTTTGGATATTGTGTTGCCAGTACTTTCAGATACTTAATATCTGCATTTTTCATGTCTGGTAATCCCCCTTATATTATTCTAACCACATAATGCAAAGCGGACATTCGCAATTCGCTTTTGCTTTATGATGCACTTTTGATCACATCTGCCATTCCGTAAAATCCGGCCGGTTTTCCTGCCAGGTATTTTGCAGCCTCAATGGCCCCCTTGCCAAAGATGGCTTTGGAATATGCAGTGTGTTTGAATGTTATGACTTCATCTGTTCCCGCAAAGATCACCTCATGCTCACCAACGATATTTCCACCGCGAACGGCCTGAATGCCAATCTCGTATTTATCACGTTTTTTACGCTCCTGGGAACGGTCATATTTGTAAGAATATGCCTCATCTAATGCCTCGTTCATGGAATCCGCCAGTGCAATGGCTGTTCCACTCGGTGCATCCAGTTTCTGATTGTGATGTTTCTCCACGATCTCCATATCAAATCCGGCCGGTGCCAGTACTTTTGCTGCAGTCTGAAGAAGCTCCATTAAGGTATTTACACCAAGAGACATGTTTGCTGATTTTAATACAGCCACTTTCTCACTGGATGTTTTTAATAATGCATCCTGCTCTGTGGAAAGTCCTGTAGTACATACAACCACCGGGATCTGACGCTCCACGCTGTATGCCATTAGTGCGTCAATGCAGCTGACATGGGAAAAATCGATGATAGCATCTGCCTTAACGTCACAATCTGTAATATTTGCAAATACCGGATAACCGTAGCGCTGCTCTGTATTGATATCAATACCTGCTACAATCTCGATCTCCGGATCTTTCTCACACAGAGCACTGATCACATGTCCCATATGTCCATTGCATCCATTCATAATTACTTTTGTCATATTCTAACTTCCTCCGTAAATTTCAACACTTACTCTCTGAACTTACTATTTAACTATAATACCCCCGCACATCATGCGGGGGCAAGACATTTTATTGTATTTATTTTAATAAACCGTATTTTACCATTTCCTGACGCAGGATTTCTTTGTGTGCATCTTCCATCTCACACAGCGGTCCTCTCAGCGGACCCGCTTCCCATCCAAGCATATTCATTGCAGCTTTTACAGGAATCGGATTTACTTCACTGAATAACGCATTGATCAGCGGGATAGCATCTAACTGCAGTTTTGCTGCTTTTTTGTAATCGCCCTCGAGGAACTCCATTACAATGTCATGCGTCTGGCGCGGTGCAATATTGGATAATACAGAGATAACGCCGAGTCCGCCAATAGATAACAGCGGAACGACCTGATCATCATTTCCGGAATACAGCTCCAGGTTGCCATCACACAGGTTCATTGTCTTTACTGCATGGGACAGATCACCGGTTGCATCTTTCAGGCCTACAATATTATCCACATTTTTAACCAGATGTGCAATGGTCTCCGGATTCAGCCCACATCCTGTTCTGGACGGTACATTGTACATGATCACCGGTACTTTGATGGACTCAGCCACACGGGTATAATGTGTGATGAGGCCTTTCTGTGTCGCTTTGTTGTAATAAGGGGTTACGATCAGGACAGCATCTACACCGTCTTTGTCAGCTTCCTGGGAAAGCTCAATGGCTGTCTGTGTACTGTTAGAACCAGTTCCAGCGATAACCGGAATGCGGTGTTTTGTAAACTCTACTGCTGCTTTTACAACTTTTTTATGTTCTTCCTCTGATAACGTTGCACTCTCACCTGTAGTACCTGCAATAACGATGGCATCTGTACCGTTATCGATCTGATAATTAATGTTTCTCTCCAGCAGATCGAAATCTACTTCTAAGTTCTCCTTCATTGGTGTTACAATTGCTACACCTGCTCCTCTGAAAATTGGCATTTCATAATCCTCCTATTTAAAATACTTCAACAAACGAAACGAATACCTGCTTTTCTCTGAATAGTCTCCGAAAAAAATGAACCAGCTGTGCGCTGGTTCATCAAAAATAATCCTTATCAATATGAATAAGAGTAAATCATTTCTATTCCAGTGATAGCGCACCATCGTTTCCGATGACAGTTACAATGCTCTTAACATTGTACCCAAGCAATATACATCCGCTCCTGTATATCCTTTCGGCGTGTCTTCCTTTCCTCTGCCATCTTCTGCGATCCGGTACATCCGACAGATTACTTTTAATTCACGCAACCTCTATCTTATATTGTCTTATTGGTGCTCAATATATCACTTTAACCGAGAAATGTCAACCTTTATGACTCTTTTTTTATGCAGATTTCATACACATCATCTGCCTGCGCCAGGATTCCATCACTGATCACCTGTCCGGTCATGATCATATGCAGGTCATCTGATTTCAGTTCCATCAGGTGAAGAATCTCCTCCTCCGTCACAATATGCTCATCCAGAAGTCCCAACACTTCATCCAGGATCAGAATATTGCACTCACCTGTCTGTAATACCTTTCTTGCATAATTAATACCGTTTTTCATGTTCATCTGTTCTTCCAGCTGCTCTTCTTCCGACAATTCATGATAATATTTCTCTGATTTCTGAAAACGGAACAGACGGATTTCCGGTTCAAGGCGTCCAAGGAAACTGATTTCATCCTCATCTTTTCTTTTTAAAAACTGGATAACAATAACGGATTCTCCCTTACTTGCCTCATGAATGGCATATCCCAGAGCTGCGGAAGTCTTTCCCTTGCCCTCTCCGTAATATACCTGTATTTTTCCTGTACTCATGGTCTCCTCCTTTGAAGTCAAACACGCTCAAAATGCGTATAAACTTACCATTATTCAACTCCGCATGTGTCTCATTTTGTTTTCCACCATAATATCGAATCGAAATCTAAGATAGCACATTTATTAGAAAAATGCAACCGATGCGCTAATCCTGCTCCAGCAGATCCACTTTGCTGACGGAAATCTCGTAGGCAATCCGGTGCTCCACTTCCTCTTCACTGATACGTTTCACATACTCCCTGCTCTGTACCCGGCCGACGATCTGAATATGGCTTCCCACGGTAAATCCGGAGGCGAAACGGGCATTTCTGCCCCAGCAGATACATGGTATGTAGTCTGATTTTCCATAGGAGCGGTTTACAGCAAGCAGTACGTCTGCAATCTCCCGCCCCAGCGGTGTCTTCCGGTAAATCGGTTCTTTACAGATATATCCATCCAGAAAAATCTGATTTGTTTTCTCATTTTCATCTATCTCATCCAAAAACTCAAGTTCTCTGACAAACACTGACAACACCAGACGGTTTTTCTTCTCCTCATGGCGGTTGTAGGAACGGAACTGACCGGTGACACGGATCAGCTGCCCGGTATAATCCTGCTCGGTGTCGATCAGACGTTCCGAGATCATCAACGGAATATAATCTGAGTAATTACTCAGACGATTCACCGCAAGTTCTACCATATAAAATCCTTCCCCAAACACCTCATGACTGAATTGAAATTCTGAAACAATTTCTCCCATCATCGTTACCTGGTTGTTCTCAAACAATTTATCTGTCATTTTTGTAAGCTCCCTTCTTCACATGTACTTCTTTGTGTTTTCAATCTATTCTGCTTTTTCGTTTCTTAGAACACTTTTCACTTTTTTTCTGCCGGCTCCCATAATGTATCATGCATCAGACGAATAATTTCGTTTATTTTGTCGATAACCTTTTTCCTATTACCCCTTGTCAAATCTGAATTTTGTGATAAAATAAATTGGTTGCACTAATGAATACTATATATTTTCTATCATTTAGATAGGAAACACTTAACAACTGATTAATTCAGAAGGAAGGATACATGTAATGAAAACAAAGAGAGAGGACATTAGAAATATTGCTATCATCGCTCACGTAGACCACGGTAAAACAACACTGGTAGATGAGCTGCTGAAACAGTCCGGCGTCTTCCGTCAGAATCAGGAAGTGCAGGAACGTGTCATGGATTCCAATGACATCGAGCGTGAAAGAGGAATCACGATTCTGTCAAAAAATACTGCAGTATTTTACAAAGATACAAAAATTAACATTATCGACACACCAGGCCATGCCGATTTCGGCGGCGAGGTTGAGCGTGTACTGAAAATGGTAAACGGCGTTATCCTCGTGGTTGATGCTTTTGAGGGCGCTATGCCGCAGACAAAATTCGTTCTGATGAAAGCATTGGAGCTGAATCTTCCGGTTATCGTCTGCATCAACAAGATCGACCGTCCGGAAGCAAGACCTGACGAAGTCATCGACGAAGTTCTGGAACTGTTCATGGATCTGGATGCTTCCGATGAGCAGCTTGACTGCCCGTTCGTTTACGCATCTGCAAAGAACGGTTATGCAACTTTAGATCTGAACGACGAGCCAAAAGACATGATGCCGCTGTTCGAAACCATCTTAAACTACATTCCGGCTCCGGAAGGTGACCCGGATGCAAACACACAGGTTCTGATCAGTACCATCGACTACAATGAGTACGTTGGACGTATCGGTGTCGGCAAAGTCGATAACGGATGCCTGCGTGTCAACCAGGATGCCATCATGCTGAACGCACACGATCCTGAGAAACAGAAAAAAGTCCGCATCAGCAAACTGTACGAGTTTGACGGATTAAATAAAGTAGAAGTAAAAGAAGCAAAGATCGGTTCCATCGTAGCAATCTCCGGTATTGCTGATATCCATATCGGTGATACGATCTGTGATCCGGAAAATCCGGTAGCGATCCCGTTCCAGAAGATCTCCGAGCCGACGATCTCCATGAACTTCATCGTAAACGACAGCCCGTTGGCAGGTCAGGAAGGAAAATACGTTACTTCCCGTCATATCCGTGACCGTCTCTTCAAAGAGCTGAACACAGACGTTTCCCTCCGTGTAGAGGAGACAGACAGTGCCGACAGCTTCAAAGTATCCGGTCGTGGTGAGCTGCATCTGTCCGTCCTGATTGAGAACATGCGTCGTGAAGGTTACGAATTTGCAGTAAGTAAAGCAGAGGTTCTGTACCATACAGATGAGAATGGCAAAAAGACAGAGCCGATGGAAATGGCTTATGTTGATGTACCAGATGAATTTACCGGTGTTGTTATTGAAAAACTGAGCCAGCGTAAAGGTGAGCTGCAGAACATGGGAAGCATCAGCGGCGGTTATACCCGTCTCGAGTTCAAGATCCCGTCCCGTGGACTGATTGGTTACCGTGGCGACTTTATGACAGATACAAAAGGTAACGGTATCATCAATACCATCTTCTGTGGTTATGAACCGTACCGTGGAGATATCCAGTATCGTAAACTTGGTTCCCTGATCGCATTCGAGTCCGGAGAATCCGTAGCCTACGGACTGTTCTCCGCACAGGAGCGTGGTTCTCTGTTTATCGGACCTGGCGAGAAAGTATATTCCGGAATGGTGATCGGACAGTGCTCCCGTGCAGAAGATATTGAGTTAAATGTCTGCAAAAAGAAACATCTGACCAATACACGTTCCTCTTCTGCTGATGAGGCGCTGACACTGACACCACCGAGAATCCTCAGCCTGGAGCAGGCGCTGGATTTCATCGATACAGATGAGCTGCTGGAGGTAACTCCGGAGAGTCTGAGAATCCGTAAGAAGATTCTGGATCCGACTTTAAGAAAACGTGCGTCTTTCAAAAAATAGAATTTTACGGTAAGTAATGAAAAAAAAAGAGCAAAAAAACATCCGACAGCCTAAGACGGCTTGCCGGATGTTTTTTTGCATATCATTTGATTATAATGATTTAATACGCTCTAACGCAGCAAGTGTATTTTCATATGTTCCAAATGCTGTCAGTCTGAAGTATCCTTCTCCGCTCGGACCAAATCCTGATCCCGGTGTACCTACGACGTTCGCTTTCTCAAGCAGGTAATCGAAGAACTCCCATGATGTCATCTGATCCGGTGTCTTTAACCAGATATACGGTGCGTTTACGCCGCCGAATACTTCAAATCCCGCATCCTGCAGTCCGCCTTTGATGGCTGCTGCATTTTTCATGTAATAAGCAACCTGCTCTTTTAACTGTGCTTTACCAGCTTCGCTGTAAACTGCTTCACCGGCACGCTGTACAATGTACGGAGCACCGTTGAATTTTGTTCCGTGACGTCTTGCCCACATCTGATGCAAGGATACGTCCCCGCACTTCAGGTCTTTCGGAACAACTGCGTATCCCAGACGAACACCGGTAAATCCTGCGTTCTTTGAGAAACTCTTTAACTCGATGGCACAGGTTCTTGCGCCTTCGCACTCAAAAATGGTATGTGCTACGTTGTCCTCGGAAATATATGCCTCGTATGCACCATCGTAAATGATGACTGCACCGATTCTGTTTGCATAATCAACCCACTCCTGCAACTGATCTTTTGTGATGGTCGTTCCTGTCGGGTTGTTCGGCAGACACAGATAAATAATGTCCGGATTCTCCTTCGGGAACTCCGGTACAAAATTATTCTCTTTTGTACACGGCATGTAGATGACATTGCTCCACATCTCTGTATTTGGATCATATACACCGGTTCTGCCAGCCATTACGTTGGAATCCACATAAACCGGGTAAACCGGGTCACATACAGCGATACGGTTATCTACAGAAAAGATCTCCTGGATGTTTCCGGAATCGCTCTTTGCGCCGTCGGATACGAAAATCTCATCTGCGCTGATGTCGCATCCTCTTGCTTTATAATCGTTGTCTGCAATGGCTGTGCGCAGGAACTCATATCCGAGATCCGGTGCATAACCGTGAAATGTCTCAGCATTTCCCATCTCTGTTACAGCTCCATGCATTGCATCAATAATAGCTGGTGCCAGCGGCTGTGTTACATCACCGATACCAAGACGGATCAGTGTTTTCTCCGGGTTTGCAGCCTGAAATGCACTTACTTTTTTTGCGATCGTACTGAACAGATAGCTGCCCGGAAGTTTCTGATAATTGTCGTTTACTTTAAACATATTTACAACTCCTCACTAAAATGTATCTCGTGTTACAAGATTCCACTCAGCATATGCCGAGCTTCTCATTACCGTATCAATGTAGTATAAATGTGAGAAAGAATCTTGTTTTACCTGTAAAATCGCTCCTAGTATAACATAACTAACACGAAAAAATCAACCGTCTGACGCTTTTCTGTAGTAAATTATTACAGCATTATAACCACAACTGGTATATATCCACAAAACTCACACAGGTCTCTGGATGAAAATCCTTTTATAAATAGATTATTATCCCATTGCTATTTCACCGGAATATATTTCTTCCGCTGGCCCGGTCAGATACAGATTCCGACTACGGATTCCGTAGTCTACCCGCAGTTGTCCTCCCGGAAGCTGCATGTTTACCGACGGTCCGCATTTTCGCATCCGCATAGCCGCTGCTGCCACGGCACAGGCGCCGGTTCCACAGGCTTTCGTCTCCCCGCAGCCCCGCTCCCAGACACGCAGATAAATGCGGTCCGGTGCCTGAATCCATGCGATCTCAACATTTATTCCTTCCGGGAATGAAGGATGATGTTCCAATTCCGGTCCATATTTTTCCAACGCAAACTGCTCCAGTTCCTCTTTATCTCTTAGAAAAATTACACAATGAGGATTTCCAACAGACACACAGGTATAAGAAAAACGGGCAGGTATGTGCTCTGGCACAAAGTCGGGTGTACCCATATCCACCCGGACTGTGCTGATCCTGTCCGTTCCTTTATATAGTATCAACTGACGCACACCTGCGTCTGTCTCAATCTGAAGATTTAATTTTTCTGTTCTGCCATGGTCGTACACATATTTTCCCAGACACCGGATGCCATTCCCACACATCTGTGCCGTACTTCCGTCTGCATTGTACAGTTTCATCCGAAAGTCCGCACGGGCAGATGGTAAAATGCAAATCACGCCATCCGCGCCGATTCCATAATGTCTGTCACAGATCCGCTGCACCGTCTCCCGATGCAATCTATCTTCTGTGCCGCTTACTCTTTTCTCTATGCTGTCCGCATCACACAGACAGTCAATCATGATAAAATCATTGCCCAGACCATGCATTTTTACAAATTTCATAGACCCACTCCCGGAATACACGCCTGCATGTTTTCAACTGTCATGCAGACTCTTTCTCTCAACTATATGTATTTCCGCGAAAATGGTTCCTCTTTGTCTCTGTATGTATATTCACTTTTTTACGTCATCTGAACTGCTACTGATCCAGCATACCAAGAATCATCTGAGCAGTTTCTGTAAAACTGGTTCCATTGTCCATACTCGTCTTCTGCAGATAACGATGTGCTTCTTCCTCCGTCATCTGATTTCGTTCCATCAGAATGGCTTTTGCGCGATCCACCAGTTCCTGTTCTTCTTTTGTTCTCTTTCGGGGAGCCTGACGGCGCTTCCGGCGTTTCCGCTCCAGATTATACGCCACCATCTCCACCGTAGAAAGCAGTTCATGGATTTTTAACGGCACAGAAAGTCCTACAATTCCCGGTGTACCGTTTTCCACCCACTGATCTTTCGTTGAGATCACAACAAGTTCAAATCCCGGCGGCAGACAGTCTATAAGTTCCTGATAAATCATATCCGAAAGCTTATACGTACAGACGACAATGCCATCCTGCAGACCGTTCGCCTCCTGTATGACCTGCGCACCGTTGGTACAGACGCAGACCACCTGATAGCCGTTTCTGACGAGTACATTTTTTATATTTTTCCCGTTTTCAAGTTTCGGGAATGCAACAATAATCCTTGTCAAAACGCAACCATCCACCTTTTAAAATTTGTCAAGATACTCTTCAACTTCCCATTCTGTCACTGCTCTGCAGTAACGTTCCCACTCATCTTTTTTGGAATTAATATACACATTGCTGATGTGGTCACCCAAAACCTCACGGATAAAGGAATCCTGTTCCATGGCCTCCACCGCATCGCCAAGGTTTGTCGGAAGAGATTTGATATTCAGCTCTGCTTTCTCTTCCTCAGTCATATTGAAAATATTTCTCTGAATATTTTCCGGCGGTGTGATCTTATTTTTGATACCGTCTAATCCTGCTGCCAGACACAGCGCAATGGTCAGATACGGATTTGCCGCGCAGTCCGGACTTCGAAGTTCGATACGGGTTCCTCCACCGATGGCAGACGGAATACGGATCAGCGGGCTTCTGTTTGCCACAGACCAGGTAATATGAAGCGGTGCCTCAAATCCGGAAACCAGACGCTTGTAAGAATTTACCAGCGGGTTTGTGATGGCTGTCATGCCGTAAACATGTTTCATCAGACCACCAATAAAATAATATGCATCCTGGCTCAGTCCAAATTTATCATTTTCATCTGCAAAAATATTTTTGCCATCCTTGCACAGTGACATATTGATGTGCATACCGGAACCGCTGACACCGCTCTTTGGCTTCGGCATAAACGTTGCATGCATGCCGTGACGTTTTGCGATCGTCTTTACCGCAAGTTTAAAAGTCATGATATTGTCTGCCGCATGCATTGCCGGCTCGTATCTGAAATCAATCTCATGCTGTCCCGGAGAAGCTTCATGATGGGATGCTTCAATCTCAAATCCCATATCTTCCAGTGTCAGAACCATGTCACGTCTTGCATTTTCACCGTGATCGTTTGGTCCCATCTCAAAATAGCCTGCTTTTTCCGTGGTTTCTGTGGTAGCACACCCATTGTCATCGGTGTTGAACAGGAAAAACTCACATTCCGGTCCAACATCAAACACATAGCCCATATCCTCAGCTTCTTTGATCACCTGCCATAAAATGTTTCGCGGATCACCTTCAAACGGTGTACCATCCGGGCGGTAAACATCACAGATAATACGTGCTACCTTGCCCTGCTGCGGTCTCCATGGGAAAATAGTAAAAGAATCCAGATCCGGATGCAGGTACATATCAGACTCCTCGATTCTCACAAATCCTTCGATGGATGAACCATCAAACATACAGCGGTTGTCCAACGCTTTTTCCAGCTGGCTGCTTGTGATGGCAACATTTTTCATATTGCCGAAAATATCCGTAAACTGCAGACGGATAAATTCTACATCTTCCTCTTCCACCATCTGCATAATATCATTTTTTGTATACATGGCAGTTTTCCTCCTGTAATTTTTATTTTATTATAATAATTTTTCACTAAATTTCAAGACTTCTTCAAACTTCATATTTCCGCCAAAGAGATCCAGGGCACTTCCAATGGTATAATTTAAATGACACTGCCCTTTCTCCGCCAGTTCTTCCAGGTCCACAAAACTTCCGATTCCACCGGCGTAAGTTACCGGGATCTTGTTCCATTTGCCAAGCAGTTCGGTAAGTTCTCCTTCGATGCCAGAAGCTTTTCCTTCCACATCCACTGCATGGATCAGGAATTCATCTGCATAACCCGCCAGACGATCCAGCAATTCTTCCGTCACACACTCATCCGTAAATTTTTGCCAGCGATCCGTTACAATATAGTAAGAACCAGCTTTTTTCCGACAGCTTAAATCCAGCACCAAATGTTCTTTTCCAACGGTCTGCACCAGTTTCTCCAGCCGGTCATAATCTACCTTTCCGTCCCGGAATACATAGGAAGTTACAATGACATGACTGGCTCCCGCCCGTAGAAATTCATGGGCATTTTCTGCCGTAATGCCGCCGCCCACCTGTAATCCGCCTGGATAAACCTCCAGCGCTGCCAGTGCCTGTGATTTTGTTGCCTCATAATAGGGAGAATCTTTCGCATTTAATAAGATAATATGTCCTCCCCGGATTCCGCAGGACTGATACAGTTTTGCATAAAATGGGGCATTCTGCTCCGACACGAAATTTTCTGCCGCCTGATCACCCTGGTCCTTCAGCGTTCCTCCTACGATTTGTTTTACCTTTCCGTTATGAATATCAATACATGGCCGAAATTCCATACAACTCTCCTTTTTTTGTCTCAGTCAACTTGTCTTTTGATTGCAGATAACAATCTCTCTCTCACAAAAAGGCTGTGTGAGAAGTTACCTTATTATATTTATTACTTCTACTTATCTCTACTTTGGTTGTTTCTTCTAACATTTTGCAAAGTATACACTTAAAATATCACAAACTGCAAAAAAAAGAAACCTTTGTCGAAAAGTCATTGACATTACAATTTTAAATTACTATAATATTTTCAAAATTAATTTATGTATTTATAGAAATCAGAAAAACAGCAGTGTTTTTCTTTTTTTGCTCACAAAACACACGAGGGAGGATAAAAAATGGCAAAAATTATTGGCGAGGGTATTACTTTTGATGATGTGCTTCTGGTTCCGGCCTATTCCGAAGTAACTCCAAACATGGTTGACCTTACAACCAAATTAACCAACAAAATCACTCTGAACATTCCGATGATGAGTGCCAGCATGGATACAGTTACTGAGCATCGCATGGCTATCGCAATGGCCAGACAGGGTGGTATCGGTATTATCCACAAAAACATGTCTATTGAAGCACAGGCTGAGGAAGTAGACAAAGTAAAACGTTCTGAAAACGGAGTTATCACAGATCCATTCTCCCTTTCCGCAGATCACACACTTCAGGATGCTGATGACCTGATGGCGAAATTCCGCATCTCCGGTGTACCGATCGTCAAAGAAGACGGCACACTGATCGGTATTATCACAAACCGTGATCTTAAATTTGAGACAGATTTCACAAAGAAAATCAGTGAGAGCATGACCAGTGAGGGGCTGATTACAGCTCAGGAAGGTATCACTCTGGATGAGGCAAAAGCCATTCTTGCAAAAGCAAGAAAAGAAAAACTTCCGATTGTAGACAAAGACTTCAAATTAAAAGGTCTGATCACGATCAAAGATATCGAAAAACAGATCAAATATCCCCTCTCTGCAAAA
Organism: uncultured Eubacterium sp.; assembly: GCF_934295145.1. GTDB lineage: Bacteria > Bacillota > Clostridia > Lachnospirales > Lachnospiraceae > Eubacterium_I. Next base: position 51,699 of record NZ_CAKRAS010000005.1, on the reverse strand, counting down.
GATGAGCAGGGACGTCTGCTCTGTGGCGCAGGAGTTGGTATCACAGCAAACATGATGGAGCGTATTGATGCCCTGGTAAAAGCACATGTAGATGTTATTGTCGTAGATTCCGCTCATGGACATTCTGCAAACATCTTAAAAGCAGTTCGCCAGATCAAAGAGAAATATCCGGATCTGCAGATTATCGCAGGTAACGTCGCTACAGGCGCAGCTACAAAAGCACTGATCGAGGCTGGTGCTGACGCAGTAAAAGTTGGTATCGGACCAGGTTCTATCTGTACAACCCGTGTTGTTGCAGGTATCGGTGTGCCACAGATCACAGCTGTTATGGACTGCTATGAAGTTGCAAAAGAGTACGATATTCCGATCATTGCAGACGGCGGTATCAAATATTCCGGAGATATGACAAAAGCACTTGCTGCTGGTGCCAGCGTATGTATGATGGGTTCCATGTTCGCAGGATGTGATGAAGCTCCGGGAGCTTTCGAATTATATCAGGGACGTAAATACAAAGTATACCGTGGTATGGGATCCTTGGCAGCTATGGAAAACGGAAGCAAAGACCGTTACTTCCAGCAGGATGCTAAGAAACTGGTTCCGGAAGGTGTCGAAGGACGTGTGGCTTACAAAGGCAGTGTCGAAGACATTATCTTCCAGCTTGTCGGCGGTATCCGCTCAGGTATGGGTTACTGTGGTGCTCCGACGATCAAAGATCTGATCGCAACCAGCCACTTTGTAAAAATCTCTGCTGCATCCTTAAAAGAGAGTCATCCGCATGATATTCATATCACAAAAGAGGCTCCGAACTACAGTATTGATGAGTAATGGGGTTTCATGACGTAAATTTTATAGTTTAATTTTTATGTTTTAAAGAGGAGAAGAACTCAGATGAGTGCTTTGGGCTAAGACGCCCTGCATCACTAATCTGAGTTCTCCTCCTCATTTACGTTACTTCTTTAATTGTTATTGGTATTTGTTGTGTCATCACCTGTGATACCATTTTTGATTGCCTCTCCTGTGTCACGAATCGCGTCTTTGGTATCTTCTGCTGCGTCTTTTGCGTTTTCTCTGGCTTTATCCATGTTCTCGCCGGTAATACCGCCGTCGTTTCGATCCAGATCGTTGTTTGCGTCATGATTCGTTGTAGTATTGCTGCCGGTATTCGTGTCGGTGCGACTTTCGTCTTTGATGGTGTCGTTGGCATCTGTACCGTTTTCTGTCACGGAATTGGTGTTGGCTCCATTGTTCATATCCTTATTGTTTTTTCCACATGCAGCAAAGGTAGTTAAACTTAATGCCAGCACAAGAATAAACGCAATCTGTTTCATTTTTTTCATGTCGGTATCTCTCCTTTTTCACTGTTTTTCATTCAGTCTTTTCATTCAACATGACTGTCTTATATTTCGCCATAAAAGTACGGATGAAAAGCTGTGTTTTGTATTGTTAATATGATACTTTTTTTCAAATTTTATGCATTAACAATATTATTATTTTCTCATTTTAGAATTGAAAATCAGTGACGCCAGATATCCAAAGATCAGTGCTGCCGATACACCGACGGCGCAGGCTGTAAATCCGCCGGTAAAAAGCCCAAGAAATCCGCTTTCATCAATGGCTGTTTTCATTCCTTTCCACAATGTGTTTCCAAATCCAAGCAGCGGCACATTTGCTCCTGCTCCCGCAAATTTTGAAAAGGGTTCATAGATGCCAACTGCACCGAGCACGGCTCCAGAACATACAAGAAGTACCATGACACGCCCCGGAAGCAGTTTTGTTTTTTCCAGTAAAATCTGCACAAGTGCGCAGATCAGTCCACCGACCCAGAATGCATTTATATAGTCCATAGTTTCACTTCCTTTCTACCGCTTCTAACACCACCGCATGAGCAATTCCAGGCACGTTCTCGCCCTCATTAAAGCTGATTTTAGACAGTAATGCGCCTGTCGGTACAAATAGTACCCGCTTCAGTTCTCCGCGCCACAGCATCGGCAGAAAATGTGCGCTTAGCGTCACTGCGGCACAGCCACAGCCACTTCCACCACTCCCTGTACCTTGGCGCTCATTATCAAAGATTTCCAATCCACAGTCGGTATGAAAGCTTCCGATCTCAATATTTTTCTGCCGCAACAGATCAATGAGAATTTCCCGCCCTACCGCTCCCAGATCACCGGTAATGATCTTGTCATAGTAGGATGGACTTCTTGAGAAATCCTCCAGATGCGCCGCAATGCAGGCAGCCGTCGCCGGGGCCATAGCTGCTCCCATGTTCATGGAATCCCGGACGCCATAATCCACGATTTTGCCCGGTGTGATTCCAGTGATGCAGACATCATACTCATGTTCTGATCTGTCTCTGCCAAGTACAAAGGCTCCGGAACCGGTAACCGTCCAGGTAGTACATAAGGGCCTTTGACTGGCATATTCCAGGGGAAAGCGAAACTGCTTCTCCGCACTGGCAAAATGGCTGGAAGTCACCGCTCCTGCCAGATCTGCGTAGCCCGCGGCCACTGTCATTGCGGCAAGCGCCAATGACTCTCCTGCCGTTGAGCAGGCACCGTATAATCCAAATAATGGAATGTTGAACTGCTGCAGGCCGAAGGATGTTGCCATAGACTGTCCAAGCAAATCCCCGGCGAACAGATACCGCAGATCTTCTGCTTTTAATCCTGCTTTTCCCAATGCGATGGTCAACGCTTCTTTTTGCAATGTACTCTCCGCTTCTTCCCAGATATCACACCCAAAATTATCATCTTCGCCTACTAAGTCGATCTCATGTCCGATAGGTCCCTCTGCTTCCTTTGTTCCCGCCACGCAGCCACTGCTGATGATCCAGGGTGGATTTTCAAACATGATGCTTTGGCGTCCGATTTGTGTTGCCATAATTTCCGTCTCCTTATCATAATGTTTTACTTAGATTATTTGTTACAGTATTTAACAAAAAGAGGATCTTTATACTACCAGATAGAATTCACTTTTCAATTCAACGTAATTTCCTATCAAAAAAACACCCCACACTGTAATTTCTACAGCATGAAGTGTTTCTAATTTGATAAATATTTTATTATGATTTTGCTTCTGAACTTCTGACAGATATTCACAATCCTCTTACGCTACTTGCTTAATCTGGTTAAAATAACGGTGTCTTGTATACTCCGTTTGCGATCAGTTCTGCAAATGCGTCTACTACCGTCTGACGGTCTTCCTGATAGGTTACACCAAACCATTTATCCTGTGTCTCAAGTACTTTTACAGACACTTCGCCATTTGCAAGCATATCGCCAATAATAGTTGGAAGCAGATACTCTGCTTTGATATTGCCCGGCTCAACCTTTGCAAGAAATTCTGCAAAGCCTTTATCCAGCACATCCAAGAACTCCGGTGTCACACCCCACATATTCATGGATACATGTGTTCCGGATGGAATCTCATTTCCATTCTCATCACGGACAATTCCGTCTGCGCCGCGGGCAATTCCACTTGTCTCTACGATTTTTTCAAGCATTTCCTGGTCATCTACTTTGCACACACCTCTGGTAACCGTTCCGTTATCGCTAAGTGTATTATCAAGGATAAAGCCGGCCATGCAATACTGATATTTTGTATCGCCACAATTTACCAGATAATCATGCACTTTCACAAATGCTTCTTTTCCATAGTAATCATCTGCATTAATGACAGCAAACGGCTCATTAACGATACCTTTGCAGCATCTTACTGCCTGTCCGGTTCCCCATGGTTTTGTACGGTCTGCCGGCTTTTCAAAGCCTTCCGGCAGATCATCCAGTGACTGGAATACATATTCCACATCACAGATCTTCTCGATACGATCACCAATGACTTCTTTGAAATCTGCCTCGATATCTTTACGAATGATAAAAACGATTTTATTAAAACCAGCCTCCAGTGCATCATGAATAGAGTAATCTATAATAATCTCACCATTTGGACCTACCGGAGTAAGCTGTTTTACTCCACCACCAAATCTGGATCCAATTCCTGCGGCCATAATCACTAATGTAGTATTCATATTTCTATTTTCCTTCCTGAAAAGCTTTACCTGTTTTTTCCTCTAATTAACAAAATTGTAACATTTTTTTGCTGGTTAGTAAAGCAAAATGCACTTATTATTCATATAAGTGCATTTTTCGCTTATATTCAATTATTTTACCTGACCGTTAACGATCTGATACGTTTTTCCGTTGGATGTAATTGTTGCATTATGAGAAAAATCAACTTTTCCATCCTTCAGATACCACCAGCCATTCTGGTTTGATGCAATTCCCGTAAAGTTGAAATCAACCTTTCCATTTGTAATTTTCCACCAGCCATTGCTGTTTTTTGCTACTGTATTATCGTAGGTCACTTTGCTTCCAACGACATGCCACCATGCAGTCTCATCATCTACTGCTCCTTTGACAACATCATTTTTCTGGAACGTTACCTTTCCACCTTCCAGATACCACCAGCCATTGCTGTTCTGTGCAAAGCCCTGATAGGAGAAATCTACTTTTCCATCTTTGATATACCACCAGCCATTGCTGTTTTTTGCCACAGTCGTATCAGAAGTCACCTTACCTCCAACCACATACCACCATGCATTAACACCACCAATGGTTGCTTTCATTACATCACTCTTTGAAAATAGAACTTTTCCGCCTTCCAGGTACCACCAGCCATTACTGTTCTGCGCAAAGCCCTGATAGGAGAAGTCAACTTTTCCATCTTTGATGTACCACCATCCATTGCTGTTTTTCTCTACACCATTATGAGAAAAATCGACCATTCCGTTGTTGACAAACCACCAGCCAAGACTGTTTTTTGCTACTGTTGTATCGAAAGTCACCTGACTTTCAACCACATGCCACCAGCCATTTGTTCCTTTAACAATTCCCTTAATGATATCATTTTTTGCAAATGTAACTTTTCCGTTTTCTACATACCACCAGCCGTTTTCATTACTTGCAAATCCATTATAGGTAAAATCAACTTGTCCATCTTTCAGATACCACCAGCCATTCTGGTTCTTGGCAACACCTTCATAGTTAAAGTTTACTTTACCGTTCTCCACACGCCACCAGCCGTTGGCATTTTTGTCTACACCGGTATGGGTATAGTCGATCACACCATTTACATAATAGTACCAGTTTCCGTCTGCAGCTTTGATCACACCATTCAGGCTCTTGTCAATGACATCATTGTTATTGCTTCCATCTCCATAATTTACAACCGTTATGTAAGATGCACTTGTATATGCATACATATCACTGAAATCATAAACACCAGTACTGTTGTTAATAGCTGTTCGTCCACTGTTTAATACGCCATCGCTCTGAACCTTATAAAAACCATTCGATACATTTGTTCCATCTTTCAATAAGAACGCTACACCATATAAATTTGCTGCATAATACAGTCTCGCAGAAGAAGTCGTATTTCCATTCCGCACATTCAGATTCATGGACGGTGTCTTATTCACACAGCTGATCGGATCTTTGATACCGATCGTATAACGATATTCGTCTTTGGATGACAATTTCTGCCCCAGATAGTAAGCATAGTTTGCCGCCTTTTCTCCCCAGTATGGATCTGACGCATACTGCACATTGATACCACTTGCCTTATTTCCAAGATAAGCACCACGATAATTTCCTTTACTGAAATTATTTGGGTTCAGATATTTTTTTGACATATAGGTTTCTGCAAAATCTTTAATACATGTCGATACATTTGCATACTGATTTGCGCTCTGTGACGGAGATGCATCCACTGCATTTAGTCCAAACAGGTTATTTTTGTTTTTTGCAATACTGCTGTCTCCCCAGCTGCTTTCATTTGCCGCAATTGCAGCCATCAATAACGCATTCACACCATATGTATTCTGATCATTTACAAAATCACTGCCCAGATCCTTCATCTTGGATGTCGATGTAATCTTAGCATTAATGGTTGTATTTAATTCATCTGCGGTATAGCAGGTTGTACTGCGCAACGGAAGAAACTGATAATAATTGTAATATGGCATATTCGGATTTACAGAATGTGCTCTACTGTCACTGGTATAATCAGAAACCATTGTCGCATAATTCGTGTAAAAATAATGTCCATCGTAACTGAGATAATTCGTTCCCGCTGACAAATACGAAGGGGCCTTTCCATTATTCAGTTTTGAAACATAACTTGCTCCAGATAAGTTTCTCGTAATTCTATGATACAGATTGCCCTTTTCCACATAATAATAACTGTGACTCTTTGCATTTTCGAACGGAATCAGGGTTACCGCACTGCTGCTGACCTTTCCAATCACACCGGACATCATAAAGATATAATAATTTCCTGTGGTTCCAAGGTATGCCGCATCCGCACCATAAAAACCATTAATATATCCGCTTTTTCCTGTATTGTATTCTGTATAAGATACATAGGTAGAAGAACTATTGGATTTATTAAAGTTAATCAGATACTGACCAGACAAACTTTTCTCTTCCACTTCCAGATCCTGCACGGCAACCTCGGCATCCTGATTTTCCTGTGTTGCGATATCCTGTGTATCTGTTTCAGACTTGTCTGTTGATGGATTTCCCGCTGTCTCTACATCCGAAACATCCGGCTTCTCATCATCCACAACAACATCTTCCGTACTGCTGACATCCGGATTTTCCACCTCAGACTTAGAAACATCTTCTACATCTGAGGAATCTGCTTCAACCTTTGTACCGTTATTCTGATCTGTTTCAGTTACATCTGTATTGTTTTCCGGCTGACTTACTTCCTGACCATCCTCAGTCAGCACCATACTTCCGTTATCTGCCTGTGCTGCCAGACAAGGTGTCGCAAACATCACAACACTCAGAAACAATGAAAGAATAACCGCTGTTACCTTATTCTTTTTTCTCATAAGTATCCCTCTTTTACTGCGCTTTATTATTTATTAACTTTGCCATTTTTTACAGTATAGTTTTTTTCGTCTGCTGTCACAGTTCCATTGTAACCAAAGTTTACTTTGCCGCCTTCCAGATACCACCAGCCATTCTGGTTCTGTGCGATACCATTATAAGTAAAATCAACCATTCCATCCTTGATGTACCACCAGCCATTGCTGTTTTTTGCCACTGTTGTATCTTTGGTCACTTTGCTTCCAACTACATGCCACCAGCCATTGACACCACCAATTGTGCCCTTAATAACATCATTTTTACGGAATGTTACTTTGCCGCCTTCCAGATACCACCAGCCATTGCTGTTTTCTGCAAAGCCATAAAATCCAAAGTTTACTTTTCCATTTTCGATGCGCCACCAGCCGTTTTCATTCTTCTCAACGCCACTGTGTGTGAAATCAACCATTCCGTTTTTGATATACCACCAGCCATTTCCATTCTTTGCCACGGTTGTATCAAAGATCACTTTACTTCCGATTACATGCCACCAGCCATTCGTCTCATTGACCGTACCCTTAATGACATCATTTTTCTGAAATGTTACTTTGCCATTTTCCAAATACCACCAACCATTGCTGTTCTGCGCAAATCCATTGTATCCAAAGTCTACTTTTCCGTCTTTGATATACCACCAGCCATTGCTGTTTTTCGCTACCGTTGTATCCTTTGTCACTTTACTTCCGACTACATGCCACCATGCAGTCTCGCCGTTAATGGTCGTCTTCATGACATCCGTCTTATTGTAGTTTACCTGGCCTTTTTCTACGTACCACCAGTCCGTTCCGTCACTGCCAAAACCGGTATAATTAAAGTCAACTTTTCCTCCGGATAGATACCAGGTTCCGTTTTCATTGCTGGCGATTCCATTAAAGTTAAAGTTTACTTTTCCGTTTTCAATGCGCCACCATCCAAGGCTGTTTTTTGCTACGGTTGTATCTCTGGTCACTTTTCCGCCAACGACGTACCACCAGCCGGATTCCCCATTGACAGTTCCTTCAATGACATCTGTTCTATCGTATTTTAATTGACCACTTTCTACATACCACCAGTCTCCCCCCACATGAGCGAAGCCTGTATAGTCGAAATCTACCTTTCCATCTTTCAGATACCAGGTTCCATTCTGATTACTTGCTATTCCCTGGAAATCAAAATTTGCCTTTCCATTCTCAATCCGGATCCAGCCTTTACTTGTTTTCGCTACACCTGTGTATGTCTCGTCTCTCTCTCCATTTACTGTGTAATACCAGTCTCCAGTCTCCGAATCTTCCACAATATCCGTCTTATTATTGTTATTTTCTTCATATAAATAATCAAGATCCACACAAGTGCTGATACCACCTATTTTGGCTCTGCTGCTACACTGCCAGATATCTATTTTTCCACCATAGAATTTTCCTTTTTCTGAATCTGTGTAAGAATGGGTATTAAAACGTGCCATCCACACTCCATACTTCTGTCCGAGTGCATCGGTATCCAGATCATGTTCCAGCCAGCTTGAACTGGAATATACCATGGCCTGATATCCTGCTGCTGTCACCTTATTACAAAATGCCGTTACATTTTCAGTTTTCTGCGCTTTTGACAGATTTGCATTATTCAGACGTTCCAGGGAGTTTCCATTCTTATCCGTATTTCCGGCATACTCATAATCTATTACTACTGGAAGATCAATCTGATAATCTTTGATATGATTTAATGTCCACTCAGCTTCTTCTTCTGCTTCCTGCACATTAATTGCCTGTGAAAAGAAATAAACACCAACTTTTATTCCTGCAGCTTTTGCGCCTTCAATATAAGTTTTAAACTTATTGTCTCCTCTAGTTGCAATTGTTCCACCGGAAAATCCTCTGTATCCGACCCTGATCATGGCATAATCCACACCAGATGCTTTTACTTTATTCCAGTCGATATTTCCATTATGATAAGACACATCAATTCCTGCTACAATACTTTTTCCATTGGTATTTGCCGGATTATGTGTATAAGTATTCGTCTTTGAGCCTGTGATATTCCCATTATTATCTAACGTATAATTTTCCCACGTTGTCGTCACACCACTGCTGCTTCTAGCTAAATTTACATTATCCAAAGAGAATAATGCAATATTACTGTCATCCACAGTAGATTCTTCTGTATTATCTGCATCTCCATGCTGCTGCATGTATGCTCTTGCATTTCCCGGATCATCCGCATCCCAGTCATCCGGATATTTATCTGTACTTACAGTCTTGGCTGACTGTTCTTCCTCATCCTGTGTTGCTGCCGTTTTTTCCACTGTGCTAACTGTATTTCCCGTAGTAACCACAGACCGCGCATACGCAGGAACTCCACTTACTGACATTGTCAAAGAAGCAATCAGACACATTACTGCAATTCTTTTCATTTGTAAACCTCATCTTTCTAAAAACAACTATATACTTTTTAGTATAACTCAATACATAAACTGGAACAAGCTAAACATATCATTTTCTCTTGTGAAAAGCTCGCATCTTGAATTTATTAATAACTTTTAAATAAAGTAATGCCACAACACATCCACAAAGCGAAGTAATAATAAAACTATCTAATCCGTATGTTTTTTCTCCATAAAGAACTTTATAGTAGATACTCCATATATACATATGAATCAAATACATAATCGTACTCATCTTTCTTAATTTATGATATACAGGATGATCCATTAATTTCCAATTTAAAATTATTCCAAAAAAACTTACTGTTGTCAAAATCAATAAATATGATCTCAAAAAATAATTCTTTAAAATGCAATTTAGAAAAAAACTACTTATCATAATTAAAATATTCATATTATAGGATATTTTTTGGAAATTGAAGCACATACCTATAGGAATAAATATCATTCCTCTGAATATACGCCCGTTATAAACTGTATGTGCAATTATATTTTGCACTATTTCAACACTATATTTACTGCTTTCAATTCCTGCAATCCAGCTTATTCCAATTGAAATAACAGAAAAAATTATACTCACTATCAAGAAACTATTTTTTGAAGCATTCAATTTTAACAATAATATTACTATGCACAATGTATATACGGTTGATAGCAAATACCATAACGGCCAAGCATTATATTGTTCTCCAGTAAAAAATATCCCTTGTAAATATGTTGACATAGCTTTTTTAAGAGAAATGTTCTTATCAAAAACATGATAAATTGTTAACGGGGTATATAATACCATCCAAATAAAATACATTTTCAGTATTTTTCCTATATAATGTCCTAATATAGATATATCTGATGTTTTGTTCGAAAATGACATTCTCCCTGAAAGTAAAAAACCGGTTGTCAAAAAGAAAAATGGTACTGCCATGTTAACAATATTATTATATACAATTTGAACTATGTCATTTTTACAATTAACCAACGGATTCGTATGTATTGCAACTACAGCAAAAGCCATAATGAATTTTATCAAGTCAATGTTATTATATTGCAACCGTTCAGTGCTAATCAGCTCACCTGTACTCATACTTAACCTTTCCATAAAAAATACTCCAACTATCATTTCTGTAGCTGGAGCATTTTTCACTTTGCATATTACTTTAAAATCAGCATATTGGGCTCTGGATAATCCACATTCCTTCACTGTTACATTCTTACCCAACCGTTTGAAACCCAGTAATTATGACCATGATACCATACATTTCCATTATATCCGAAATCTACTTTTCCTCCTCGGATATACCACCAGCCATTACTGTTTTTTGCAATTCCATAATATCCAAAATTTACTTTTCCATCTCGGATATACCACCAGCCAAGTTCATTTTTCTCTACACTGTTGCAGCTAAAGTCTACTTTTCCATTGACGATTCGCCACCAGCCATTGCTGTTTTTCGCCACTCCTGTATATGTAAAGTCTACTTTTCCTCCCTGGATGTACCACCAGCCAAGGGCATTCTTTTCTACACTGTTGCAGCCAAAGTCTACTTTTCCATTGACAATTCGCCACCAGCCATTGCTATTTTTAGCTACTCCTGTATAACCAAAGTCTACTTTTCCATCTCGGATATACCACCAGCCAAGTTCATTCTTTTCTACACTGTTGCAGTTGAAGTCTACTTTTCCATTGGCAATCCGCCACCAGCCGTTGCTGTTTTTCTCAATAGAATCTACAAACTGAATCTGACTGTCTTTTACAAACCACCAGCCTTCTTCTCCATTTACAACACCTTTGATAACATCCTTTTTCAGAAAAGACACTCTGCCATTTTCGACATACCACCAATTATCTTCATTCTGCACAAAACCGGTATAAGAAAAATCTGCTTTTCCATTTTGTACATAAATCCACTGATCATTATCTTTATACAATCCCGTATAAGAAGCTCCTAATTCTGCTGAATAGTCCCATTCATCCAAAACAGTTACAGAAAGAGGAATCGTCTTCCCCCCAACAATCGCACTGACAGTTGCAACGGTGCCTTTCTGCAGTCCTTTCAATGTACCGGTTTCCGAATCATAGGAAATATTTCCGTTTGTACGATAGGTTACATTTTTTGCACCATATACCGGAGTTGTCACTCCTACCAGAGTTGTTGTATGATTTTGTCTCACATAAACCTGTGTTACACTTTTTCCATTTGCATCTCGCCAGTCAACTGTTACATCTCCCTGGCCATGCTTTTGCATCATCTGATACATACCATCTGCAGCCATAATTCCATTTTCATTATGCCCAATCTGAGAATAGTGAATATCATAATGAACATCGGTGATCCTTGTCGGAACTTTACTGAATCCATCGCGAATCGGATAATCAAATGTACCATTATATTTTGAAAAATACTGACCTACACCGGCGTCACTTACCCATGCTTCGTTATCATTTGTCACTACATATACGTTATTTAATTTTGACGATGTACTTCCACCAATTCCATACTGCGCTGCTCTCGGTCCAGTCATAACCAGCTCATCCTCGGTCTCTTTCGATCCGACAGAAGAGCGAAGCATAATAATGCCACACTTTTCAATGGTTAACTGCTTTGTGATATTGCTGTACATCGTATAGAAATCATTATAATAATCAGATGCACTTCGCGTTCTGTCTGCAGTTTCTCCCTGGAGCCAATACATCAGGCGATGTCCTTCCGTGTAATGTCCGGATGTAATTTCTGCTTCGTATACTTTCTGCGCTAGTTTGCTGAGCGTAATTGCTCTCTCATATACACTCTGTCCCGGAAGCCAGCTTGCAATTGCTGTATCACTCCAAGCCACATTTACTGTCCAGACTTTTTCGCCTGTTAAGTGGTTCCATTCATAAGCCAGTGCGCTATCCGGACCTGTTTTTCCTTCACCCTCTGAAGACAGAGTATTTAATGGATATTCCAGTGTTTTTCCTGATAAAGAACTGTCACCATTCATTGAACCAGTCACAAAATCCTCCGCATTTCCTGCATTACATACTTTAGAAAAATTAATTCCTGTAATATTTCTTGCCCAGTTCCAGACAGTTGGCGCATATGTTGAATATACAGTTCCCGGCTCACAGGCCACTGACTTATTCAGTTGATAGCCCGTATTAGCAGAACACATACCTTCCATATTACTCTGTCCCATTAGATACATGATCGTCAGTGGTGCTGCTTCCACAGTCACATGAACATAAATTTTATCGTATAATGCCTCACTGTTTTCTTCCTTTGGAACCAAAACCAGAAGTGCTGTACCAACGCCACTTGCTCTCACATTACTGTCATCTGTCTGAGTAAGTACTTCATCTGATTCCTGCTTCTGTACTTCTCCCGTTTTCACTGGATGTGATTTGCTCTCTAAATTTGTTACATGATCAATTTTATAGTCATTATATTCTTCATGATCCTGATCAGAATAAATGGAATATCTGTCATCATAACGCAGCGTTATTTGATTTTCCTGAATTTTTATATTTGGCTCCAATAACTGTTCTGAAATTTCACTCTCATCAACTTCCGTCTGCTCTGCGCTTTCGGTCTGTGTCTCCAGTGTCACATTTGATGTTTCATCAGAAGCATCTGCTGCATATACTGTTCCTGTTGTCAATGTCAAAATCATAAGACCGCAGAGTAATGCAGAAATTCGTCTTTTCCAATTTTTCATTTCTTCACTTCTTGCCTTTCCTATTCATCTATTGTATTAACTCTAAACTAATTTTATATTATAACCCACATTTTTTTAATATTCAAGAGCACAAAAAATATGGATTTTAGATTTTCTATATCTAAAATCCACATTTTCTTCTTACATTTTTTAGAATACAATTACTTTTGTTCCGTTTGGAATATTGTCATGGATCCATTTTGCTTCACTTAAAGCAAGTCTTACACATCCATGAGATAACTGCATACCAAGACGTCCGTCCTGAATACTTGTTTTACTTCCTTTGTTGTAAATAACTGAATGGAATAAATAATCTCCATAGAACTGTGTATAATACCAGCAATCATAGGTTGGCTTTCCAAAGGATAAGCCTCGACCTGTTACTTTAAATTCTCCTTTTACTGTCGGTGTAGAAGGTTTACCCGGACTACAGGAAATATATTTAACAGTTGACCAGTTTCCCTGTGCCCCTGCAAAAACAGCTACCTTGCAAGCAGACGTATCTGTAACAATTAACCAACTTGTATCACTGGATGCGGTAGCTGCCCTGGCAGCAATCTGTGGGCTCACGCCCTGCATTGTCACTCTTCCGTTTGAAATATAACAATCAGTGCCATTCCACTTCATATTTCCATTGTAACCAAAATCCACTTTTCCGCCTTGAATATACCAAGCTCCATAACTATTTACCGCAATACCATTATAGCCAAAGTCTACTTTTCCGTTAGCAACACGCCACCAGCCAAGGTTGTTCTTTGCTACTCCTGTATAACTGAAATCTACTTTACCTCCGCGGATGTACCACCAGCCAAGATTATTTTTTTCTACACTATTACAATTAAAATCTACTTTTCCGTTGACGATTCGCCACCAGCCAAGACTGTTCTTTGCTACTCCTGTATAACTGAAATCTACTTTACCTCCGCGGATATACCACCAGCCAAGCTCATTCTTCTCTACACTATTGCAGCCAAAATCTACTTTACCTTTGACAATTCGCCACCAGCCAAGACTATTTTTTGCTACTCCGGTATAGGAAAAATCTACAGCTCCATTTGTGATTTTCCACCAGCCATTAGAATTCTTTTCTACACTATTGCAGTCAAAATCTACTTTTCCGTTAGCAACACGCCACCAACCATATGCATTTTTATCTACACCAGTATGACTATCATCTACTTTTCCGCCACGGACATACCACCAGCCATCTTCACTCTTTACGATATCATTACAGCTGAAATCTACTTTTCCGTTGACGATTCGCCAGGAACCATTTTCATTACTTTTTACACCAGTATAAGAAAAATCTACCTGACCATCTTTTACATACCACCAGCCGTTTGCATTTTTTGCGACATTGGTATAGGTACGGTCAATCAAGCCATTGTGATAGTAGTACCAATTGCCATCTTCCTGGTTTTTGATAATGCCATTGACCATGTCAGCTGTTACATTAACGGATGCTGATACCTTTTTCTCTGAATCCCATGCCGTAATCGTAGCGGTACCATTTTTCATCGGTGTAATGGTACCTGTCTGTGCATCTACCGCAATAACACCCGGATCAGAAGATTCCCAGATCAGATCCTGGTTTGATGCATTTTCCGGTGAAACAACTGTATCCAGTTCAAATGGTGTGGCATCTGTTACATGTACTTCCTTTACACCAAATGAGATAGATGCCACCGGAACCCAGTCTACATCTTCTTTTACATCACTCACTGCCTCACATTTTTCATCGGTACAATGTTTGCTTTCTGTCCCTTTCTGATCCGGTGTAGCAGGTTGATCGATGGTGTACTTGTCACTCCAGATATGCTTTGCTTCATCCGTATGTACTGTAGCGGTATATTCCTTTCCCGTTTCTGTACAGGTATACTTTATCTTCTGATAAACAGAGTCTGTATCCTCACTTTTCACTACTTCATACTCTTTGACATCATCTATATGTCCATTGTGTCGAATCCACATTTCCTGCTGTTCCGCATCCGTTTTTTCTTCCTGCGTCCCTGTCACAGGTACAGTGGCAGAAGCATCTTTTGCCAACGCAGGCACAGAACACATACCCGTGAGCAGGGCAGCTGTTGCCAGCACCATGATTGCCTTGTTTAATTTCATAAACCCACCTTTCTGCAAAAAATGTTTGTAACATTTACACCCATTCTTTACAATAAATAACTCTAAGTCTAAATCTTACTCTCTTTTTTATAAATGTCAACACTGGTTTAAAAGCTCTGTCCATACTTTCTATTTTTAAATTTTGCCGCAAGGAAATATCTGATTTTCTTTGGCCAGTTTTCTTTTCCGAGCTGAACCCAGGGCAGTTCCTTATATACAATATGATTATGCTCCAACCACACATCCAGTAATAATTCACTAATTCGTCCCATAAACCGGGCCTCATACGGCGTCATTTTGCTAGTATCAATTTTCTTTTCCACTTGCTGCAAAACAGGGAACAGCCATTCACAATACGCATGATACAGTTCTTTTTTCATAATAAACATATTAAACATATGACCGCTTTTACGCTGAAGCATTCTCGTAAAAGTCTCCTCATACGCCGGATAAAGAGACTGTATGATTTCTCCTGTGATATCCAGATGTTTGTGATCATGTGTATGTTCATAATGCTTATACAATGTCTCTATATAATAATTTCTTTTTTTCGGAACAATCACATCATAATGTTCCAAAATGTGATTCGCCTTTTTCCAGGTTAAAACAGATTCTTTTTTATCCTTAAACCAGACAGGAAAACCGCTGTTCCTGTTTGACAGATAACGTCTGTAATGTACCAGGCCAATATAATCTGCATCAAGATTCTTCCATGCCCAGTAAATACCTGTCAATTCGCAATAGTTTGCATTTTTCTCAGATATATTTTCGCCGGTATCGTCACCCTGATATCCAATATCTTCCTTTGCGATTGCATGACCTACATGTATCGGCAGATACATTTCATCCGACGGCATCCAATATCTCTTATGCGCAGCAACTATTATTTTTATATTCTTCTTACTCATAATCCTAATATATCCTCTGCTGTCCGTATTGCCTTTCTGCCAAACTGTCCTGTCCTTAATTTTTCTGAAAGCACTTGTGCAGCTTCTGCATATCCATTATACGTATTCTCGTCCAACATTTCAAATATTGTCGATAATTCCTTAAGGGATTCCACACAGATGCCAACTCCCTGTGTTTTTACAAAAGCCGCTTCCGCAGCTTCTTTCCAGATAATGACCGGCAGACCACTTGATAAATATAATGATAATTTGTGTGGATTATTGTAGCGTAAATATTGTCCGGACTGTCCGATACATCCGTCAATACCGGCTCCATCCCATACCAGACCAAAACCACCCGTCAATTTTCCAGGGATCTCATCTGTTGGAAAACTTCCGTAATACCGTACATTTTCACATTGATCCATTTTTTTATCATAATTCATTCCAAACAATTTCACCTGTACACTTGACAATTGACCAAGCTGACCAACATATCCACATTTTTCAGTATCAAGGTTTCCAGCTACCGTAATGGATCTTTCAAACTGTGGTTTTCTATACACACTTCCACTTTGCAGATAATCAAAAATTCCAAGTGTCACAATTTTCTCTTCCGGAACACCACACTCTATAAAAAACTGCTTCATCACCGCATTATGTACGATCCATACATCTGCAATGCGCAGCATAAAATCAAATTCACCCTTATAATAATCGTTATACCGAAAAGCTCTCAATTCCTCTACATCATGAATCAGGCTGACGAATTTCACATGTTTTTTTTCTTTCAGTTCCATGAGTGTTTTTTCTCTGGTTAATTGAGGATAATGAAACGGATGCTGTAATAAAATAACAGCATTCTCCTCTACCTTTTTCAGACATTCTGCCCAGTCTTTCCGATATCCAATCTGCCGCTGTACTTTTGCAAGCTTTGTCTTTTTTGTTGTATTCATGCGAATCATGACCCGCTCATACCCAAGCTGATCTGCAATCTCTGTAATATCCTGAGTTGCCTTTGTTCCCGCATGATTATGATTTTCAGAAATTTCTACAATTTGATATTTCTTCATTTTACTTCCTTTAAAAACAACTTCTCTAATTTTACTGTTTCCGTCTCTATATTATATCCCTTTTCCGTAAAATTCTGTTTTACTTCTGAAATATCAAGACGTTTCATCGTCTGCCGAATATGATTCAGGTGCTCACTCCATACGACTGCCCCCTCATCCAGATTCACAAATTCAAAGTTCGAATTAATTTTTACTTCCTGCGGTATTACTTTTGCAGAAGCCACCATTGGCACGCCATTCGCCTGTGCTTCCAACGCTGCTATCGGCAGTCCCTCGAATTTAGATGGAAACAAAAAAGTATCAAACGCACTCAGCCATCCACGGATATCCGTCTGCATTCCCGCAAAGTACACTTTTTTGCTGATTCCATACCGCCTGGTCAACTCCTTCAGCTCTGCTTCATCCTCGCCCTGTCCAATCAGAACCAGACAGGCATTCGAATCTTTTTTCAAAAACTGCTGAAAAATCTCCAGACAGAACTTCTGATTTTTCTGAAAATGCAGTCTGCCGACATTTCCAATCACCCATATATCGTCATTACACTGCAACTGTTTCCGATATTTTTTACGCTTTTCCTCATCAAAAGCCATACGTTCCACTGAGATAGAATTTCGGATCATCACAACTTTCGGAAGCAGACGTTTTTCATAAAACCATTTTGCAGCATCCTCAGAGCATGTCCAGAAATCCGTTGCGAATTTATCAATGCGTTTTCTATTTCTTTTGTGCAGCATGCCACGCAGTTTACTGTCCATATTCTGCGAATTATGACTGTGAATGATTCTCCGCGGTATACCATATTTTTTTGCCATGATCAGATAATCAATATTGGCCAAACTACAGACGTTTACCCAGATTGCATCATAAACACCCTGTGAAGTTTCAAAAAATGCTTCCAATTCTTTTTTATATTTTCCATAATTCTCACTGCGGGCTGTAATATGAAAAACGTTACCGCCCATGGCGACCAATTCGTCCTCATACGCCGCATTCTCATGAAAATTACAAAGAAAGTCAAATTGTATTTTTGTTTTATCAATACACCGGTAATAGTTCATGATCACACTTTCCACACCACCGGGATTTTCTGTCATTCCAAATACAAGAACTCTGTACATTTTCTTTTACTCCTAAAATAATCTGTCTGCATTTCCTATTTTTATCATTATGATAGATTTGACCATTTTTATACAAGTATATTATATACTCAAACCATCTTTTTCTGTACCTTTTTATTTTTAATTTTTTATTAAGTCACTGTAACTATTTTGTATCACTTTTGCTGATATACTTTTTTGCATCTTTAAAAAAGCTCCATATCATCAGGATCATGATGATTCCTATTGGAAAAGCCGAAATAATACTGATTGACTGAATATTTCCCATAGAACTTTCTGAAAAAACAAGCGCAATTGGTAACACGATCAACAGAACGCACCATAATAATGTAATTAACGTGTGCGGATGTTCATTTTCTCCAAGTTCTTTATAACTATAGCATGCTGCGGTGTACGCTATAGAATCAAAGGATGTTGCATAAAATGCAATCATACATACAAAAGTAAGAATCAGAATAAATGGTGCACAAGGCATTGTCTGTATAATATTAAGGATCAAATCATACAAATCTCCGTTTGCTTTAAACTGAGCTATAAAATCTTCTCTTCCTGCTACCTGCAATCCCAGAGAATAATTGCCCAGCACGATAAAGCTTACAATGGTTGAGCCAACACCAAAAACGTATCCTCCAAGTATTGTCTGTTTTATCGTTCTTCCCTTTGAAATATTGCCAATAAAAAACGGAGCAGCAACACACCATACCATCCAGTATGCCCAATAATAAATGGTCCAGTCCTGTGGAAAATGATTTGCCCTGACAGGGTCTGTGTAGGTCGCTAATCCAATGAAGTTCTGTACCATTTTTCCAAGAGACTGAATTCCGTTTTCAATAATGAAACGTCCCTGACCGCCAAACACAAGCACAACAACCAGTAATCCAAAAAACAGATAAATACATAATTTTGCCAGAAAGCTGATTCCTTTAAAGCCATGTAACACTGCATAAGTATAGACAGCACATGTGATCAGCAAAATGATAATCGTCACAACCGTTCGGCTGACATGAATATGAAATAACCGCATTGCAATTTCTGCCAGCAGTGGAGTTGCAACGCTGAATGTTGTCGCTGTTCCTGCCAGCAGGGCAAACAGCGCAAACATATCTATTACACGTCCCAGCAGACCATCCGCATGTTTTCCGATAACCGGGCGGCATGCCTCTGAATATCTCTGACGCTTTCGCTTTCTTACATGGAGCATAAAACCAAATGCAACCGCAAGCACCAGATAAAACGCCCATGGAATGAAACTCCAGTGGAACAAAGGAAATACCCCTGCCCATTCATGCACTGGTCCAAGGTCTGCTATATGCGGATTTGTTGCATACATGATCCATTCAGCAAAGGAATAAAATAATATATCCGCTGCCAGTCCACAGGTGAACATCATACTTCCCCATACAAAAAATGAATATTTCGGTTTTTCATCAGGTTCGCCCAGTACGATATTTCCATACTTTGAAAACGCCAGGTAAACAGATATCAATAAAACGCCTAAGCCAATAATCAAATAATAGCTGCCCAGTGTATCTCCAAGGAAAAATCTTATCTGATGTATTACATCATTGGATTCTCTCGGCCATATAAACAAAATCACTGCAATACCAACAATTATAATAAATGGCACTAACGTGACCATCCAGTCTATTTTCTTCTTCATTTCTCCTCCCCTGCATTTCATCATATATCTTTATATGATCCATCTAATGCTATCAGTTCCTCCAGATTATCGATTTCAATTACATCATCTGCGTTCATCGGACAAATACCCAGTTCATACTCGTCCGCATGACAAAACATTACAACATCATCCCAGTAAATCTGTCGGTTATATTTCTCATTAAATTCCAGTTCCAGGTGATGTTTCAGACGCTTTCCATCTGCTTCGTTCCATCTTGATACGGAATACAGCTGCCATCCGCCTTTTCCACCGGTTCTGCTACATGAAGTAACTATCCCTTTTTCCACCGTCATCAGCCATTCCTCTGTCTCGTCATCTGTCCAAACTGCATTGTACCCGGATCTATCAAATTCCGGGGCCAGAATTTTCTCATTGTAAATGATCTGGTCTCCATCCAATATAATGGCATTTTCTATATAATCTCTTGCCACATATAATGATGAAATATTATTACAGGTGTCATAAAATGGATTTTCAATGAGCTTCACGTTTTCATATTCTTTGGGCAATATCTCAAATTGATCTTTCAGATATCCAACCACAATATAAATTTCAGATATTCCATTTTTATGCAGTGCTTCAATTACACTGTCAATCATTCTCTTTCCATTTACTTTTACCAATGGCTTTGGTGTATGCAGCGTTACCGGTCTCATTCGGGTTCCTTTTCCCGCAGCCATAATGATTGCTCTTTCTACTCTATTCATGTTCCTGTATCTCCACTTTTCTTCTCTCAGTCTCTACAATCGTATAATACTCTTTTGCATATCTGTATTGCCGTAGCGAATATTCTCCAAATTCAACACCAAGGCTTCGCTTATATTCACACCAGTTACTCCACAATAAACCACATATCGCTATATATGCATAAATTTTTATACGGATGTTTTCTGCACACCCCTCTGTAAAATAAGCATCGATTGTCTGATCAATATGTGTTCTGTTATACATAGCATAAATACAGAACATCGCAATATCTACATGCGGATCCTGCATTGCTGCATACTCCCAGTCAATCAGCCTGATGTCAGTTTCTTCTGAATTTTTCTCCCAAAACAGGAAATTATCCGGAACAGCGTCAATATGCGTCAGTACTTTCTGCCCGCAATACTGTTCCACATACGATTTCAGCGAAAATACTTTCCTTTTCGTCTCCGCATAATCTTTAAAAGCGGAGGGGCTTCCCTCCCACAACTGTTCAAAAAACTGAATATGTTCAAACAGATCAAATTCGTGATTGACCTTCAGTTTTAATTCATGAAACTCGCGCAATTTTTTCATACACTTTTTCACATCTTCCATCTGCTCTGCATCGCAGTTTCTGACAGAGTTCATATATTCTGTAATTTTATATCCGTTCTCCGGATTCATATAAATTACCCGGTCACATATATGATAATCTGCTATCTTCTGATAAACCTCTGCTTCCTCACGCCTGTTGATCAGTTTATCTGTCCCCTCACCGGGGATTCGCATAATATACTTTTTCTCTTTGCATTCAAATAAAAATGACCGGTTGGTCATTCCCTTTTTCAGAACAGTAATATTCTTTATATCCTTTTGCGACACCCGGAACACTGCTTCAATAATCTGAATCGCATCTGTTTTTAACTGATCACAACCGCTATCCAACTCCCGTAATTGTTCAAATGTATTAATTTCTACTACATCCGCTTCATCTACTACTCTGGCCGGCACGATCATTTTTCTTTTTTCATAAAGCGTTTCTTCCCAGAATGCACTCGTATAACAGGATGTACTGCACATCTCTTTTATCCGCTGTTTTACCAGCTGAGCTTCCTTTCCTGTCAGATAAGAAATACCAATCATACCATTTCCGGCATCTGTCTCTGATATCAGATTCAGTTCCATATTTGGGTTTACTAAGACACAGCTGTCTGGTTTTAAAGAATTATTTACCATGTACCAAGAGTGTAATTCCTGCTTTCGGAACAGGTTATGTTCACACCAGATATCACATGGGACTATATACGTATTTGAAATATATTTTTCTGCACATTTCAGTGAATACAGGTTATTTTTCGTTGTATATTCCGGATTTACGATCAACTCCACCCGATATTCATCAATCAGATATTCATATCTTTCTTTCATAAATCCAACTACGATATATATCTCGTATATTTCCGCTTCATGAAGCTGCCGGATCAACCTTTCGATTAGTGGTTCCCCGTGAATCTCCAGAAGCCCTTTGCTCACTTCTGTATTGATTGGAACCATTCGCATGCCATATCCGGCAGCAAGAATAATTGCATTTTTCGGTGATGCCGCATGAATCTGCTCTTTCGCTTTACCATTCCTTTGCATATTTACATCCACATAGTTCTCTTCCATCAACCTAATCCTCTGTCCGCATTTCTCTTTTTTCATTCTGCTTTGCACGCAGTTCATACACTTTTCCACACAAATAATATTGCTGAAATTTCAAAAGCAATATTGGCATCATACGCGCAGATCTACAGGAAGCTGCCGGTACAGCCTGCAATGCTTTCTGAAATATTTCCTCCCGCAGAAGCTTCTTCAATGCCTTTACCTTTTCTGAAAAAACTACTCTGTTTCCCGCTGAAAATACTTCTCTGACCATCATTATATTCAGATGCATTAAAATATACACCTGATAAGCCTGATATAACTGTTGGTCATTCTCCGGTATCGCATTCTGTGTTGTCTGCAGAGATAACAGATATCCTTCCGTCTTCTTCCCGTCATATGTCCGCATTGCAGAACCTGCATCCGTAGAATAATGATAACAGGATTCCTGTGAAAAAATGATCCTGCCACACTTCATTATATACCGAATCAGAAAATCACTGTCTTCAGCCAGGCTTAATTTTTTATTAAAATCTAATGAAGATTGCTGAATAATACTATGCCGGAACAATTTCCCCCAGACAGCCATGCAGCGTGTCGGGTTCCTAAGCATTCCTGCAAGGCATTCCCGTACCCCGGTTCCTTCATAACCGTCTGCATTTTCTCCAGTTGCAACATTTACGATCGCATTTCCTTTTTCATAACTGAAAATATACAGATCTGCCGCTTTTCCGCTATTTACCGTATCCAATAATTTCTGCAAAGTTCCTGCTGGAAGATAGTCATCTGCATCCAAGAAAAAAATCCATTCTCCATGTGCAGCTTTTACTCCAGCATTTCTTGCATTCGAAACACCTTTTTCAGAACAGATCAGAAAAACATTCTCATACTTTTCAGCCAAAGCTGTTCCAATCTGTTTTGTATGATCGGAAGAACCATTCTCTATAATTATGACTTCAGCCAGGTTGTTATCTTTTGGCTGCTTTTCCTCTTTTACTACACTTTCCACACATCTTTTCAGAAACTTTTCTGAATTATGTGCCGGTATAATAAAAGAAATCACAATGTTATTCTCCATCTTTCTCTGCCTTTCCACGTTTCACTTTCCCATGCAATACATCCTGTAATACCTCAAGGAATAACGGTTCCCGCATAATCAAAAGTAATACCGCATATACTGCTCCAAAAACACATACCGATATTACCAGGGCTATAAAATTTGATAAATTCAGTGCTTTTACTCCATAACAGGCAACTCCTGCTACCGCGGTAGATACACATGCTTTTACCCATTGTACTTCTGAAAACAAATCCCTGATCCAGTCACGCAATACAATGAGCTGAACAATCAGAACAACAGTCTCTGCGATCAGTGTTCCAAGCGCAGCACCAGCTGCCGACATTGTTGGAATAAAAATCATATTTGCAACAAAATCTGCAATTCCTCCGGCAAGTACAGAATAAAATACCATTTTTTCTTTTCCGATCGGCACCATGATCTGTAATCCTAAAACATTTGTCAGGCCGATCAGAAGTACTGTCGGCATAATGATCTGCATTGGTATAATAGAATTTTCATATGTTTTGGAGGCCAGCAGAAAGATAGACTCCCGGGAATACAAAATAAAATATACCGTTACCGGCAACGCAAGCAGTACCACAAAATGTAACGCTTTTCTGCTCACCCGTTTGAATTCCTCTTTCATTCCACGCTCAATATAATAAGAAACCCTTGGCAACAATACAGTACTCAAAGCTGTAACAAAACTTACCAGTAATCCTTTAATTTTTATGGATGTTCCATAATAGCCTGCCTGCGTTTCATTTTTCAGGAAACCAAGCATAACGTTATCCAGATTCGTATAAATTGTCGTTGCTGCTGCCATTGCAAAGAAAATCATTACTTCTTTGAAATGGTGTTTTAAATCATAATGCCCTACCGGTCGCAGATTAACATACTTTCTCAGATTAATAAAATTCAGGAAATTAGATCCAACCGTAGCCACAATGCTGATTGCTCCATAGATAACGTAATCTCCCTGATGTCTGACAAACAGGAACATCAGCACCAGACCGATTGCTTTAAAGATAATCGACCGCACTGTAATATAAGTATACTGCTCCAAACCTTTATACAGCCATTCCACACCAATTACATTAAAAATAATTGTAGAACTCATGATCCAGTATAAAGCAGCATCATTGTGCATCTTCGGCACTTGCCATACTGCCACAAAATAAGCAGCATACACAAAAACAGAAATAAGGAGATTCAGCAATAGAATCTCCTGTACTGTTTTGGTCAGCTTCTCTCTGTCATCTCTTACCTGTGCACATGCACGAATACCATAAGTTGGCACGCCAAGCATCGCTACCATAGAAAAATACTGAGCAATCGAAGTAGCCACGTTTACCTTACCAACACCTTCTACCGAAAGCACACGCGTAATATACGGCAATGTGATCAACGGAAAAATGAATGTCGATGCCGTAAGAATCATATTCATTATAAAATTTACTTTAACAGATTTAATCTTGACCATTTATTATTATTACTCCTACAGTCTCTTTGTTCCAATTGCGGTGCCGCTGCAAATAATGCCAGTGCAAACGGATTGTACGTTAATTCTATGATATGATGCGCGATCATACAATTAATGGATATCAGAATGATAACTGCTATAAAATATGGATCATTTTGATACTTTTTGCAGCACATCATGTATACCGCCAATGTGATCAGTAAAAAAAACACTCCATATCGCAGAAAAATATACAGGTACGAACAGTCTATAAAGAAATATTGGGAAGCCGATATCTTTGTAGTCCCACCATTTCCAACCATTTTTATCGACTGTCCAAATAACGTCATTCCATATTTCATCAATCCCTTATGCCCCAATTTCAATCTAGCTGACATAAAACTGTCTAATGCCAGGAAAATAGAATTTCCAGAACTATAAAAATAGGATGCGACAAACATAAATCCTGCTGCAATTGGCATGCTGTAAGGTAAAGCCTTCTTTTCTTTTCCTGTACTGAAAATATTTCTACCGTTTGCAACATATCCCTGGCTGATGCAATAAAAACAGATCAGCATAAGAAACAGACAGCCCATATCCAGACGTGTATTGCAAAAACAGTAAACCAATACTCCCACAACCGCTCCAAGAATAAAATGCCATGTCTTCAGCTTGTCCTTCAGCAAATAAAACGCAGACATCGTGATCATAAAAATATGTGATGCAAAATCCGTTGTATAAATTGCACCAAATGAATTTCTGACCCGTTTTCCATCACCTCTGGTATACTGCAGATTTTCTATCACCTGCAACATGGATGCGCAAAAAGCTAAAAGCACAATGCTGATCGTAACGATCAGATATACCTTCAGTATTTTCTTAAATGAAACATTTTTTGCACTCATCACAAAAAGTACCCAAAAGAATACTTCCATATATCCGGAATTAACATATACCAGAATAGCTTCCAGTATTAACAATACAAATATAAAAAATGTTCTTCTCGAAAATTCATCAAAGCGAAACACTTTTATAATCAGCAATAAACATGCCACTGCTTTGCAAAGTGTATATGCACTCCCCGGAAGCTGAAACATGGTTGTCGAAAATGTCTCACTGATCAGAAAAACAAAAAATGCCAACAGGTACAATTGTTCTCCTGCACTCGGGTTACTTATTCCGGACAACATTTTCCGTTTTGTTTTACTTAATATTTTCATAATTATTCAACTACAACACATCCTAAAACAGAAACATTAAATTTTTTGCAAATTTCCAAATAAGCTTTGATCTGTGTGTATGTGGTTTTTCCGACTTCAACAAATAAAATACAGTTTCCAATTTCGACGAATTGCTTCATCATCTCAGAATCATTCTCAATATTGCTTCCGACTTCTACACCAAGTGATTTCTTTTCCATTGCAGCCTGATATTCCTGCGCAGCTTTCTGTACAATTTCCGCATCACTCAGCATTCCCAAAAATACCTGTTCAACAGAATGTTCTTTTCTGATCAGATCAAAATCTATCATTTCGCGTTCCAGTGCCGGATAATACCCCTCTTTTGCGGAATAATTACCAAGAACAGTAATTCCGGCCGCCTTTATATTTTCTGTTCCTTTTAATTTATCACTTAACACATATAAAAGCGCTAATAGAGCACAACTGATCACCAGTCCGGCAATGATTCCCAGAGCGGCATATTGAACCAGCACTTTTTTTGCACTTGGTGCATCCATGCTGTCTGGTTTATAGTCCTTTATATAACCTTTCTCTGATATCTGCTGTGATAACTGATCTTTTTGCAGATCAGACAGGCTGTCTTTATAGTTTTTCAGTGAAGTAAGATAACTGTTTTGTGCTGACTGTACCTCTGGTATTGCCTTGGCAGATACATTACTTGAAATAACAGAAAATGAAAAATCACCGTTTTCTTTTAATGTAGAAGCTGCATATTTCTGAATCTGCTCATCAATTACCTTACTGATTTTTGCTGCCTGATCAGCATCATAATGCATAACAGTCAAAGTAAAAATATTTCCGGTTGAATTGCTGCCAACCACTTCCGGCAAATATTCTACCGGCACATCCGGCAATTTTTCTTCTACCGCAGCTTTCCATTCACCATTTTTCACATATGCAGTTAACTCGTTTATAATATCTGTAACTTTTTCACTTACACCAGATGAAGAAACCTGTGTGTTGTCTGTACCATTCACGGTAATACGGTACTGCACAGAAGCCACGTTTACATTTAATGCATCAAGCTTCATATAGATAGATGAATCACAATATTTCTGCAAAGCATCAATCTGATCCTGCGTGGTTGAAATATTTGCTTCAATATTCTTCATAACCTCCGCATACTTATCAAGGCCACTCTTATAATCTTCAATCTTCTGTACTTCAGATGCGGATGATGCAGATTTCGCTTTCTTTACACCCAGACCGGCTCCTGCAACAAAGCAGAGCAGCACAAATATGATTATGATTATTTTATGCTTCCAGATAGAGTCCCACATTTTTTTCATAGATACTGATTCCATTTCTTAACCCTTTCTTTCTATGTTATCCCAGGTATTTTCAAGATATTTATGTTCCAGTTTTATCAGTCTATCTTTCACTTTCAATTTTTTAAATATATATTCCCTGATCATATCAATAAAAGAACATATAAAATATACCGATACAACAATTGCCAGAAATGCCAGCAGCATCAGCACCACATTATAATTTAATAGTCCCTTTAACCGATCCTGCAATATATACGCTTTCACCAATGGATGGAAATGTATCAGATATACACTGAATGAGACCGGTGCAAATAGTTTTATGAACTTCTTCCATTTTTCAGTTACATTCAGCTTTGAAAAAAGTATAACCAGTGCAATTCCGGCCAATAGTATGGTCGGTGATGTGTAACTCACCAGAAATGTTGTCTGATTCGTATCTCCACTCACACCAAAACGATGATGTTCAATCACAAATTTTCCTAACCAGGTTACCGCTATGCATACGATATAAATAAAACCAAGGTGTCGTTTTGATTTTTTCTTCCATCCCTGGTATTTTCCAAGATAACCGCCAATAATATACAAAACGATCATCCAGATTGGACTGTATCCCTCTTTCGTAACAAAAATATCCCGTCTGAATAATTCCGGCAATACAGAATACAGTACAATCCCCAACATAACAACCAGTTTCAATTGTTTTCTTGATGCATGCGATATAAAAAAATTAAGTACCGGGATCAGGAGAAACAATCCTGTATACGCTGTAAAATACCAGTATTGTTCTCTCGATGTCGGGAAGATCGCACTTGTCCACTCATACCGTCCCACTACAGAAGGTGCAGCAAATTTGAAAACAACTGTAATCAGAACGGAATAAAATAATACTCTCAGCCACAGGAGTACCCAGTTTGAATACCGGTATTTTCCATGTATTCCCACATATCCGGAAATTAATGCATAGCAGTTTACCGCACAGTAAGCAGCGATTTCAATCAGCCACACCACTTCATATTTTCCGGATAAAAAAGGGGCATAATCCAGGATTCCACCTCTTCCAAGCATATGAAGACATACAACCATAAACATGGAAACAATCCGTAAAAAATCGATTCCCCAGTTATATTCTTTCTGTTTTGTGGCAACACTTTCCCTGCTATTGGATT
Organism: uncultured Eubacterium sp.; assembly: GCF_934295145.1. Taxonomy (GTDB): domain Bacteria; phylum Bacillota; class Clostridia; order Lachnospirales; family Lachnospiraceae; genus Eubacterium_I. Next base: position 23,250 of record NZ_CAKRAS010000005.1, on the reverse strand, counting down.
TTATCATCCTGCTTTTTTCCATCAGATTTGGCACCAGTATTCCTCCTGTCATTTACGTTCCAGCTTCGCACATTTATAAACCTGTGTCCAGCCAAGATGTCTATACCAGTCCATTACATTTTGTTCATAACAATATAATACCGGAACTTTCTGCTCCTTTATCACCTGTGCCGTCAGGCTTTGCAGTACACGCTTTCCGTATCCCTGTCCCCGTGCTGCCGGAGTTGTTACCAGTCCGCCTAACACTGCAATACCTTCCACATCTGCATATGTTCCCATATGTGCAACAATCGTTCCATTTTCTTTTAAAACAAAATTCTGACAATGCCAGTTTTGCATTCTGTCTTGCAGCTGTTCTTCCAGCAGTGCCACAGAATAATGTCCACCGATTCCTTCATCTGCACAAATAAGTGATGCGATTTCATAGCACTCATCTGAATTTGCCTTACAGACTTCTGAATCCGCTTTTGCCGCTCCCTGTCCGGCTTTCATAATAATGCCTTCCGTTTTTTTCCATTCCGGCAGCAGACAGGAAATTTTTCGTATCAGTTCTACTGATCCTGACAACATTTGACTGTCATTTTTTTCAATCAAAAAACATATTTCTCTTATATTTTCATCGCTTGGATCTGATATTTCAAAAATCTGCAGACTGTTATAATATTTATATACAATTACCGTATCCATCGCATGATCAGAAATAATCCATGTCTGAATATCCTGATTTTCAAATCCGTATGTGCTTGTATCAATATACAGGTACACATTTTGAAATATATCTTTTTTAATTATACCTTTCAGATATTCTATATCTTCCACGCAGCATTTTCTTATCAATGTTCTTCTCCTTTATCCAAAAAAGTAACTTGAAACCGGTGCATGTGGATCTCTTTTATCTTCTGGCGGCAATTTCATATAATCATTATAAATATATTTTAAAATTGTGTCATAATCTCTGGTACCCATCAGTTTCTTTCCTTCAAATTCATATTCCTGCAAATCTAAGAACCATTCCTTTGGCATACCATATCTTGTCTTTAAACTGTTCTCTCTTTTCCGGTACAGCTTTCCTGTCGCCGGGAATAATAGGGTACGAACCCGGTTTGTACTGCTGTTTCTGCTTTTTTGGGCAATTTTTTCCACACGTTTAAACACCCATGACGGTGATATATGAGATACAATCTTATAATACAATCTGTGAATTCCGTCCTCTGAAGTACTATATTTTCCAACTTCAGACCACAGAATTTTTCGCAGACAGAAACAGTAAAAATCATTCAGCATCTGACCGATGGTTGAATGCGGAATGTCATCCATAGGGAAAACATCAATAAAAACACCGGTTTTACATTTTAAATGCTCCTGACCTACGCGCACATAAGTTGTGCCTGTTCTTCTTAACTTTCCATAACCCCAGCGATATTCCGGATCCGTATCATGATCCTGAAAATAACAGATTTCTGAATTTAACTTGTCTGTTACTTTTTTAAATTTATCATAATCTTCCCGCAGCATTGCAACATCTGCGTCGTCATCCCACGGAATGTATCCTTTATGTCGGACAGCTCCCAGAAGTGTTCCGCCAAAAATCGTATAATTAATATTATTTTCGCGGCAGACACGGTCTAACTCAACTAACATATCAAGCTGAAGCAGCTGCATCTGTCTGAACTCTTCCGGTGATAATTCTTTTATCTCTCCCATTGTACTCAATCCTCTTTATTCATTTTCTGTTTTTATACAGTAATTGTGTGCAGATCCTTTTTTTCATTCCATTCTTCAATTACAGAACAAATCTTTTCTGACAGTTCCTGTGATATATAGGAATTCGACTGCTTACTTTCAATTGATCTGATAAAGGCAACAATCTGGTATCTGATTCCTTCTCCATCCAACTGATAAAAATAGCGTTTGTTTTCTTCCTGATTTTCATAACGGATTTCAAAATAATCTGTCTTCCACCACGGTGCCGGAACATAAATATATCCTTTTGTACCAGCGATGATCAGATTTCCCTCAGCTTTTACACCTTTGCCAACTTTTACAGAAGCCACTGCATTTTTAAAGTTAAAATTAATTTTTGTAAACAGATCAAAGTTATCATTTCCCGGCATAAAATAAGAACTTGCTTCTTTTTTTTCATAATCAGTTCCAAGCAGTTGAAATACCGGAAGCAGCGCTGTTGGTCCCCATGCACAAATGCTGTTCCTACGTTCGTAGGTACTGGTCTGCGTTTCCATTTCTTTTGTACTTGTACAGGTAGCATCTACTGAAACAATATTTCCAATTTTTCCCGATTTAGCCAGCAGCAGTAATCTATGGTAAGCAGTTGCATACGCTGTTTTGATTGCATCCATGAGAATCAGATCATTCTTTTCTGCAATTTCAAAAAGTTCCTGACACTCAGATTTTTTCAATGCGATCGGGGATTCACATAATACATGTTTTCCTCTCAGAAGCGCTTTCTTTATCTGTTCATAGTGTTTGGATGGATGTGAGACAATAAAAACTGCATCTACGATTTCCAGCAATTTATCATAATCATTTGTAAATACAATATCATTATCTCTCTGTTTTAAAGAAACATCTTCTGTATAAGCCGCTGCAACTTCCACGCCATTGGCAAATGCAGCTTCCTGCCGATATTTTTCAAAAATTCCTGTATCTCCGACAAGTCCCATTTTTACAAGCCGCTTCTGAGAACGTAACTCTGTACTTGAAACACCCTGCGTTCTGTCCAGATATACCACCTTACAGTACTCATTTAAATAATCAAATTTCCCCTTCCAGTCTGAACCAACTGTAAAAATATCGACATTATAACGCAAAATATCATCGATTTTCTGCCCTTCATATTCTTCGATGATAATTTCATCTGCAAGTCCTGTCTTTTTTACCGCCAGTACACGTTCCATCAAAGACTGTTGCACATTTATCTTTCCTCTGGTTTTATCAAAATCATCTGCCGTCACACCAACGATCAGATAATCTCCCAGTGCCTTCGCACGCTCCAGCAATCGGATATGTCCATAATGAAGCAGATCATATGTTCCATATGTTATTACCTTTGTCATCTTTTAATTACCTTTCTCTCCCCTGTTTAACGATTATAACAGTCCTCTGTTCTGCATATCTTTCAAAGCTTCCACCAGTGTTGTATTATCGTCTGTTGTAAGTGCACCGATATGACCAACTCGGAAAATCTTTTCTGCCAGATCACCACCATTTGGGCAAACCCAGATATGATACTCATCTTTCAGTGTCTCAAATATTTTATAAGCAGAAACATTCAATGGATGAAGTGGTGTTACCGCATTTGACATAGATTCAGACGGGATTTCAAATGGCATGTCTTTGATTTTTTCTCTGAAATCTGCTGCCAGTGAAGCAATCTTTGCTGTTTCAGCCTCTACGCCGCCTGCTTTTTCAATTTCCTGTAAGCGGGCATGAATCTGTCTCAGGATACCAACGGCGGGTGTGAATGGAGTCTGCCCGCGCTCTCCGTTTTTTAACGCTTCTTTCAGATCTAAATACAGGCACTGTGGTGTTTTCTCATATACACGCTGTACTGCATGTTCAGATAAAACGATAACAGAAATACCCGGAGGGCACGCAAGTGCTTTCTGCGATCCTGTCAGCATAAGGTCTACGCCAAGTTTCTCCATGTCAAACTCATCTGCCAGGAAAGAACTGATTGCATCCACCAAAAGGAACATATTGTTCTTTTTACAGAATTCACTGATCATAACCGGGTCATAGTGCACACCGGTGGATGTCTCATGAATATTTACAAGAAATCCTGTATAATCTTTTCCATCATACTGATCTAACATTTCCTGTGTCAGTTTTTTCCCGATTTCTAGTTTGATCTCTGTATATGGGATCTGATGAATCTGACAGATTTTCACAAAACGCTGTCCAAAACTTCCGCCATTTACGATAAGTACTTTATCCTTTGTATCAAAAACGTTGATGACTGCTGCTTCCATTGCAGCTGTACCTGATCCGGTCAGAAATACAACACGCGCATTTTCATCTGCTTTTGCAAATTTCTTCATGAGATTCTCATTTTCAAACATAATTTTTGAAAATTCCGGTGTTCTAAAATACGGTACCTGCTCCGCTCCAATTGTACGAACCTCTTCACATGACATTACTGGTCCTACTGTAAAATTAAGCATTTTTGTCACTCCTTTATAACTTCATAAATTCAGCAATTCTCTTGCTGCTGTTTCCATCTGTATATTTATAAATTCTTCCGCAAAGTTCTTCTCTCTGCTTTTTATAAGAATCTTTTTCCTCTGAAACATCTTTCAGGAATCCCAATAATTCATCATAGCAATAAATTTTAGGACCTGCAATATATTCGTCCGGATTGTCCACACAAAGACCATTCGTGTAAGAATCCAGATCAGAAAAATCATATCCGATTGGTCTGTTCAGCATCAAATAGTCATATGCAATACTGGAATAATCACTTAATAACGCATCCGAATCTTTTAACAGTCTGTAATTGTCTACATTTAGTTTTTTCACAGTGCTTCCTGTAAGCACACAGACATTTGACATGCCATGTACTTTTATGGTCTCCGGATCCTGCATCGGATGTATTTTTATGATCAGAAGCATATCCATTTTCACAAGCGCATCATTTAGCTGTTTTAATTCTTCCTCTGATTCAATGATTGGAATCCCCAATGGCTGCTCCTTCGTACTGTCGTTCCGTTTATAACCTCCGCCTTTCCGGAATGTAGGCATCCAGATTACCACTTTGCGATAAGACTCTTTCGTCACTTTCGCCAGTTCATTTTCTGATGGTGTAAACAGCCGGTCATAGCTTGGATATCCAAGATATACAAATCTGTTATTTGGGAATGGTAAGCCTCCCTGCTTTGCCTGAATTGGTCCATATGCTTCTGACGGAGACAGAATATAATCAACCGAATCAGACAGATTACATTTCCCAATTACACTTTTCAGACAAACCGCTCCATGAGTAAAATAAAATGATTTCTGGTCGGCACGAACTTTATTTGTCACCACACAGTCAGCTGTAAATACTTTTGCCTTGCATACATACAACGCTTTTTTCAGACTCGGTTTATATAACCAGCACCAGTCAACATTTGCTGGTAAAGATTCCGGAGCCTTATTTTTTAACAGCCATACAATTTTGTACTTATCATTATAATGATTTTTTATCAGGTAGTCATAAAAAGCACCGCCATTGGAATCAAAGTCATTATGACTTTCAATAATAATGATATTCTGTAACGGTCTGTGTTTCAAAAAGAAATTACAGCCTTTTTGTAGGATCAGGTCAAGCTTATAATGATAAAAGACATCAAAAACCCTTTTTATTCCATTCTTTTTAATATAACTAACGGCATTCATCGTTTTTCTCCTTTATTATCAGCTCATCAGGAATTTCTGATATTCTTCAGCCAGCCTATGATTTTTTTTCTGTTTACAAACATTACAGCCAGAATAACTGCAACAATTGCATAACGAATAACAATATGCCTGTATGTAAAGGTCATCACAAACATCACGCACAGAACAGCTGCCAAAATAAGCAGCAATTGTTTCAAATTATATACTTCTGATGCCCGAACTCCTTCCTGATGTAACGCTTTTCGATAGAAAAAATAGTGCATCAATGCTAACAGTCCATAACAGACTAATGTTGTATAACCTGCTGCATAATATCCAAATAATTCGATAAAAACTTTATTTAATCCTAAGTTTGCAACCGCACACACGATGGATGCCAGGGCAATAAATCCTGTCTTCTTAAAATAATATTCAATATTACTGAACAGAGAATACAGGAAAATCAAAAACATAGATACTGCAACCGGCGGTACAACCCAGATTGCCTCGTAATATTTTCTTCCACCAAAAATTAAAATAATTTCCGGGGCAAAAGCCATGGACAAGATAACCAGCACTGCGACCAGCACGCAAAGCAGGGTCGCATTCTTTTTGATTCCGTCATATTCTTTATCTTTTAACGCCTGATATGTATACGGTGTAAATGAGTTGTTAATTGCATTTGTAATCAACAGAACCATCGTACCAATTGTGTAGGCAATACTATATACCGCTGCTGCCGAGCTTCCAACCATATCTTTGATCATAATGCGGTCTGACTGACTGAGCACCATGGTTGAAAGAAAATGAGGGATCAAAGGCAAGTTAAATAATAACGCATATTTCCAGTATTTCTTATCAAACAGCTTCTTTCCATTTCTGACAATCACAAAAAATGCGACCAGAGAAATAACTGCTTTCACAAATACATCGGAAAATACTCGTGCTTCCAACTTATAGTTATCTGTAGCAAGCACGGAAATAATTCCAAGCAGAATACTTCCCACACTCATTCCCAGTGTACTCAGCACAACTTTTTTGTATTTATACTCAAAACGCTGTTTTGTTGACCAGAACTCATAGGCAGACATTGTAAATATTTCCACAAACAAGGCAATGATCAATATCGGTGATAAGCTTAATTTTCCTGACCAGAACGTCAGATTGCACGCAAATACCGCAAACACCAGCAACGTGATCAATGACGTCAGACCTAATACAGATGATGTAAAACGATCCTTATCATCGTCAAACTCTATCAAACCTTTTCCATATTCACCGGAAAACAGATTTAATGTTGCAAAAATAACCAATATACTGTACCAGGATTGGAATACCGAATAATCACCGTACTCATCTGTTGTCAGAATTCTGACAAAAACAGGTGTGGAAATCAGCGCAATTCCTTTATTTAAAATGTTACAGACCGTAAACCAGAACGAAGCTTTTACCGGTTGTGACATATCTTTATATTTTTGAATCCATGTTGAAATTCGCATATCACACTTCCATTTCTATTTTATTAATCAATTAATGAAACTTCTTTTCTTTTTTAAGCTTTTCATAGTGTTCTATATCACGTGTTTTAAACGGAACTGCCGGATGTCCTCCTGCAATCGCATAAGCCGGAATATTCTTGCAGACCACACTTCCAGCCTGGATAATTGCGCCTTCCCCGATTTCTACTCCACCCAGAATGATCACATTATTTCCAAGCCAGACATTATCACCAATCGTAACATCTTTATGGATATACTGATTTCCATACGGAATCGCATCATCTGTATCATAATTGTGGAAAGATGAAATGATCTGACAGCCCGGACCGGAATGGAAATTATCTCCAATCACAATTTTACCATTTCCAAATATAGACATTCCATTAAAATTTACATTCGTTCCAAGCTCTGTATTTGACGTAACAAAAGATTTTCCGCCACAATACAGATTTTCACCACAGCATTTTGCTGTCTTTTGAATTCTTTTCTTATAATATTTTCCTTCCCATCTGCTCAGGGTTTCTCTTATTTTTGACATATTACTCCTCGAACCATTTATCGTATTGACCGTAATCAACTTTTGCATTTGTATGTGTTTCACGCTCATTTTCCGGCGGCAGTGTCATATAATCGCCATAAAGAGAACTCAGGTATTCATCATAATCCCTGAATCCTTTAAAGTTATAGCCTTCAAACGTATATTCTTTTCTGTTCACCAGCCACTTTTCTTCCATTTTTTCATCCGGATAGTCACTGGTAAAACAATCATTGAAGTTCGTATTATTATATTTTGTAATGTGAGCATATATTTTTTTCTTTAATTTTTCAATTGTTACAAATCTTCCCAGGAAATGAAGGATTTTATATCCTGTCCGTCCGGAATGTTCTTTAACCCCGTACCCGCATTTGATCCAGAGCATTGTCTTTAACAAATGATTTTTTTTCAAGAAAAACTTTCTTTTCATTTCTCCATCTGGAAGCTTGTCATAAGGAAAAATGTCTACAAAAATCCCATGATGAATGTCTACACCAATGGAAAAATCCTCTATGATCTCTGTTCCGATCAGCTGTACCTTCGCCATCGAATAAGCAAAATTCCTGTCCGTTTCTGCTGTCTGCAGGAAAAAAATATCTGTATTCAAATCTTTCTTGCAGGCTTTGAGGAAACGTTCATAATCATTTCTTGTCATGGCAAAATCAAAGTCATCATCCCACGGGATAAAACCTTTATGACGAACAGCTCCAAGCAAAGTACCTGCCGTAATGTTATACGGTATATCATTTTTATCACAAATACGAATCACTTCATTTGCAATATATAAAATCAATTTCTGTATTTTTTGTGTCTCTGTCATCTTAAACTCCATATTATTTTCTGTTTACTAATTCCATGTAACATTTTTCCAAACCTTCTACGGTATGGTCAATAGAAAAATACTGTGCTGTCTCATAACAATTTTCAGCCATCTCATCTGCTTTTCCTTCGTAATAAGCTTCTATCAGAGATGCAATTGCCTCTGCAACTGCTTTTCCTGTTTTTTCACTGGTCAGCACACCATTTTTATGTTCTGTAATAATTTCCGGAATTCCACCTACTTCATTTGCAACACAAGGTACTCCATAAGACATTGCTTCAACCAGCGAAATACCAAATACCTCTTCACAAATAGAAGGATATACAAAAATATCAGCTGTTTTTAAATATTTTGCTATATCGCGCTGCATGCCCGCAAAATGTACAATTTCTCTCAGGCCCAGCTTTTCAGACATCATCTGCAAATTTTCCTGTTCTCCGCCATAACCGACAACTTCAAGCTGTACCGGATATTTTTTTCTCAGTTCATCTATTGCCTCAATCAGCAAATGTACACCTTTAATTTTTTCTAATCTTCCAATAAAAACGATTTTAAATATATGACTTTTCTCTACCGCCCCCTGCTTTGGTTTGCGGTATTCTGTCTGCGGGACTACACCATTATATACAACTCTGCACTTAGAATCCGGAATCTTAAAATAATCTCTGTATGATTTTTCTCCGGCCTTTGACACAAATACGACCCTGTCAGAAATGTTCAAGACATGTTTTTGCAGCCATGCCCGAACTTTATTCTTAAAGTTTGAACTGTAATCATAATAAAATTCCGGTGAAAAGCAACTATGTGCCACCAACACATATTTTTTTCCCGGTAACAGAAATTTGAGCAGCGAATAATAGAACTGAATTACGATAGCACTATGATGAACTACAATGATATCATACTTTTTTGCAAGAGAAAGCAGCTCACGAATTCTTTCTTTCGTTACTTTTTTACTTCCACAGGAAACCAGAGAGACAGCATCTCCATTTTTTTTCATTTCCTCATAAATTGCACCTTCCTCAAACAAACAACAAAAACAATTTTCCTCTGTTCGTATATCAGAAATACATTTACATAAATTCTCGATGCCACCAACACCGCCATCTGATAACAAATTTAAAACTTTATAAGCCATATGTTAATTCTCCTCATTCACAACCTGTATACAAAATCATGTTCTGCTCTGTATTTTTGAAATATCCGGTAAATACAGCAATATCATTAATGTAAGCATAAAATACGGGTAAAAAGAAACACTGTCAAACAATGCAACACACATAAATGCGATCATTGTTAAAGTTCCTATGCTTCTTAAAATCTTATTCTCTGTCTTTCTGACACAAAATGCCACTGCAACAAACATAACAAAAAACAGAATCGACAATACAATTCCGCCATCCAGCAGATTTTGTGCAAATTGACTATGTGCATAGTTAAACTTTCCACCCCAGTATAATTCCAAAGTCACTCCCTGAACGCCATAGCCAATCACTGGAGCTTCTTTTATATGTTGAAGTGCTACTGCCCAAATACTCTGTCTCGAATTCAACATTGAAATCACAAAACCTGGCAAACGAACATTCACCATAACCAGAATTGCACTAAATATTGTATATAGCACGATATAAATTGGAATTCCTTTACAAAAGATACCATATACTTTAAAGATTACTAAAACAATAAACACAACAAGCAGCACTACAATTAAAATAGCACTGGCAGCATTACTGGTCAACATTGTTAAGGCAGAAAGAATTTCCAGCAACAATGCAGTTTTCTTTCTACTCCTGAATTCCAATGCTCCACACAAAATTCCCAATGCCCCAAACTGCGCTGCCACCTGAATATGTCCCAGAAAAATAATATGATATTCTGCAATCTTATATTGCATAATATATGGGTTGAATATTGTCAGGTTCAACAAAAATAAAACGATCAGGATATTGGATATCATTTTTATAAAATGCTTTGGATCATTGCGCAGACATAAAATGGCATATACACACAAAAAAGGAGTTGCTATTATATTCTGTAACCCCTCATGTAAACCTCCCTGTGCTGTCAATGTAATCAAAATCACAGCTGCAAAATAGGAAAAAACAGCAATCTCCGCCTTTTTTTCCATATGAATTAAATTTCCTCTATATTGTAAACACATCTCAAATATAATCAGGAGCAGCGCCAGATATACCCACGCCGTCATGAATGGCTTATAAAGCGGAACGACATCATAAAATCCTCTTGGATTTAAAAATGGGATTAGGATAAAATAACCGATTATATTATGTATATTAATCTCACGTACCTTTGCAGTCATACAATTATCAATCCTTACTTACTAATTTTTCGTGCCGGAACTCCTGCAACAACGGAATAAGCAGCTACATCTCTGTTTACAACAGAGCCGGCAGCTATGACCGCACCATCGCCAATCGTAACCCCTTTTAATACAGTTACATTTGCACCACACCATACATTATTTCCGATTTTAACAGGTGCACTCACCAATTCTTTTAATATTTTTCCATCTTTTCTGTCATGGTCATGATCCACCACCACAAAATTATTTGCAAACATGCACTGATTGCCTATCACAATATTCTCTGCTGCCGTCAGACTGCAATTATGATTAAAAAAGCAGTTATCACCTATTGTAATCTCCGCCTTATCCGTACACTTTATATAAAAAGGTCCTGCCGTCATCAAAAAATTACCAATCCTGCATTTTGCATCTGAAAACAGATCTATCTCAATCCTGCCTTTCAGTGAATTGATTTTTGCCATTTGTATACGATTCCCGTATAATATTTTATATTTCATATAGGTAAATACACTCTTGCATCCTATGATTACCTTTTTCATATTGTTCTTCCTTCCTTACTGCAAACATATACTGCTTATTTTCCGCAGTATATGTCATGTAGTAACTCTGCATTATCCCGTATATCAAACCCAGATCTTTTTGTCTCAGCTATCACATTCAAAGCTTCTTCATTTCTGTCTGTATTTTTAATTTTCTTCAACAAAATATCAGCCCACACATCCGGGTTTTCTTCTAATGAGCAAAATTCCACTAAATCAGAAAAAGCACAGTCTGTTGTAACTTCATTCGACAATACACACGGAAGTGCTGCGATCTGCCACTCAACAGCAACAAGCGGAAGTCCCTCAAACACAGACGGAAGAAGCATACCATCCATCGCCTGCAGGAAACAATTCACCTGATCTGATAGTCCCATAAATTTCACACAATCTTTTAATCCCAGCTTTTCAACCTTCTGTTCTGTCTCTCCACGCAATGGTCCGTCCCCAAACAAAACCAGCTCTGTATCCGGCTGTTTCTTATGAACAGCCTGAAATATATCTATTAAAAATGCATGATTTTTCTGCGGTAAAAAACCGCCGACATGTCCGATTACCGTCTTATTTTCCCAGTGATACTTTTCCCTTATCGACCTGCGTATCTCCGAATCAAATTTATATTTTTCAATATTTCGGCCATTTGCAATAATCGTAAACGGACGGTTTCCAAAAAGCCATTCTCCTGCCGCTTCACCACATGCCAGATTTTTGTTACACAACAAATAAAAGAAAGGGCGTAACATCTTATCCGCCCTTACCTGTTCGCAACAGGTATTATGTGAATGCGCGATTCGACATCTGCATCCTCCAAAAAAAGCCGCCGCCATTTCAATTGTCATAGTTGCACTGTTACCATGTGCATGAACTACATCAATTTTCTTTCTTCGAATCACTCTGACCAGTGCTTTAAAATATGCTGTGGTATCTGTTCTTCTGTTTGGGAGATCAATGATCTCACATCCAAGTCCAGTGATCTTCTCCTCAATTTCCGGATGCACTTCTATCGTTCCAGCCAGATAAATTTCAAGATCATCCCGCTTCATAGCCTCCAGATTTGCCAGGATCACACTGGTAATTCCTTCATATTTTAAACCAACTGTACTGATTATCAATACCTTTTTCTTTTTTGTTTTCATCGTTGCTTTACATCCTATTGAAATAGATTATCTACAATTTTTTCAAATTCCCGGTTAAATTCTTCATTATGACTTTTTGCGCCCTGTGTCATTGTCGAAATAATCGTATCATAGTTGCATACGGCATTCTGCAGATCGGCGATATCATACACAGGAATAATTGTTCCCATACGCTTTGAAACATTTTCAACAAATTCCACCTGATGATTGTTTACGTGTTCTCCATATTCTGCCTGTCTTGGCACTACCACAGGTGTCTTTCCCATCTGCAAAGGCATAATAAAGCTTGCCGGCCCACCATGCGTAATAACGATTCTGGCTTCTGCCATCTTTTTCTCCATATCCGCATACGGTACAAACTTACTCCATTCACAATATTTTGGAGAATATGTGCTATACCCCGTCTGAATAAATATATCATCAGTGATCAGCTGATCCCTTTTTAACTCATCAATTGCCTTTACCAGACGGTCAAAAGGCTGTTCGTGAGTTCCTACTGTTACAAATATCATTGTTTTTTCCTTTAAAAAATGCTTCCTAAATTGATTGCTTTCTTATATACCTGTTTCTGTTCTTCCCATTGCACAATAAATTTATCTGCAATCGGGTATACCATTTTACCTGACATTGTCGGTTTATCGATTCTGTCAAACACTTCCACATAAATCAACTTTGCACCGAACAGTTTTCCCAGATAAAAGAACGGAACAGATACTGCTGCTCCTGATGAAATAATCAGATCCGGCCGTTCCTTTCTCAGTACTTTCCATGCAATTTTTGTATTTTTGATCAATGCTTTCAAACTTCTGTTTGTCGGAAAATAGCACGGATACATTTTTTCATCTTTCAATAAGCTTCGTGCATCTTCTTTATCAAAAGTAACCCAAAAACGTTCCTTAGTACTCCAAAATGGCTTCAACATATATAAATGAGTCAGGTGACCTCCTGAAGATCCAACCAAACATACTTTTATATTATCTTTTTTCATTGAGTACCCCCTCTTCCTTTCAGTCATTGTCGTCTCCTCTAATTTAATGCGACAATCCCCATAAGATCCATATTATATTCCATGCAGATTTCCATTTCACGGGTTATGGTTTCATAACGGGCACCTGAAAGCTTTTCTACAAGAACAATATTTTTCAAACGGCTCATTTCTTCCACCGCCTGCGCCTGTTCCAATCCACCTGATACTTTACAAAGTTTAATTCCTGCTTCCTGTAACTGCTGTTCCGCTTCTCCAACCCATGTCTGCATATATTTATCTTCGCATGCGTATGCCATAATCATTTCGTGGATATCATTTTTCTCACATTCGTATTTTACATTTGACACCAGTAACTTTAATGCAGATTCTCTGTCATTTGACGCACTGTCTTTTAAAAGTATCTTTCTCACTTTTCTGTAAAGAACATTTTTTCCGGATACCGGGATTTCAGCTAACACTCTGCTATTATATAAATATTTAATATCGTTACTTGAGTTGATTGTTCCACGTAACAAATATGCTATCATTATATAGAGAACGGCAAGAACAATTCCAATTGCTCCGCCAAGTCCAATATACTTTTTACTAATAGAAACTTTTGTTACAACTGCTGCTTTATCTTCATCAGAAGATGCTTCCTGACTCTCTTTTTCCAGAACAATTTTCTGTGTCGTGCTTAACTGTTCTGTTAACTGTTTTGTCTGATCTTTCAGCGTAGTGATCGCTGTCATACAATCTGACTGTTTCTGCGCAACAGAAGAATCAACCATATTAGAATAAGAACAGTTAACCATTGTTATTGTATGAGTATACATTTTTCCACTCAGTGTTTTTGCGTAATCTGAAATACAGGAAATAATACTATCCGCAAGATTTTCACAGGATTCCTTGTCTGTATACTTTACCTTCACTCCAAAAGTACTACCGGTATTCGTTGTTACCATATTGCCAGTCGTACTGTTTCCATTATTTACCGAAGCATCTTCATAACTGATAATTTCATTCAGATACTGTGTTTCTTCTTTTACTCCGCTGGCTTCTAAATCTTCCAGTAACTGTCCATCATTTACATACATATAATATGCATATTTAAGATCCGCCAGCTGTTCATTATTATCTGTTCCAATGAGGAACTGAATGGACGCTGTACTGACATTATACGGATCCAGCTGCATCAATACAGATTTCTCTGCATACTCCTGTTTTTTTTCCAGAGATGTCTGTGTATATTCTGCTAATCTTACCTGTTCCAGTTCTTCCTCTGTGAGGCTTTTTCCCGCCTCTTCTACTGACACCGCCGTAGGACTAATATCTGCGGATTTTTTATCCTTTATGTACTTATATCCGCCCAATGCAACAGCAAAGACAACTGCAGCCAACAATATTAGCTTGATTCGTCTAAAAAGTTCCAAAAGCAATTCTGTCACGCTTACAATTCTGCTGTCCTGAACTTTCTTATAATCTTTTTTTGAATTCATAAATTTCCTCCATTATAATACCAACAGACAATTTCGTACATTCTGCAAGTATTTAATATGTTTCACTTTATCACTTTTTCGTTATTTTTACAAGAAATAATCATTCCCTCACCAATTCTGATCAGAATACTATACATACAGTAATGAAATATAGCATATGCAAACAGGAACTGTCAATTTGCAATCCCCTTCCATCTGTTTCTTCATAATTTTATTAACTTTTCTTCATAATTTCATAATTTGAATTATTTTATTAATTATTGTAAACTATTGCATGGTGTGTAATAGTCATAACACACTATGTATTATTTAATTTATATGTAGCCTCAGAATTTTTCATTTAGAAAGATTCCGAGAATACATTTTATAAATGATGGAGGTTAGAAATGAAGTTTTTTAAAAAAGTCACTCTATTACTGGTGATAATGGTGTCCTGCATGGAACATATCACAATTATGCTCTCTGGGGACTTGTAAACAATGGAAAATTGCAAAAGCAGGAAACTGTTGCCCAAAATTCCAACGGTTGGTGGTACATCTCTTCGAATGGATTTGTTGATTTTTCTGCTGACACTGTTGCTAAAAATTCAAATGGATGGTGGGTCATCCAAAACGGCAAGGTCAATTTTAACTATACCGGCTTTGCCGATAACAAATATGGCACCTGGTATTGCCACAACGGAAAAGTTGACTTTCATGCTGACGGTATCTTGCATGGAACATATCACAATTATGCTCCCTGGGGACTTGTAAACAATGGGAAATTGCAAAAGCAAGAAACTGTTGCCCAAAATTCAAATGGGTGGTGGTACATCTCTTCGAATGGTTTTGTCGATTTTTCTGCCAATAAATTAGCAAAAAACTCCGATGGGTGGTGGTTTATTCAAAATGGAAAGGTTAATTTCAATTATACCGGCTTAGCTGATAATAAAAATGGAACCTGGTACTGCCGCAATGGAAAGGTAGATTATAGTGCAACTACTGTTGCTGATGGAAAAAACAGCCGTTGGCTGATTCAGAATGGGAAAGTAAATTACGACTATACCGGATTATGTCAGGTAAACGGCAGATATTATCAGGTTTCAAAGGGCAATGTTCTTTTGGAAGTAAACGACAGTTCCAAAATCCAACTTAAGTCTTATTATCAGGAAGAAATGAAAAAAACAATTGATACTGTAAAATCTCTGCAGACAGAACCTACACTTGTTTTTCCACTTATTACAGATATCCATTACATGTCCAATACAGAAGCTCCTGAATTGATTCAGGATGCAATTGTGAATATCGGATATTTTACCCGGGAAATTTCGTGTCTTGGAGTCATTAATTTAGGAGATAACACTGATGGAGATACTTCTCAACAGGAGACTTTATCCAGAAATAATTATCTCATGCAATTGTTCCAGGGCATTGGTATTCCATATTATCCGTGTATCGGAAATCATGATGATAACCGATATAAAAAATTATTCAACCTGGATCAGATTGAAAAATCTTATTTGCAATTAACACATGATGTTGTCATGGATTCATCTATGTCCGGTACAAATTACTATAAAGATCTGCCAGATTATAAAGTACGTTTCATCTGGCTGAATGCAAACGTAGAGGGAAGATATGGATATTCCGATGAGACCGTAGACTGGTTGGAAAATACAGCACTTCAGACTCCTGACGGATATTCTATCTGTGTATTTACACATATGGATCCCGAATCCTCCCATGACTACGATAACAAGTATTGTTATAACGGATATAAAGTGCAGGCCCTTCTTGCTGAATATAAAAATTCCGGCAAAGAAATCATTGCCATGTTCAGCGGACATAATCATGTAGACACAGCCTTTACCTCACCTTATTTGTCAATCATGACAAACTGTCAGCGATTTGAAAATGAGAATGGTGATCCCAAACTGTGGCCGGCGGGGGCAACTAAACCAACTCGTCAACTGAACACTTATACAGAGGACTGCTGGGATGTCGTTGTAATCCGACCAGAAAGCCGGAAAATCAATCTGATTCGATTTGGAGCTGGAGAAGACCGGGAGTTCAGTTATTAAGATTTCCAGATAATAAATACGGACGGGAAGACTTATCTTTTATCTTCCCGTCCTACTTTTATTGCCATATCAATCTTATACTATTTGTCATCCATATTTTGCTTTTCATATGTTCGATCACTTATGATATAACGTGGACGATGTTTTGTTTCCATATAAACTTTCCCAATGTACTGACCAATCACACCTGTACACAATAATTGAACACCGCCAATAAAACATATCACACATATCATACTTGCCCAGCCCGAAACCGTATTTCCAAGTGCCCAGCTAATAACAGCCCATATAACTCCTATAAATCCTATAATTGACACCAATATTCCGAAATTAGTAATCATCTGGATAGGCTTAACCGACAGACTTGTTATACCATCAAATGCCAAAGCAAGCATTTTTCTGAGTGGATAATGAGATTTACCAGCCATACGTTCCTGCCGCTCGTAATAAACAGATGTACTTTTAAATCCCACAAGTGGAAACATGCCTCTCAAAAACAGATTCACTTCTTTAAACTCAGAAAATGCTTCCAACACTTTTTGGGAAACTAATCGATAATCTGCATGATTATAAACAACTTCTGCTCCCATAGTATTCAGCAACTTGTAAAAGCCTTCTGCTGTTACTCTTTTAAAAAAAGTATCTGTATCTCGTTTACTTCTGACACCATATACAATTTCACATCCATTATGATATTCATTTATCATAGCTTCCATAGCAGTAATATCGTCCTGTCCATCGCAATCAATAGAAATTGTAATATCCGCATATTTTTTTGCTTCCATTAAGCCTGCCAATACAGCATTTTGATGTCCTCGATTTCTGCTTTGGCAAATACCAATATAATGTTCATCCTTTTCCGCCAGATTTTTTATAATTTCCCATGTTTTATCTCTGCTTCCATCATTAACAAATAGTATTCTGCTTTTGCTCGAAATTTTTTCTTTTTCAATCAACAGGCTTAACTCTTCCAAAAACAATTCTGATGTAATTGGCAAAACGTCTTCTTCATTATAGCATGGTATCACTATCCACAACACTGTATCCAACTCAAACACCTCATTTCTTTTTCTCTGCTCTATTTAGTAAAAGTGCTACTCCATACATTGCCAACAATATGTATAATGGAACATAAGCATATAAATATCTGGATCTTGCCTCAAAAAGTAATTCAAATATCGTTAATCCTATAACAGAAAGCATTAGTACACTTTTTTCTTTTTGATTTTTATAGCATACTCCCAGAATTCCTAATCCCAGACAAGTTAACCAAATCATTTGGACAAAATTTATCCAAACTGTATTATATTTTCCAACAGAACTATAATTTCTATTATAATAAAGTCCTCTCAAGAAACCACTGATTTTTGTATTTCTTTCCATAACATTTATGTAAAACGACCCTTCTCCACCCCAGAAAAAAGTTCCGTCATTATAATTTGTTAGCGTTTTTCTTATCATTTGTTTTGAGAAACCCACTGCACCCATATCTTCAATACGCTCAAATGCTTTCTGCAGATCTGCTTGATCACGTTCTTCCACCGTTTGCAATGAATCTGAATAAGAAACATCGTCCCCGGACCATACTCCCATTGTCTGGGTATTCATTCCCATCATAAAAAAATGTTTTATTCCAAAAGCTTTTTCATCATCAAGCTGTATATTCAGGCTTCTCACTGCGGCTATTGAAATTCCTAACGCTAATAAGAATCCCAAGATAAGAGCTGCCACTTTTTTTAAATATCCTCTTCCAATGCAGCTTAATTTTATATTTAAAATTGTTATTAACATAATTGCAATAGCGACTATCATTGTTTGTGGTTTAATTTTATATCCAATATAAGATAAAAACGGAATCGCAAACCACGAAAAACACTTAAATTTTTCTCTATTGACATAAATGTACATTATCAAAATCGGAAATACTAATGCTATCGAATCAGAGTATGGAATCGAAACCCAAGGTGACAAGCCTATAAAAAAAAAGTATATACTATATCCCACCATCGTTAAAACAGGATTATAAAACAATTTACTTATTATTTTTGCAAGAAGTACTCCTGTACATGTATTAAACGCACATTGTACGCACAAAAGCATAAGATATTCATGCGCATGACCGCCCAAAAAATGAACAATTTCCATTATCTTCGAAAAGACAAATACCAAAAATAAATTATTTGGATATCTCGAAAAATAATTAATATATATATCTGTTAATTCATTATGTGCAATTTTATCAGCAAGTCCTACTACTGAAGCCACATCCCAATCTGTATACACATAATAATTCCACACAAAATATATCTGCATTAAAAATATCATTACCGGAACAACTATCCAGAAAATTATAGGTTTTATTTTACATTCTCTATCTGCCTTTTTGCAAATTGTCACAATGCCACATATTGTGATTCCACCAAATATTAATAATACAATTGCAGGCAAAAAGTTTTCACTATAAGATAATGTCCAATAACGTATGTGCGCAAAGAAAATACAACATATCATGATAAATATCATCATTAAACCATATATACCAGCAATGGCACTATTTAGCATTCTAAACATACTTTGTACGATTTCCTGTACTCGTTTCATTATTTAGATTCTCCCATCTGATTTTTTGTTTTCACCTTCAACATTATGCATTCATTTTCTTACATTGTAAAGAAATTCTTCATCCAACCTGCTATTTTAAAATCTAAAAGCTGTGTATTTTCAAATCTTTGCCACTCGCCAATCATACCTATATGTATCAAAAAAATAATCCTGATTTTCTATTATACACTCGTTTAAAAGTCTTTCATAAGCATTTGCCATTCCACTATATGCAACAGCCGTTGGATGCCCTCCAGACATATTTTTATAAATTTCTGATTGAAAGAAAGAATCCTCTGACTGAACGATATTTGGAATATTACAACTGATATCATCAAATTTGTAATATGGATTCTCAGTTGTTGATATTTTAACTGTATTTTCCAGTTCCTCAATAGACATAGAAGGTCTGCCATTGATTTATAGGAGCTAAAGTTTTTAAAAGCGAATTCATATATCATAATTCCATCTCCTTGAGATTTTTCACAATATCATTCTCTTGCTGTTTTCCCTTGACAATTCCCCTCCCCTGCGTTAACATTCTACACGTAAAGTGCCATACAAGCGTTTTTTCGCTTTATAAATTAACCAGGGGAGCAATTTGCTGAGAGTAAGGATAAACCTTAGACCCTTATACCTGTTGGACAATGCCATCCGAGGAAGTGTTACATATATTAGTATTAGATAAACTATCGAAACTTCTATGCGCATCTGCCAGCTGGTGGATGTTTTTTATTGCCGAAACGTGTAATTTTACACATTTCCGGTCTGAGAAATGATTAATTTATTATGATGTTATGGCATCAGCAAATGCAATTTAATGTACTATTTTTTCAGGGAGGAACAAATAATGAACGCAAGTGTAGCTATTCAGGTATTACCGACAGTCACAGATGAAGATGAAGTCATCCGTATCGTAGACGAAGTCATTGCTTACATCAAATCTACAGGTCTGAACTATTATGTGGGACCATGCGAGACATCCATCGAAGGTGATTATGACGAACTGATGGAAATCGTAAAAAACTGCCAGCTGGTTGCCGCAAAAGCAGGCTGCCCGGCAATGAACACCTATGTAAAAATTTCTTTTAAACCAGAGGGAGATGTACTGACCATTGACAAAAAAGTTACAAAGCATCACCAGTAAGATTCCGGCAATCGTCGCTTTATGCCTGATCGTACTGGCATGGTATCTGATCTGCATCTCAGGACTGGTTCCGGCTTATATGCTGCCATCCCCGGTCAACGTGGCAAAAGCTCTGATTTCAGACATGCCACTGATCCTGATGCACGCCAGATACACCCTGCAGGAGGCATTTTACGGTCTCTGCATCGGTATCCTGCTGGCATTTGTCAGTGCCACACTGATGGATCGTTTTCTGACCATCAACCGGGCATTTTATCCGCTGATGGTTATCACACAGACGATCCCGACCATTGCCATTGCGCCGGTTCTTGTGCTTTGGATGGGTTTTGGCATGGCTCCAAAGATTGCGCTGGTTGTCATCACCACCTTTTTCCCGATTGCAGTCGGTCTGCTGGACGGATATAAAAGTGTAGATCAGGATGCGGTCAATCTGATGCGTGCCATGGGTGCAACCAAAGTTCAGATTTTCCGGCATTTAAAATTTCCATCTGCTCTGAACCAGTTTTTCTCTGGTTTAAAGATTTCTGCCTCCTACGCTGTGGTTGGCGCAGTTGTAGCAGAATGGCTTGGTGGATTCAACGGCCTTGGTGTTTATATGACCCGTGTCAAAAAGGCATATGCGTTTGATAAAATGTTTGCCGTTATTATTTTTATCGTGATCATTAGTTTGCTACTGATGCTCGCAGTCAACATTATCAGAAATTTATCCATGCCTTGGATGAGAACAGAAAAAGAGGGAAAAGAAGTATGAAAAAGAATTATTTAAAGAAACTTGCTGCTGTATCTTTAGCAGCTGCTATGGTATTTTCCATGACCGCATGCGGAAATACTGACAACAATGCCACAAAAGGAAATGCATCCGACAGTTCTTCTGCTGCCGCTGAGAACACTTCTAAATCAGATAAAGAACTGACAAAAATTACATTCTGTCTGGACTGGACACCGAACACAAACCACACAGGTTTATACGTTGCTCAGCAGCTCGGTTACTATGAGCAGGCAGGTCTGGATGTTCAGATCGTTCAGCCGCCAGAGGATGGTGCTGCATTAATGTGTGCTTCCGGTCAGGCTCAGTTTGCCATTGAAGCGCAGGATACGATGGCTGCTTCTCTGGATTCCGAGAATCCACTTGGTATCACAGCTGTTGCTGCGGTTCTCCAGCACAACACTTCCGGTATCCTTTCCCGTCAGGGCGACGGCATTGACACTCCGAAAGGAATGACTGGCAAAACTTATTCCACATGGGAGTCTCCGATCGAACTTGCTACTTTAAAAACTGTTATCAACGAAGACGGTGGAGATTTTGATCAGGTAAATCTGATCCCGAACGACATCACAGACGAACCGGCTGCACTGGCTGCTCATCAGACAGATTCCATCTGGGTATTCTACGGATGGGGCGGAATAAATGCCAATGTAGAGAAAACACCTTGTGATTTCTTCTTCTTTAAAGACGTAAATCCGGTATTTGATTACTACACACCGGTTATTATCGCAAACAATGAATTTTTACAGAACAGCCCGGATGTTGCAAAGAAATTCCTTGAGGCAACTCAGAAAGGTTATGAATACGCAATCCAGAATCCAGTAGATGCCGCAAATATGCTGATTGCCGGCGACAATACAGGTTCCTTAAGCGGATCTGAAGAACTCGTTCAGGCTTCCCAGCAGTATATTTCCGAACAGTACGTTGCAGATGCTCAGAAATGGGGCTTCATCGACGAAAACCGCTGGAATGCATTCTACAAATGGCTGGCAGATAACGGTCTTACTTCCAAAGATCTGACTGGACAGGGATTCTCAAACGACTACTTAGGCGGTAATTAATATTTACACAGGAAGTTAGTTATAATGGCATTATTAAAAGCAGAACATATTACAAAAATATATGGACAGCGGACAATCATCAAAGATATCAATATCGAACTGAATCAAGGCGAACTGGTCTGCCTTCTGGGTGTCAGCGGTTCCGGAAAGACGACATTGTTTCACATTCTTTCCGGACTGGCCACACCGGAGGAGGGACATGTCTATCTGAATGACAAAGAAATCACTTCCACACCGGGACAGATCAGCTACATGCTTCAGAAGGATCTGCTGCTACCGCACAAAAAGATTATTGATAACGTGTCACTCCCCCTCGTATTAAAGGGCATGAAAAAGGCAGATGCACGAGAAAAGGCCAATCCGCTGTTTGCAGAATTTGGTCTGGAAGGAACACAGTATCAGTATCCGAGCCAGCTATCCGGTGGTATGCGCCAGCGAGCCGCACTACTGAGAACCTATCTTTCATCCAACGGTGTCGCGCTGTTGGATGAACCGTTTTCCGCGCTGGATACAATCACGAAGTCCAATATTCACAAATGGTATCTGAATATTATGACTCATATTGACCTGTCTACGCTGTTTATTACACACGATATTGATGAGGCAATTCTCTTATCCGACCGCATTTATATCCTAAATGGTACACCGGGTGAGATTAAAGATGAGATCGTGATTCGCGAGAAAAAGCCTCGGCCAGATGATTTTTATCTGACAGAAACATTTTTAGACTATAAACGAGACATCATAAGTCGCCTTTAATTCTTGTTTAGGGTGGTTTAAAAAAAGCTGGAAGAAAACTCCAATGCCGGCACGAATGATTTTCTATCTGCGCTGCGCCGCCTATTTCCGACCGCTTCCGCGAACTCACCAACAGCAAAACCAGCTGTTGGCTCAGACACACTCCCGCGGTCGGGCTATGCTC
>NZ_CAKRAS010000004.1 GCF_934295145.1 uncultured Eubacterium sp. | reverse complement strand
TCTGTAGCCAGTTCTACATCGATTCCTGTCGGTACACCATCCTCATTCAGATAATTGTATGGTGGATAGCTGTCACTTCCGAGCGTGATGACGGGTTTTTCCGTTTCTTTTTTACTGTCCTCTGTGTTTTTGCACCCTGCCAGGGTGACTGCTAAGATTCCCACAAGCAGAATGCCTGCAATCACTCTTTTTCCTTTCATTTATCTTCCATCCCTGCTAAATTGTTTTGTAAGGTAGTAATCAATTCCTCTATCACGATAGGCTTGGATAAAAATCCATCCATACCGCATTCCTGGGCCTTCTTTCTGTCTTCGTCAAAAGCATTTGCAGTCATGGCAAGGATGGTAATTCCTGCCAGTGCCGGATCATCCAGGGCACGGATCTGCTTCGTGGCCTCATACCCGTTCATTACCGGCATCTGCACATCCATAAGCACCAGATCATAATCTCCCGGCGATGAATTTTTCACTTTCTCCACTGCTACGGCTCCATTTTCTGCGGTATCCACCAGAAAGCCATATTCATTCAGTATTTCCATCGCAATTTCACTGTTCAGTTCATTATCTTCCACAAGCAGTATACACCGGTCTTTGAAATTTGAACCTGCTGCCGGAAGAATTGAATCCTCGGCCACGGCCTGCTTCTGACCGATCGCAGTCAGCAGCGTCTCTCTGATATCTGACATAAACAAAGGTTTTGCACAGAATGCGGTTACCCCTGCTGCCCTGGCTTCCACTTCAATATCTGACCAGTCATAAGCCGTCAGGATAATGATCGGCGTATCATCACCAAGACTGCGGATCTGACGGGTAACTTCAATCCCATTCATATCCGGCAGACGCCAGTCGATGATATACGCATGGAATGCATCACCCAGTTCCATCGACTGCCGTGCACGGAGAACCGCTTCCTTGCCGGAAAGGGTCCATTCCGAACGCATGCCAACCTTTACGAGCATCTTTGTTACACTGTCACAGGTATTAAAATCGTCGTCTACAACCAATGCCTTAAGGCCTTCCAGCTCTGCGATCTTCTCTGTACGATGATGCGCAGGCTGGATCCGGAATGGCAGTCGGACAATAAATTCCGTTCCTTTGCCCTGTTTTGTCTGAACCTCAATGGTTCCGCTCATCATATCTACGATATTCTTGGTGATGGCCATGCCAAGTCCTGTACCCTGGGTTCTGCTGACTGTGGAAGTCCGCTCCCGCTCAAAAGGCGAAAAAATCTTCTGTACAAATTCCGGACTCATACCGATTCCATTATCCTTTATCCGGATTTCGTACAATTCACACCCTCTCACTTTCCCCGGGAACTGTTTCAGCCGGACAGAAACGGTTCCACCTGCAGGCGTAAACTTAACCGCATTGGACAAAAGATTCAGCAGCACCTGGTTCAGCCGCGTTTTATCACAATAAACATCTTCATTTGTCACATCCATGGCATCCATATAAAGCTCCAGCTGCTTTGCATGGATCTGTCCGCTGATGATGGTCTTCAGATCATGAAGCACATCCGACAGACTGACCTCTGTTTCTTCCAGATGTATCTTTCCACTCTCAATACGGCTCATATCCAGTATATCATTGATCAGCGAGAGCAGATGGTTACTGGAGGAAAGGATCTTGCCCAGATAATCCCTGACCTTTTTCCTGTCCTCAATATTGCTTGCCGCCAGTGTTGCAAAACCGATGATCGCATTCATTGGCGTCCGGATATCGTGAGACATGTTGGAAAGGAATGTACTCTTTGCCCGGTTTGCATTCTCTGCAGCACGAACTGCCTCGGAAAGTGCCTGGTTCATTTTTTTATCAGAAGTACGATCCGACATAACAAGGATATATTTCTTTTTTCCATTTACCACGCTGCCTATGGCGACAATATGAAACCAGCGGCGTTCCCCTGTTTTCTGATGCAGAGATTCAAAATCCCATTCCTTCTGTTCCTGATCCCGGATTTCCTTCAGATAATTCTTCTTTGGATCTTCTGTCTCTTCCGGATGAAGTTTTCCCAGAACACAAATATCTTCGCGGATCTGTTCTACGGTAATTCCCAGTAGTTTTTCCGCATTTGGACTGACATAATCTACCTGATATGTCTGTGCATCCAGCATCAGAAAAACATCATCTACATTCATTGACAGCTTTTGAAACAACTCATCCCGGTACAGGATCTCCGTATCCTTTTTCTTAAGCCTGCTCCTGTTTTTTTGAATCATAAGGCTGATAAAAAAGGAGACAAAACAGAGCACGACCACAACTACAAGGAGCATCGTACTAATCTGCAGACTGTTCATGCCGGCATTGACGATATCTGCATTTACAAGTCCCAGAAATATCCAGTCCTGAACATCCGATTTTTCATAAACCAGATAATAGTTCTTTCCATCCAGATTCACCAGCATCGCATCTGCCTGTCCCGCTTTAAAGTTCTCCGAAAGCGCAAGGGTCTCTTTTTCAGACATATCCGAACGCTCGCTCAGAACACCAACGAAATTGTACACATTTCCCCACGACCCGGAAGAATGATCGACCACAACACGGCCATCCGGATGAACAACAAAACTCTGGGCATTTCCGTTGAACGCAGAAATGTCCAGTACCTTTACGATATCAGCGTTTTCATAAGCAATGGCAATCGCATCATATTCAAATCCCTGATAACTTCCATGAACATTTGGAGTGGCAAAAACAAGCAGCTGGGATTTTCCGGGAACTGCTGCATTCGTTATGACATCATTTCCCTTCCGGATCTCCTCTTCCATATTTTCCTGTAATCCAAGGTACCCTGTTTCACCGGTTACTGTCTTATAGTCCCCGTCAGCTGACAAAAAATAGAACTCCAAAAAGCCGGCATCTTCCTGCGCTTTCTCTATATAATCACGGATTTCATTTTCACCGGAAGTATGCTGAAGATTCTCGCCCCACATATGAAGATAGGTCAGATTCTTATTTGTCAGTTCCCGCAACATATTATCCGACTGGTGAAAAACCTCTGTCAGATGAGAAACACTTTCCTCATAGACAGTTTCTGATACAAACTTAAAATATTGGGAAACCGTCACGGCGATTCCGATAAAGAGAACCGCAAAAACAGCTATCCTTAACGGCTTTTTCCTGACACATTTTTTTCTTTTTATATTATAATTTTTACTGTTCATTTTTCTCATCTCACATTAATGTAATCTTCCGGATCTGCCAGAATGGCATTGCCATCTGAAACATATGCTGTCCAGGTGTCTTTCACAGAGGTTTCTCCTCCATCAAATACCATGTTTTCATCTGCCGGATACGCTTCCATGTGTTGTGGAGTTGCAAGGCAGGTTACCGTAAATGTATCATTGTCCTGCACTTTTTTCCCATCCTTTGTTACTTTGCGCACTGTATAACCATCCTCCGTTTCCATGAGTTCCACAGAAATCCCACTGAACACAGGCAGAGAACCCCGGTTAAACGGAAGGAAGCCGCCCGGATAGCCTTCTACAAAATTTCTGACTGTTTCTTTCAGTTCAGCCCCACTCATCTTGCAGCTGTAAGCAGAAAGACCATTTGGCATGATCATGTCGCCTGCCATTTTTTCTGTATAGCCAGCTTTCAGCACATTTCCCGTAAAACTGTTTCCGGTTGCGATCAGCACATCCGTCCCGTAAATGCCACGCAACGTGTTTGCCATAACCGAATATGCCTCATTTCCTCCGCTGCTATGAAAGCGGTTGGAATAAGACTTCTCTGGATTCAATACTACTTTCTCAGAAGTTGCTTTTTTGTCAAGGAGCTGCGTATGAAATGACTGATAGGCCTGTTCTGCATCGTATTCTCCGGAAATCATCTTAGATACCACATCCTTGGAAACAGTGAAAAAATCATTTGATGCAATCCGGATATACATATGGTTTTCTTCAATCACAGGTTTCACATCTTTCAGATATTCCGTAAGATGGATATCCACATCCTGACTGTAGCTTAACAGATCCTGTCCTTCACTGATGATCCTCTTCTGTGCATCCTCGGAAAGCATGGTACTCAATACCTTCATTGCTTTCTTCCGACGTGTTTCATCCTGTGTCAGGTCACGATTTAAAGCCACCTGGAAATACGGTGTCGTCATCAGCCATTTTTCGCCGTTCTCCTGAAAAAACGGAAGAAATGTGGTGTGAATGCCCTGATCCTGAAACATTTTTACACCGGCAGAGCTGCCAAAGTACATGGCAAGCTTGCCACTTTGATACAGTTCAACAATATCATCATAATTCATCTCCAGATCATCCCGGCTCAACCCTGTATCCTGGATAAACTGCTCCATACGTCCAAAAGCCTCCGGCCAGACGGTAGTATCCAGACCTTCACGCGTTGTACTATCCGGATCACTGTAAGCGGTTCGCCACTTGCGTCCGTCTACGGAAGACAGTTCAGATGCGGATAAGCCCTGTAAAGTCTCCATACAAGTGTAATCATAAGAATAGTCTGCCGTAAAACCACGGATTCCTGCTTTGTCAAATGCCTGGCAGGCAGAAACAAAGCTTTCATAATCGGTCGGAAGCGGAATATCATACGTTTCAAAAAGATCCTTGTTCACGACAAATCCATGGGCATCCGCACACACCGGAAGCCAGTTTACGCTTCCATCTTCATTCATAAAATTGTTGAGATATGTGTCATAGACCGCACCAGCCACATTGGTTGTGGAAAGATCCATCAGGCTGTCTTTGAGCGGACTTGCATCATGCAGCGAAAAACGACAGCAGGTTATAATATCCGGCAATCCACCATTTTCTTTCAGAAACCTGTAAAAATCCAGATCATTATTGCCTACTACAAATTCAATGTTGATATCCGGAAGCTGTTCCTGGATATATGGAGCATATACTTCATACAGCTTGGTACTCCATAAATACACGGTGATCGTTTCCGCATCTTCTTTTTCTGCACTTTTTCCGCCACAGCCTGCCAGAAGTGACAGAACTGTCGCCATTATTAAAAATACAGCCAGTAACTTATTCCATTTTTTCTTTTTCATTCAACTCTCCCCACTTATTTTCTACTCTTTGTTATCACTGACCTTTATCGTATCAAAATATCCGATAATCCCTATATATTCGTCTTTCTTTAACGGAGACCACAATGTGTGCAGTTTCAGCTTACACATCTGCCTCTTATTTTCCACCTTCGCTTTTATCTGCACAGAGAATTCTTTATTTTGTACAGATGTCTGATGTAACAGAACCTGAATCTGCTGAACATCCTCTTCACTTACTTCGAATTCTCTGAACAGAGCAAACTTCGGATCATTTCTCTGACATAAGATCTGCTGTTTTCCGTTTAGTATCATTAATTGACCTGACATTGCATTGTAATCAATCGAATTCATTCCACTGTTTGTTTTAAAGAAATCGACTTTTTCCTGCAGGATTTTAATAACACACTGTGAATAGTTTCGATTCGGTAAGAATTTATCACTGAGTATTTCATTCGAAAGACTCTGTACTTCATGATAATATTTATTATCATCCATCTCGGTACTAAGCATTTTTGAAAATGGAAGGCTCAGTTCTTTCAAACATTTCAGCAGAATCGGATTAAACTGTCCGCATTGTCCATCCAGGATCATGTTCATTGCCGTATCATGATCAAATGCTTTCTTATAACATCTTTCACTGGTAAGTGCATCATATACATCGACAATCGATACCACCTGTGCGGAGATTGGTATTTCTTCGCCTTTCAGACCATCCGGATAACCGCGTCCATCCCATCTTTCATGATGCCATCTGCAGATTTCCCAGGCAGTATGTACCAGCGGATGATTTTGAGTGAAGCTCATATCCTGAATGATAGATGCTCCCAGTTCGCTATGCGTTTTCATGATCTTAAATTCTTCATCAGACAGTTTTCCCGGTTTGTTTAATATTTCTTCCGGAATACGGATCTTACCAATGTCATGAAGGGAAGACGCCGTTGTGATCAAAGCAATGTCTGCCTCTGTCAGATGATAGGCATCCGATATTTTTATCAGTTTTCTCAACATCAATTCCGTTGCTGTCCGGATATGCAGGATATGTTCGCAGCTTTCACTGTTACGGGATCCCAATACATTACTCAGGATCCGGATCATAATATTATTATTTTCTTCTTTTTCATAAACCTGATCAACAACTACATTGATCAGACGCTTTTGGGTTACATAAAGATCCAATGTGTTTTGCACTCTTTTTTTTACAATAACAGAGTCAAACGGCCGTGTAATATAATCTGTAATTCCCATTTCATATGCTTTGCGCATCATAGTAACAGATTCTTCCGAAGAGATCATAATTACAGGAGTTTCATTGATACATTGACTTTCGTTCATCAGTTCCAGGACTTCAAAACCATCCGTCTGTGGCATATGGATATCCAAAAGCATCAGATCAATTCCCGGATTATCTCCTATCAGCTGAATGGCCTGATTTCCATTTTCCGCTTCCAGATAATGATACGTTTCTCCGAGAATCTCCTTTAATATATCCCTGTTAAATTTCGAATCATCTACAATAAGTATTGTTTGCTTTTCATTCATATTCTTCTTATTTCATGTTCCTTTTCTTCTTTTTCCGTAAAACGTGTGACATAAAGCAAAAGAAGTTCCATGTAAATATAAATTTACAGGAACTTTTTCCATAATACCCACTTAACACTTACCTTTTATTTTCATCGAGGTATGATGCAACCTGCTAGCATGATCAGATTTCTATCTGACTTTAGCTCCTTCTGGCTTTGCGTCCCGGCTTTTCAACCGGTTTGCTATTCAAGTCGCCCCCACGTGAGACTTGGTGCATGATTCCGGTCAGCCTAAGCTGACATACTCTTCTTAGAATCACTGCACATCGTACACTCTCGCATATAAATCATCTACAATACATATTTCCTATTGAACAATGCTTTCTTTAAGTATATCACGCAGGCTTCCTCATGTCCACAAGAAAGTGCATTTGTTTGACCGGAACTTCTCGTAATTTCCTGTCATAATTCGGCTCTCAAAACACCAAAATCTTGATTCCGCCAGTTGAATATTTTTCTCAAAAGGATAGGTTGCAGCATAAAAAAGAAAGAAGGCTTTCCTCAGAAAACACTTCTTTCTTTTTAACACTTTTTTCTTTTCGACTGAGATTAGCAGGCTTTCGCAAACTCTCTCAGTTTTTCCTTCGCTGTCTCATTCAAATTCTTCGGTACCTGAATCTGGACAACTGCATATTCATCCCCATGGATCTTCTTATCTTTCATCGATACAATGCCTTTGCCCCTCAGACGGATCTTACTTCCGGACTGTGTACCCGGACGGATAGTGCAGACCACGTTTCCGGTCAGTGTCGGCACAACGGCCTCACCGCCAAAGACTGCTGTGGTAAACGGAATTGTGATGTTGGTATACACATCCATACCTTTCCGTTCAAATCCGGCTCTGTCACCGACCGTTACTTTCAAAAGCAGATCACCGGCTTCTCCACCATTGAATCCCGGATTTCCTTTGCCTTTCAGGCGCACGGTTTTACCGGTATCGATGCCTGCCGGGATATTGACTTTCAGGGACTGTACCTGACCGTTTCCATCCTGCAGATGAATCATTTTCTCACAACCAAAGGCTGCATCATCAAAACTTACCGTCACATCCGCATGAATGTCACTGCCTTTCTGGCGGAACTGACTTCCATGGAAACCGCCGCCCTGGTCAAAGCCTCCAAAGTGGCTGCCCTGACCGAATCCACCGGAACCGGATCCGTTGCTGTAATACTGATGGAATCCACCATTTCCGTCACTGTGGAAACTGTAGCTTCTTCCACCACCGTTTGCTTTTCCATGGAACATATTTCCAAAGATATCTCCGAAAATGTCTCCCATATCTTCTCCGTTAAAATGGAACTCCTGATAACTGCCATTCTGACCGCCACCGGCTCCATTGTATTTATAAGCACCGCCCTCCGGCATGCTTCCGTCGAAAGCTGCATGGCCAAACTGATCATAAAGTTTTCTTTTTTCCGGATCACTCAAAATGGAATAGGCTTCCGTGACATCTTTAAATTTCTGCTCTGCTGTCGGATCTCCGGCATTCGTATCCGGATGATACTTCTTTGCAAGTTTACGATATGCTTTTTTTATCGCCGTGGCGTCTGCATTCTTTGCAACGCCGAGTAATTCATAATAATCCTGTTT
Source organism: uncultured Eubacterium sp. (assembly GCF_934295145.1). GTDB lineage: Bacteria > Bacillota > Clostridia > Lachnospirales > Lachnospiraceae > Eubacterium_I. Next base: position 75,445 of record NZ_CAKRAS010000004.1, on the reverse strand, counting down.
TGCTGCCATACAAATCACCATCCAATTCTTACTATATGTATCATATTTTTAAAATCATTTATAATACAAAACATTGTCTCTTTTTCGATAGCATAAATCCCCGGGAAATTCCCGGGGATTCTTAATCTCATCTGTTACACTTGTAATATAACACATGTATTTTCATATGTCAACATTCAGGAAATTTTTTCTTTCCAGCTATTTTGGGGCACATTTAAATGTTTCATTTTCTAATTTTATGCCTCATAAATCCGCTCCGGATGAGAATAAACATTAAAGGTTTTATCTCTGGCAAAACCGATCAACGTGATTCCAAGCTGCTGCGCCAGTCGGCAGGAATAATTCGTTGGTGCTGACTTTGCAATCAGAATGGAACAGCCCATGGCTCCTACTTTCTGCAGGATTTCCACCGGAACACGCCCGGAAAAGATCAAAATTCCATCCTTCATGGGGATTTTCCGAATCAGGCAGTCACCAACTACCTTGTCTACTGCCACATGCCGGCTGATATCTTCTTTATAAGACAAAAATGCTCCATGGTGAACAAAGGCTGCACAATGTACGCCACCGGTCCGGTGAAACAGCGCAGAACGTTCCTCTAATTCTCTGGAATAGGCAAGCACTTCACCGACAGAAAGTCTTACATCATCCCGTTTCGGTACAATTCCCTGTTCGTTCAATAATACCTCATCTTCCAGCAGCAGATTTTCCATCCCATTCTCATCGGTCAGATATTCACGGATCGTAATATTTATCATTCCGTGTTCCTCATCCATATCAATAGCGCGGACATCTCCTGCACTGGAAATATAACCACGCAGATAAAGATAGCCGAGAAATGCTTCCTTTTTGTCCCATGGGGAACAGATCATCTCGCCTGCTCCCCTGCCATTTACAAATAACTGGTAACTTTGTTCCACCACCAGATCTTTTTTCCCTGATACCAGCGCACTTCCATTGTAAGTGACCACATCACGGGTTACAAAATATTCATCACTGATATGTTCTGTCATAAGATTCTTCCTTACCTATTACCTGGCATTTCCACCATCTGCCGAATTCTTTCTGAACAGTCACGATTGTCCAAAGCATAAATGATCAGCTACGCTTTTTCCACCTTAACCGCACAAACTTTATACTCCGGTGTGCTGGAGATAGAATCTAGCGCGTCAGAGGTCAGCCAGTTTGCACCGCCATCCAGGAAATGGAACGGCATCCAGCACTCGCCCGGATTTGTCTTTCCTGATACGTTTGCTGTCGTCTCGATACTTCCACGTCGGGAAGATACGATTACCTTATCGCCGTCTTTGAAACCGATACGCTCCGCATCTTCTGTATTTACCTCGATGAAGGAATGTCCGGAAATCTGGTTCAGTCCTTCCGTCTTGTCGGTCATGGCACACGCATTGTAATGATAAAGAACACGTCCTGTCATCATCTTCATCGGATACTCCTCATCCGGAAGCTCCATAGACGGAATATACTCGATCGGTTTGCATAAACCAAGTCCTCTGGAGAACTTGCCGACATGCATGATCGGTGTACCCGGATGATCTTTGGAAGTACATGGCCACTGCAGACCGTTTCCTGCAACTTCCTCGCTGTCCAGACGTTCATGGCTGATTCCTGCAAAGGAAGGAGTTACGGAAGCAACTTCATCCATAACCTGTGCAGAGGTCAGATGCGGCTGCGGATATCCCATACGGTTCATGATCTCTGTAAAGATCCAGATATCTTCTTTTGTCTCACCCTCGATTTCAACCGCTTTACGGATACGCTGTACACGACGCTCTGTATTGGAGAACGTTCCTTCTTTCTCTGCATAGGAACGACCCGGAAGGACAACATCTGCCATTTTTGCAGTTTCCGTCAGGAATAACTCATCCATAACAAGGAAATCCAGGTTCTTTAATGCTTTGATCACATGTGCGGTATCCGGATCAGTACGAACCGGATCCTCGCCGAAGATGAACAGACCCCGGATTTCTTTGGTCAGCATCTTGCCGAAGCAATCCGTTGCCTTTGTTCCCTCTTTCGGGTTCAGCTTTGTGCCCCATGCTTTTTCAAATTTCTCCAGCACACCCGGTGCACTCAGTTTCTGATAGCCCGGGAACTGATCCGGAGAAGCACCCATATCGCAGGCTCCCTGTACGTTATTCTGACCACGGATCGGGTTGACACCACAGCCAGGACGGCCAAAGTTTCCTGTGATCATAGCAAGGTTGGACAGTGACATAACGCCCTCTGTACCTGTATGATGCTCTGTAACACCCAGACAGTAAATGATGGCTGCATTTTTGGCAGATGCATACATTTTTGCTGCCTCGATTAGTTTGTCCACGTCAACATGGCAGATCTCAGCCACTTTCTCTGCCGGATATTTGTCGATGACTTTCTTCATCTCCTCGAAATTCTCAGTACGATCCTCGATAAACTTACGGTCCTCAAGGCCTTCGGAAAGGATAATATTCATCATACCGTTTGCAAATGCTACGTTTGTACCCGGTGTCAGTTTCAGATGTACATCGGCGGCATGTGCCAGATCGATATCACGCGGATCGACAACGATCAGTTTTGTACCTTTATGTACAGCACGGCGGATCTGCATACCAAGTACCGGATGTGCATGCTCCGGATTGGAGCCAACCAGCATGATCAGATCTGAATCCTGTGTGATATCTGCAATGGTATTTGTCATAGCTCCGGAACCAAGTGTAGTTGCCAGTCCGGCTACCGTCGGTGCATGGCAGACACGGGCACAGTTATCGGTATTGTTGGTATGGAACGCGGTTCTTACCATCTTCTGAAGCATGTAGATATCTTCGTTTGCGGAACGTGCACAGGCAAATCCTGCCAGGCTGTCTCCACCGTAGGTATCTCTTAACTCTGTAAATTTCTTTGCCACATAATCCAGTGCCTCGTCCCAGGTAGCCTGTTCGAATTCACCGGTTTCTTTATTTTTAATCAGCGGATGACGTACTCTGTCCGGATGATCTACGAAATCAAAGGAACCGCTGCGTCCTTTGACACAGACCATGTTGTGGTTGGACGGACCGTCTGCCCCCTCTACGTCCACGATTTTATTATCTTTGACGATCAGATCATACTGACATCCGGTTGCACAGTGCGGACAGGTAGTACGCACACGTTTTACTTCCCATGCACGGTAATTTTTTCTTCTCTTGATGGTCAGTGCACCTGTCGGGCAGGCCTGTGCACAGTTACCACAGGACTCGCAGCGTGTCTCTTCCCAGTCATCACCAAACGGCGCGTCAATAATTGTAAATTTACCGGTTCTGCGCAGCTTGATCGCTCTTCTTCCGGTTGCAACTCTACAGGTCTGTACACAACGCTGACAGTAAATACATTTGGACGGATCATAAGCCAGGAACGGATGTGCATCTTTTTTCGGAACATCACATTCCAGCAGGCTTCTGGATCCCATGTAAGGTGTTGTATCGATCTCATACTGGTTACAATATTTCTGAAGTTCGCAGTCACCGTTTTTCTCACAGTTAAAGCAGTCAATATTGTGGTTGGAAAGAAGCAGTTTTAAAACTGTCTTTCTCGCATCGATTACTTTCTGGCTGGCGGTCTGCACAACCATGTCTTCTTTTACTTTTGTGTTGCAGGCTGTGGCAAGTTCGTTTTTGCCCTCTACTTCTACTACGCACAGGCGACAGGATCCGATGTCACTGATGCCCTCTAAGTAGCAGAGTGTAGGGATTTCAATACCGGCAGTTTTTGCTGCCTGAAGGATTGTCATGCCCTCTGCTGCTTCCACGTTTCTTCCATCTATGGTCAAACGCATCTGTTATTACCTCCATATATAAACTTGAACATTTTCCGTATTATTTGTCGATGGCATCCTGAAGCTTACCGCATCCGAATACATCACATCTCAAGCATCTGCCGGACTCCTGAATTGCTTCCTCATGAGTCATCGGGCATTCTACATGCTCAAAATCGTGTTTTCTCTCATAAGCCGGGCGCTCGCCAATATTGACACGGCCAGTCGGAACACGGTTGTTCTCTCTTGCTTCCGGTGCTTCCACACCACAGTTTAACGTATGATGGTAACCAAGATATTCATCGATATTGTGTGCTGCAACTTTTCCGGCTGCGATTGCTTTAATTGCCGTTGCCGGTCCTGTTGCACAGTCACCGCCGACAAATACACCCGGCATACCTTCTACAGCAGTATCGAGTCCTGCCTTGAATACATGCCATTCTGCCGGCATTCCAAACTCCTCGAACGGTTCGCTGACGATATCCTGACCAACAGCGATCAGCACAACATCACACGGGACTCTCAGCGGATCTTTGGATGCAGAATCTACCGGTGACGGTCTGCCACCACGGTATGCGCCGATCATCTGAGGCTGTACCCAGAGTGCACAGCAATCGCCGTTTTCATTCTTTTCAATGCTCTTTGGAGCCTGAAGGAGCATCAGTTCGATACCTTCCATAACTGCAGACTCGATTTCGGTATCCAGAGCAGTCATATCTTCCTGACGTCTTCTGTATACAATGCGGACATCTTTTGCACCGCAGCGGAGTGCGCTTCGAGCAGCATCCATAGCTACGTTTCCACCACCGATAACGGCAACAGTCTTTCCGGTGTAATCCGGGCGATGGCCATGTCCGATCTCATCCAGCATTTCTACTGCGGAAAATACGTTATTTGCATCAATGTTGTCCAGACGGAGTTTTTTACCCTTCTGTGCACCGATGGCAACAAACATTGCATCATGGCTGTTTCTTACTTCCTCGATGGAAATATCCACACCTACGTTTGTATTATATTTTACTTCAATATTTCCGGTGGAAAGGATGGCGTTCATATCCTCATCCATGCGGTCTTTCGGGAATCGGTAATTCGGGATTCCGTACATCAGCATGCCGCCTAAGCGTTCTTTTGCTTCATAAACAGTTACTTTGTGCCCCATCAGAGACAGGAAATATGCTGCTGTCATTCCGGCCGGGCCGCCGCCGATAACGGCAACTTTTTTGCCGGTAGACACATTGGCCTTCGGAACTGCTACCTGATCTGCTGCAATCTGATCTACCGCATATTTTTTGATACCGCGGATGTTGATGGAATCGTCGATCAGATTTCTACGGCAGCGCTCCTCACACGGATGCTCACAGATCATGGCACAGGCCGTCGGTAACGGATTGTCCCGGCGGATCAAGTTGATGGCCTCTGCATAGTTTCCTTCATGTACATGTGCAATGTAACCCGGAATGTCGACATGCGCCGGGCAGAGTGTTACACATGGAATCTTCTGTCCCACGTTCTGCGGACATTCGTGCGCCTTGATATGGCTCTCATACTCAGAGGCAAAGGTCTCAAGTCCTTCCAATACTTCGATGGCGGACTGATAACCAATGGCACAGTCTGCAGAATCACGGATCATAATGGCGATTTCTTTCATCTCATCCAGCATTTCCATGGTTCCAACACCATTCAGGATCTGCTCTAACAGTTTTGCAAGCTGTGGAAGACCATCACGACATGGCACACATTTTCCACAGGTTTGATTCATAGAAGCGTGCAGCAGTGATAACTGTACGGTTAACGGACATGTTCCAGGCGGGTAGACTTCTACTTTTCTGGAGAATTTCTCTAACAGGTCCCCGATGATCACATCACGGCTGTGCTTTCCGGCAAGATAAATCTTACTCATTTCTTTAATATCCCTCCTAACCAGTATCGCAACAGGATACTGTAATGTATCTATTATAACGAACAAAAGGTGCTCTCAGCATATGCCAAAAGCACTATTTTGTATTTGAATTTGTGCAATCCATACATTTTTGAAAAGCATTCTCAACTGATCAGTTCTGTTCTTACGCATCTGCTTTATTTTTTCTGATATAAATAAACCAGTACGCGCATCCGATACAAACTGCACCGCCTACGATATTTCCAAGGGAAACCGGCAACAGATTTTTACCAAAGAAATTGCCCCAGGTCAGATTTGTCAGATCCACTCCCGCATCCGTGGCTGCCTGTACATAAACTGCATTTGTTTTTGCAAAAAGGCCTGCACTGATGTAATACATATTTGCGATACTATGCTCAAATCCACAGAGCACAAACATCATGATCGGGAAAAACAGCCCCACGATCTTGCTGACTACTTCCTTTGCCGCAAAGGAAATCCATACAGCGGTACATACCAGGAAGTTACAGAGAATGCCTTTGATAAATGCATCACTAAACGGCATGGAACATTTGCTTACTGCCGTAGATAATACCGATACGGCCATTCCATTTCCAAACAGAGACGGCTGATGACTGAACGCAACGCCTGCACCTACCAGGATTCCACCGATCAGGTTGCCGATGTACACGATCACCCAGTTTTTCAGCATCTGGCTTACAGTGATCTCTTTCTCCAGAAGCGGAATCGTCAACAGACAGTTACCGGTGAATAGTTCACTTCCAGCGATCAGAACCATCGTCAGCCCACCCGGGAATACACAGGCTCCAATAAATTTTCCAAGAGACGGTTCTGTGATGGACACTGCAACGGTGGTTGCTCCGACACCACCAAATCCGATGAATGCACCTGCCAGGATCGCAAGGATGATCATTTTCGGAATCGGTGTATTTACCTTACCTTTTCCGGTTGCGATGTAATTTTTGGCCACTTCGGCCGGTGTAAAAAAGTTCATGATTATACCTCCCATTTATACTCCTTGTACTTTTGTATCTATATTAATACAATACATCTCATCTTTGTATGTCAATAAATACAAAAATATACTTTAAAAATATGCTATTCACACATTTGCATATCGTGGTATAATGAGCGCATGAGCGTCATCTGTTTTTCAACTGACAGATGTTCAAATATTCAAATGATAAGATCACAGCATTTTTGCCATGTGACAAATCATACAGGAGAATTTTTATGCGGATACCATTAAACGTACTTTTATATCAGCTTTCTGCCAACAGCATATATGAAAGCCGGAATATTGATCTGACCTGCAGCTTTGACGGTGTACAGCTTTTTGATCAGACGCAGCTTGCCGGAACTTATGAAAATGAACTCTATCTGGTTGCAGATCAGGTGCTTTTAACAGCTTTAAGCCGGACTTCAGACCAGAATCTGCAGTCAAACTGTACGTTCCTGTGTATCTGTCAGGATGAAAAACTCCATACATCCGATTTTCCATCCGGTCTTTCCATGATTCTTTTGTATACCGACGAGTCTTTTCCGCTTGTGTTCAATCGGATTTTGAAGATCTTTCATGATTTTGATGTCTGGGACAAAAACTTTCATCTGATGCTGATCCAGCAAAAATCCCTGCAGGATCTTTTGAACCTGTCGAGAGATTTTCTTGTTCACCCGATGGTGGTACTGGATCGCAATTACTCTATCCTTGGTTACCTCAAAAATCCGGAAGTCAGTGATCCGATCATGGAATCCATTCTGTCTGCCGGTTATGTGACACCACAGATCATGGAGCGGCTGCGTCAGGACGGACTCATCTCCACCTCAGAGCAGACGGAAAATCCGCTGGTCAGCTGGTACAGTCTGACCACCCATGACTGCTACTACAGTATGATGTACCGCTTCAAAGCAAACAATCATACCGTCGGCTATGCACTGATTTTTCACTGTGCCGTTCATCCGAGGACAAATTACCTCTATCTGATGAATATCGTGACCGAAAACCTGCAGCTGTTTTTCCAGCAGAAACGTTTTACCAACCGGTCTTCTTCTGAAATTTATGAGCCGGTCTTCCACGATATTTTAGAGCATCCGGAGACCCCGCAGCAACAGATTGAGGATCAGCTTGGTTATATTCCCGATCTGACCATGAATGGGCGCTTTATGCTCGCGGTCATCCGCTACAACGGGGAACAGGATCTTCCTTTTTCCTTTGTCAGCTGGAATCTGCGGACCTCGATTCCGCAGTTGAAACCATTTGTATATCAAAACACTCTTTATATATTGAAAAATAACAGCGAGAACGAAAGCTATGCCACCTTCCTGACGCCGGAAGAAGAAACGATTTTCCAGAAAAACTTCCGGAACCGGTACTTTGAGTGCGGCATCAGCAATACCTTCTTCTCCCTGATGGATCTGCCAACTGCCGCTATCCAGGCCAGAGAAGCATTGAATCTTGCTACCAGCGGTTCAGAGAACAGTACTCCCGCTTTTTATCATTTTTCCAGCAGTTACACCCGGTATCTTCTGCAGGAATTAAAAAAAGCCGGTATGGACAAAATCATGGCTTCTCCCTGCTACGAAGTGCTGCGCCAGTACGATGAAACCCACAACGGCGATCTGTGTTATATTTTTATGCAATTTCTGAAAAACGGACGAAATATCAACCAGACGGCCACCGCTATTTTCCAGCACCGCAATACGGTACTGAATAAAGTAAAAAAAGCGGTTTCCATTATGCAGAACGAATGCGAAGATTATCAGGCGCACATTGCTTTTATTCTTTCTTATATGAATGATCACGAAGATAATCTGTAAAAAGAACGGTTATTCACAAAAAATCCCCGCTGTTACTTATATCTTTCAGTAACAACGGGGATTTCTTTTTATATTCATGAACATAATTTCCGTAAATTTACATCCACCTGGAGCATTACATAAGCTTTGTCTCTTCCAGTTTTTCTGTAAAAGCATCATTTGCCTTGATGATCGGTTTGCGAAGCACCAGCCCGACGATCAGGGAAATACCTAAGAATATTGCAAGTTTTCCAAGATCGATCCAGTAATTCATGCCATACATGCCTCCCACCGTCTCCCGCAGCGCAGCCATACTGTGTGTAAATGGAAGTAGCGGATAAACCGCACGGAAGAAGGACGGCGCTACCTCGATCGGGAAGGTTCCACCGGTTCCGGCTACCTGCACAACCAGCAGAATGACGCTGACCGCTTTTCCAATGTCTCCCAGCGACACCGTCAGCGTATAAATAATGTTTACAAATACCAGGCTTGAGAACCAGCAGCCCAGCAGGAACAAAAACGGATGCTCACACTGAATCCCCAGATAGAGCAGATCACCTAAAGCGATCAATGTACTCTGGAACAAACCAACGATCATAAATGTAATAAAACGTCCGAAATAAATCTGATGCAGCTTGACATTTTTTAATCCTTTCGTGCAATTCTCAGATACATTGACTTTCAGCATCGCTACCAGAACAATGCCACCGATCCAGATCGACAATACGGAATAAAACGGAGCCATAGAAGAACCATAATTAGCAATTTCATATATCTTGTGCGTATCCAGTGAGACAGGCGCTGCCAAAAATGTACTGATTGCAGATTTATCCCCGGAAATCAAAGATTTCAGTTCTGAAAAATCTCCGCTCGCTTCCATCTCATCCAGCTTTGCTGTCGTATCTGCAATCCGGTCAGAAGCTGCCGTCAGCAGTTCAGCAGAATCTCCCAGTACTTTCTGGATTTCTGACAGATCAGAATCTGCTGTATCTGTCAGTTTATAAATGCCGCTGGCACTCTGATCCAGCTGCGACAGCAAACCGGAAATCTCCTGTTTGGAAGATGTCAGGGACGCTGACAGCTGATTTAATGATTTCTGTACCGAAGATTTATAACTTGCAGACACACCGGATATATTTTCCTGATTCTTTGCTGTCAGATCCTTTAACTCACTCCGGGCAGTACTCAGATCGGTTGTGGTATCCCGCAGGCCTTTTGCACTGTTTTGTAACTCACTTTGCAGATTTTTCTGCTGCTGAATGGAAGTATCCATCCGAACCACAATTGCGTCAACTAGTGGGGATGTCTCCGGATATTTATCTGCAACTGCTGCTACAGAGTCCCGGACTGAAGTATAGGCAGTCACCACATTTCCTACCTGACCGGCCAGCGTATCCAGCGTGGATGCGATCTGCTGTGCATCCGCATTCTCATCTTCAAAAGCATCTGAAATCACCTGATCCATCTGATCATACACATTTTCTGCAGATTTCAGTGCTGTTCCAACACTGTCTGCGGCCGCATCCATGGAATCATCCAGACTGGAAAATGTTTTTGATGTCTCCTGAAATGTCTGCCTGCTCTCCTTCGTCTGCTCTTGCGCAGTTTGCAGAAATTCCGTAGTAGAATGCAGCAGTTTCTGCGCGGAACCTGTCATATCCGAAAAAGATTCCAGCAAACCGGCAGAAGCGGTCAGATCTCCTGCAATCTGATTCAGGTTTGTATTCAGATTAGCCACGATCGTCTCCGCACCACTGGCTTGTGTCATATTGGAAACTGCCTGCAGTACCGTCAGTGTTGTATCTGAAACCGTCTCGATAAATACCTCATTTACCTGACGCTGCACTGCACCGGCTCCTTTATCTGTTACCTTCGGTGCAATGGCATTTTCCTTGGCATTGGAATAATATGTAATCTCCGGTTTTTCCACCTTTTCAGAAAAAACACTCATCATCTTGTTACTGAAATCCTTCGGAATCACGATCGCTGCATAATATTTTCCGGATTTCACTCCACTGGTAGCTTTTTCCTCTGTGGTAAACACCCACTCCATCTGGGTATTTTCCCGCAAAGCAGACAACACTTTATCACCGATATTGATTTCAATCGGAATCAGACTTCCCTCATATCCTTCATCTACGCTGGCTACAGCCACCTTCAGATTTCCGGTGTTGGAATACGGATCCCAGCTGGCTGCAATATTGAACCACGCATACAGGCAGGGAACGACACTGATACCAATGATGACAACCAGCGCAATGACATTATTGCGGATACGCATCATATCCCGCTGAAAAATTTTCCATACATTTTTCATCAGATGTCTCCCTCCTTAATCTTTTTTACCAGTTCTTCCGGTTCCAGTCCGCTCATCTCCAGCTGACGTACAATACGGTCATGCACATACTCCACACAGATCAGATATACTACCAGTGCGATCAGTGAAATGATCCAGAGCACCAGAAATACAAATTTAGCCGGTAATACAAAGGATAAAATTAAAAATACAAGTGGTATCACAAGGATTCCCGCGAATCCAATGCGCACCATTTTCGGATATTTCAATTCAAACTTTCCGGATTTTTCCAGAAAACGGCGTTTTGTCAAATCATCCCGCATCAAGATTTCAAGCATCAGCTGCATCTGCGGAAGCTGTTTTTCACTTCCGGCGGTCTCACCTACCATCATTTCTGTCTCTTCCAGACGACGGTCAAACAGATGATTCAGATTCATCAGCAGCGGCCGGAGCACCAGACCAATAAAGAGCGCCAGTGCTAAAAATACAAACATCACTGCCATATTTTTCACATAAGTATTCTCGTAAAATCCTGCGATGCACTCACGCATACCACGGATAGAATACGTAAATGGCAAGAAAGGATTAAGTTTCTGGAAAAATCCAGGCATCATCTCGATCGGATACGTACCGGAGGAACCCGGAATCTGCAAAATGATCAGAAATACACCCAATGCTTTTCCGATATGCTTGAACGTAAGCGCCATTGCGAAAATAATATTTACATAGATAAACGAACAGAACATGCCACTCGCCACAAACAGTACCGGGTGTACACACTGCACTTTCAACAATACAATATCACCGATGCAGACAATAAATCCCTGGATTACTGCAAGTACAACAAACAGCAGCCATCTGCCGAAATATGCACTGGTATTGGAAAAATCAGATACTTCCTCATCCTTATCCACTTCCTGCTTTAGGATAGAAACCAGAATCAGACCGCCTACCCAAAGTGCAAGGTTTGTATAAAATGGTGTCATACCGGTTCCATAATTTTCCACATCATACAACACTTCAGAATTAATAGACACCGGAGATGCCATAAAATCGGAAATAGCCTCGGCATCAATGCCTTCCAGTTCTAAAATTTCCTGATAAGCCTCAGAACTTTGCATTGCCTTAATATCCGTCTGTACTGTTTCCAGCTGTGCATCGACCTTCTCCAGTGCAGAACCAGTTTTGGTCAGCGCATTCACGCTGTCATCCAGACTGGTCTGCAGCTGCTGCAGCATCGTGCTCAGCTGATCTACCATCGGCGTGATTCCTGATAATGTTGCAGACATTTCTCCACTGACCGTTGCCAGTCCATCCAGAGACTGACTGATCTGCGGAACAGTAGACTGCGTCAGAGTACTGCGGTAATTTTTCAGATCATCCCGACTGTTTCCCATAATCTGTTCCAGATTCTGTCTGGTATTTTGCGAAGTAGTTACCATATCTGCGATGGCTGAATTACTTTTGTCCAGAGAATCAAGCACCTGGCCAATCTCCTGATTCTGCTTTTGCAGATTTGCGATCTGCTCTGTGATCGTTGCTGAAATCTGTGAATCGTTTGCGATACTTCCCTGCAATTTTGCAAGTTCATCCAGAATCTGCTGATTTTTCTGATTTAAATCCGCCACCGAATCGAGGCCGCCACCCACAGATGTATTCACCTGGGTCACTTTCGATTCCAGATTTCCCAGTTTGATCGATGCAGTAATATACGCATCATTCAAAAACAGATCTCCGCTTGTCAGACTGTCAGAAAATACCGCCGAAAAATCAGAAACTGCCTTCCGGCTCTCCCCCAGCAGATCCGTGCTCTGATCCAGCGTATCAGATACAGATGCAGCTGATTTTTTCACCTTTTCCAACGAAGACAGGGTATCCTGGATCAGTGAATCCGAACTTCCTACTGTTTCCCGGAAATGATCCAACACATTCTGATAACCGGCCAGATTCTCCCGCACAGCAGAAATAGAACTGAGCAATTCCGAATTGGTATTGTCCACATCCACTGTCAGGTTTTCGGCAGATGTACTGACCATCTCTGAAATCGCTTCAGAAGCCACAGATGAAAAAGTATCGTTGATCTGCTGCTGCAATGTCGTGGCACCCGTATCTGTGATCTTCGGTGCAATTGCATTTTTCTTTTCATTAATATAGTAATCCAGCTGCGGCTTCTTAACGTCTCCGGATAAAATACTCAGCAGTGAATCACTGAAATTCTCCGGAATAACAATGGCTGCATAGTAGGCACCCGATTTTACGCCCTCAATGGCTTTCTCCTCATCCACAAAAGTCCAGCCAAGCTTCTTATTTTCCTTCAGATTATCAATGATCGTGGCTCCCGCATCCAGTGACATCTGCGCTGTATCGGCGCCCTCATCACAATTTGCGACAGCCACCTTAATGCCTTTTGTATTTCCATAGGGATCCATATTCGCCGCAATATTAAACCATGCATACAACGACGGTAACAGACATACGCCGCCCAGTACCAGCACTGCCGCACGATTTCGAAGCAGCCGCTTCAAATCTCTTCGAAATATCTTCAGTACGTTTTTCATATTTGTTCTGCACACTCCTGTTTTATGCTCCACTTTTCGATAAATTAATATGTTTCGAATAACTATTATACGAAAGGGAAAAAACTGAGTCAACCACTCAAATTACGACTTTCGTCTAAAAAGCAACGATTCCGAAGAATCGTTGCTTTTTTATACTGTGCCTGTTACGATCAGCGTGCTGATGCCAGGATTTGTGATCCAGATGCCGGTGACCGGATCCTGGGCATATTCTGCCGCAGGCACGGTTACTTTTCCGGCGATGGTTGCAAAACTTCCGGTTGTCTCATCGTAGGTGTAATCCACGCCTTCTGTCCATGCGGTTCCATTGAAGGATACCGTCAGATTTTTCAGAATTGGATCAAAATCATCCGTGATGACTGCTGCGGTTCCTGCTGCTGCCGCGGTATTTCCGTTATTCTGGACTAAAAACGTATACGTCAATGTGCCATTTTCTGTTACCGGAACCGGGCTCACAGATTTTGTGATCGTCAGCACCGGTTCACTCAAAGCCTGAATGCTTTCTTTCACGTTCACTGGTGTAATGCCTCCACCAGAAATCGTCGCAGTATTCGTAATCTCTGACTCTTCTGCCAGTGGTGCATATTCCGTCGGCTTTGTCTCATACACAAGTAATGCATTTCCGCCTGCCGGGATATTTAAACCGCTAACAGTCAGCGGTGCTCCTGCTGCCACCGTCGGTTTTGGCTGCAATACGCCATTGACATAGTAATTAATTGTATCTGCCACATAAGAAAGAGGCGTCAGCGTTGTCGTTGCAAAGGCATACGTTCCAAGATTGTCCTCCAGTGTCAGACCATTCAGCGGCACGCTGCCGGAATTTACTACGCTGATCAGATATGTCACTGTATCGTCCTGTGCATAAACTTTCCTGACCGCTGTCTTTGTCGCAGACAGCACTTCCAGAATTTCCCCTACTGCAATATTTGAATTCGCCACGGAATCCCCGTAACGCAATTGCGCCTGATTCGTAAACCTTGCCATATTATTACCTTCCTTTCTTCGGCACATTCACCGAAGGCTCTATCAGATCAAGTCGAATGCATTTCAAGTCGAACGCATGTGAGACTTCATACAAGACTTGCAGCTGATCTATTATGATTACATGGATTATTCCGTGCTTTTCACACTGTAATCATAGTATAAAATATGCAAAATTTACGGTTCTGGATAACGTAAATCGAAAAATCAGCTTTATTTTTCTCAAGGAGCGCTTGTTTTAGCGACCGAGACAAAATAAAGCTGATTTTCTTCCTTACCTATATTCACCACAAAAGAACCCACGATGCCTAAAACGCACAGTCCCAGCCACGCTCAAGATCTGGCGCATCCACATTTTGTTCACGCATCATTTCACCGATGGTTCTCCAGTAATGGTCTTTGATGGCCTTACAGATTGCTTCACAATCTCCTGCCACACATGCATCATAAATGATTTTATGCGATGCATACTGTCGTTTTGCGATAGCTTCTTTATCCTGCACCAGATCATATCCTGCGAAGAGATTACCGTAGTACTGCTCTTTCCATGCTTTCTGAACCCGTGACATACCACACATTTTTACCAGTTCTTCATGAAATTCATTATCACATTCAAATACCTGGTCGAATTCCTCTGCCGTCAGATTTTTCATACGTTTCAGAATATCTTCCAGATGCTGCATGGATTCCTCCGGCATTTTTCCATGAAGAAACCGCACACTGATGACCTCATAATTGGTTCTCAGCAGATACACCTCATAGGAGTCTTCAAAGGAGAGTTCTTTCACAGAACAGCCTACGTTTCTTGTATACACAATAATTCCTTCATTCTCCAGCTGGCGAAGTGCCTCACGGATCGGTCCCCGGCTCGTATGAAATTCTTTCGCCAGTTCTAATTCCACAATGCGCTGTCCGGGTTTGATCTCATGGTTAAAAATTTTGCTGCGAATCGCATCCACAATGCTCTCTCTTAACGTCTGATACAATAATGCACCCATAAAACTTACCACTCTTTCTTACTCTTTTTTCAACAAACAATTATATGTACGATTCTCCGGAATGCTCTCAACACTCCGTTTTTTCACCTTCTGCAGAAACGGGGATCATTCCATATTAGATATGATATTTTTAATAATAGCTACCGCTTTATCCATTCCCTCTGCGGAAATATGCTCATATGCACCGTGGAATCCATAACCGCCGGTTCCAAGGTTCGGACACGGAAGTCCCACAAAGCTCAATCTTGCACCATCTGTACCTCCGCGGATTGGAACGATATCCGGTGTAACATCCGCATCTTTACAAGCCTGAACTGCATAATCGATCAGCTGCATGCACGGCTCGATTTTTTCACGCATATTGCGATAGGAATCCTGCAGATTCAGCTCTACGGTTCCCTCACCATATTTTTTATTTAAAGAAGCTGTGATTTCCTGCATCAATGCCTTACGTGCTTCGTATTTATCTGCGTCAAACTCACGGATCAGATAGCTCATCGTCGTCTCTTCCACACTTCCGTTCATTTCCATAAGATGGAAAAATCCTTCATATCCTTCCGTGTGCTCCGGTGCTTCCTGCTCTGGAAGCATACTCTGTAATTCCATGGCAATCTTCATGGAATTGACCATAATGTCCTTTGCTTCGCCCGGATGCACATTGACACCATGAATAGCAAACTCAGCGGAAGCAGCATTAAAATTCTCAAACTGGATTTCTCCTTCCGGACCTCCGTCTACAGTATAAGCATACGGTGCGCCGAAACGCTCCAGATCCATATGGCAGGCGCCACTTCCAACTTCCTCATCTGTCGTAAAGCTGATGCAGACTTTTCCATGAGGGATCTCACCTTTTAATAACTCCTCAGCGACTGTCAGAATTTCAGCAATACCGGCTTTGTCGTCCGCACCCAGCAAAGTTGTTCCATCTGTGGTGATCAGCGTTCTTCCAGCCATTTCCTTCAATGCCGGAAAATCTTTTGTCGTCAGTATTCTTCCTGAAGTTCCAAGAGTCACATCCTTACCATCATAGTTTTCAATAATCTGTGGATTTACATTTTCTCCACTATAATCCGGTGCAGTATCCATATGTGCGATAAAACCAATGGCTGTACGATCTTCATATCCAGGAGTTGCCGGAATATGTCCATAGACATAACCATACTCGTCCATCATAGCATCTTCGATGCCAATCTCTTTCATTTCTTTCACCAGAAGTTTTGCCAGATCAAACTGACGCTCCGTTGTCGGAGAAGTGGTGCTCTCTTCATCACTGGTTGTCCAGACTTTCACATAATTTAATAATCTTTCATAAGCTCGCATAGTAAATCCTCCTAAAGCAATTACTCCTATGTATTTATATATAAAGTAATTTATTATTCTGGTAATAAAATTTCATTGAAAAAAGTACGCCTATATTACTCGTATTCTTTTCACTAAAATCTTATTATAATATTTATCTGACTGACTGAAAAATATTGCCATTGTGTAGATGAGAATTTTCATCAGTGAGAAGCAACGCAAGACGGTAGGGCAATTTTCGTCATCGGAGCGAGCATAGTCCGATTGCGTGAGTGTGTCTGAGGCTGCTGATCTTGCAGCCGAGTTCACGGAAGCAATCGGAGATAAGCGGCGCAGCGCAGATAGAAAATTGTCCGTGTCTGCGTGCTTCTCACTGATAAAATTCTCCTCATAACACAAAAACAAAATTTTCTTTTTTAAAAAAGGAATCCTGCAAGCAGGATTCCTTTTCATGTCATTTACTACTTAGACTGTGTACAATATCCAAAGAAGAAGTATCCCAGTGGTGTGTAGTACATGCCTTCGATTCCATCACGCAGCATATATTTCTGTGTATAGAAGTACAGCGGATCAACTACGTAATCCTGACCTACTAAGATGTCCTCTGCCTGATGTAACAGTTTCATACGTGCAGCAGGATCAGATTCAGCTTTTGCCTGGTTGATCAGGTTATCGTAATCCGGGTTAGCGTACTGAGCGTCGTTATTTCCGCCGCCTGTTACCCACATATCAAGGAAGGAAACCGGATCATTGTAATCAGAAATCCATCCGTTACGTGCGATAGAGTAATCACCGTTTTTACGTGTCTGAAGGAAGGATGCCCACTCCTGGTTGTTCAGTGTAACTGTTACGCCAAGTTCCTGCTCCCACATGTTCTGAAGTGCTTCAGCAACTGCTTTATGAGCATCACTTGTGTTGTACAGATATTCTACAACCGGGAATCCCTCGCCGTTCGGGTAACCAGCCTCTGCAAGGAGCTGTCTAGCTTTCTCACAGTTTGCTTCATAAGCATCTTTTGTCGGATCATAGTAATCTCCACCAACCTTACGGAAGTCAGAACCTTCCTCAGCATCAGAGATACCGCTTGGTACATATGCACTGGCCTCAACCTGTCCGGACTGAGTTACTTTTTCAACAATGTAGTTACGATCAACAGCCAGTGTGAATGCCTCACGTACTTTCGGATTGTCGAAAGGAGCTTTCTGTGTCTGGAAGCATACATAATATGTTCCAAGGTAATCTACGATCTTCATATCGCCGGAAGCGATCAGGTTCGGAAGTTCTGCCTGTGGAGCCTCCTGGATGTAATCAAGCTCGCCGGATTTGAAACCGGAAAGCATAGCGTTTGTATCATCCATCAGTTTGAATGTCAGAGTATCCGGTCCAAGGTTCTCATAATCGTAGTAGTTCTCATCTTTTGCCATTACGATCTGTGAGTTATGTGTCCACTCTGTCAGTTTGTATGGACCATTGGAGATGTATGTAGAAGGATCAAATGTCCACTGATCTCCGTTAGCCTCGATGATGTCCTGACGTACAGGCATCATAGCCGGGAATGCACACAGCTCTTCAAAATATGGAAGATCTGTTGTTAAAGTTACTTCAAATGTCTTGTCATCCACTGCTTTTACAGCTAACTCAGAAGGATCTTTCTCACCAGCCATGATCTCGTTTGCATTTACAACACAATCAAGCATGTAGTTGTAATCTGCTGCTGTAGCCGGGTTAACCAGACGTTTCCAAGCATACTCAAAGTCGCCTGCTGTAACCTCTTTTCCGTCAGACCATTTGATGCCATCACGAAGGTGGAAGGTGTATGTTACAGTTCCATCATCATTTGTTGTTTTGTCATAGCTCTCAGCCTGACCGTAAGTAAGTTTTGCACCATCGCAAGTTCCGTCAGAACCTTCAACTTCTTCTCCTGTGCTCTCCCATTTCATCAGACCTTCGAATAAATGGTTTGCCATGACAGCTCCATCTACGGAGGAGTTCAGGGCCGGATCCATTGTCATCGGCTCGGATGCGAAGTTTACAGTAATGTTGAATCCATCACCACTGTTGGTTGCTGTCTGCTCTGCATCTGCAGATGTTTTGTTGTTGTCTTTAGATGCGCTGTTGTCGCTTCCACAGCCCGCAAGCATGGAAAAAGCGAAAGCTGCAACTAATACAACTGATACCAATCTCTTTTTCATAGTACTCTCCTTTATAAATTTATTGATAAAACAGGACTACCCTGCATTACCCAATCCCAATTGCTCCCACAAAAAAGTGAGAACAGTCTCAAACAAGACAACCGCAGTATCCTACTGCTCTAACAGGTGGCAGGCCACCCAGTGTCCCTTCTCGTATTCCTTGAATTTCGGAACACATTCTTTACATTTATCCATTGCATATGGACAACGTGTATGGAAACGGCATCCGCTTGGCGGATTCATCGGAGAAGGAATATCACCTTCCAGAACGATACGCTGTCTGCTTCTGCTTACCTCCGGATCCGGAACAGGTACTGCGGAAAGCAGTGTCTGTGAATACGGATGTAACGGATGGCGGTTCAGCTCGTAGCTTTCTGCCAGCTCTACCATAGTTCCAAGATACATTACGCCGATACGGTGTGAAATATGACGAACAACGGACAGATCATGCGCGATGAACAGATAGGTCAGTCCCATCTCTTCCTGCATATCTTCCAGCATATTTACAACCTGTGACTGAATGGAAACATCCAGCGCGGAAATCGGCTCATCACAAACGATGAATTCCGGTCTTACTGCAAGTGCACGGGCGATGCCGACACGCTGCTGCTGTCCACCGGAGAACTCATGCGGATAACGGTTTGCATGCTCTGTATTCAGACCAACTCTGCCAAGCAGTTCTTTGATACGGTCGGTACGATCCTGTTTGTTCGGACAAAGCTTGTGAATGTCAAGTGCCTCACCGATAATCTCACCAACTGTCATACGCGGATCCAGACTTGCGGAAGGATCCTGGAAAATGATCTGCATTTTCCGTCTGTATGGAAGCATGTCTACTTTTTTTGCTTTTGGTACTTTTACCGGATGCAGATTTCCCTCTGCATCTCTCTGCCACGGATCCTGTCCCTCGAAAATTGTCTCACCATCGTAAACAATTTTTCCGGAAGTCGGCTCGTGCAACTGAAGGATGGTACGGCCCAGTGTGGTCTTACCACAACCGGACTCTCCTACCAGACCAAGTGTCTCACCGCGTTTGATGAAAATAGAGATATCTTCTACCGCCTGTACACCAGGTCCTTTCATTCCCTTTACCGGGAAATATTTCTTCAGGTGATCAACCTGAACGAGTACATCATTTTTCTCACTCATGGCTGTCTACCTCCGTTTTTTCAATATTCGCTGTCTCAGTATTACCTTTTTTTGCTTCTTCCAGACAATCCTGAACACGCAGCCAGCATGCAGCACGATGGTTCTCACCCATTGCAACATACGGCGGCATCTTCTGCAGACAGATCTTCATCGCATGCTCACAACGCGGTGCGAACGGACATCCCTCCGGCGGATTCAGCATATCAACCGGTGTACCCTCGATCGGGATCAGACGCTCATAGCTCTCTGCATCTACACGCGGCATGGAACGAAGCAGACCTTTGGTATAAGGATGACCCGGATTATAGAAAATATCATCCACCGGTCCCTGCTCTACCATTTTACCTGCATACATAACGGATACTTTGTCACATACCTCAGCAACAACACCAAGGTTATGTGTGATAAAGATAATACCCATGTGATTCTGCTTCTGAAGTTTCTTCATCAGCTCCAGAATCTGTGCCTGGATGGTTACATCCAGCGCAGTTGTCGGCTCATCGGCGATCAGAAGCTTCGGATGACAGATCAGACCCATGGCGATCATAACCCTCTGACGCATACCACCGGAAAGTTCATGCGGGTACTGCTTCATACGTTTTTCCACGTTATTGATACCTACTTCTTCCAGCATTTTCATTGCGTGCTTCTCAGCATCCTCTTTGCTGACATTTTTATCATGTGCTTTCAGAGCCTCAACCAGCTGATTTCCGATGGTATATACCGGATTCAGACAGGTCATCGGGTTCTGGAAGATCATTGCTACTTCTTTACCTCGGAATTCGATCATCTCGTCCTTGGTTTTTGACAGCATATCCTGTCCCTCAAAAGTAATGGAGCCTCCCACTACTTTACCCGGATTCTGAAGTAATCCGATGATAGAATATGCTTCCACACTTTTACCGGAACCGGACTCACCTACGACACCCATAACCTCATCGTAGTTTACGTCATATGAAATTCCGTTTACTGCTTTCACTTCTCCTGCCGGAGTAAAGAAAGAGACCTTGAGATCTCTGACCTCTAACAGTTTATCATTTTTCTTTTCCTGTTCCATATCGTCTCCTCCTCTCCTTATTTCTTCAGCTTCGGATCTAATGCATCGCGAAGTCCGTCACCGAACAGGTTCAGAGCCAGGATCATAAGACTCAGGATTCCTGCCGGGATAAATAATCTGTACGGATATGTGCTCAGACCACTTAAAGCCTCAGAACACATAGAACCTAAACTTGTCAACGGAGCAGATACACCTACACCGATGAAAGAAAGGAAGGATTCCAGGAAGATTGCGGATGGAATCTGCAGGAATGTCGTTGTAATGATCTGTCCGATACAGTTCGGGAGCAGATGCTTGCTAATGATACGACCGCCTTTTGCACCAAGGGCGCGGGCTGCTGTTACATACTCCTGCTGTTTTAACTGAAGGATCTGTCCACGGATGATTCGGCTCATGGTTACCCAGTATAATAAACCGAATGCGATAAACATGGAGATCAGGTTTGGTCCGAGAACCGTTACCAGATTCTGCATCGGACCGTTACCGGAGTTCTGGAACTGCTCCAAAGCCGGTTTTAATGTTGCGGAAAGCAGAAGGATGATCAGCATCTCCGGAATGGAGTAGATGACCTCAACAATACGCTGCATTACCGTATCTACTGCGCCGCCGCAGTAACCGGAAACTGATCCATATAATGCACCAATGATCAGTACGATGATTGCCGCACATACACCTACGATGATAGAAATTCTTGTTCCCACCATGACACGGACCATGATATCACGTCCCTGGTCATCTGTACCAAACACATGCGGGAATACTTTCTCACCATCTGCTTTTTTCTGAAGTTCCTGCGTGGAATAACCAAATGCTTTGTACTTGATGCCCAAGGCTTTGGCTGCTTCACTCTCAGTAATGTGCTCTTCGCTCTCTTTCTGCTCGGCAACACTTGCCTTCGCACGGATTTTAGACTCTTCAATACGGCTTAACTCTTTGCCTTCTGCTTCTGCTTCGGCTCTTGCCTTCTCAACTGCCTCATCCGGTGTCAGGTTTGCAGTCTCATTTTTCTCTTCCATGTAATCATTGATCTTCTGCTGGTCTTCCAGTGTGTAATGCCATGGATGTAATGCCTCAGAGCCACGTACCTGCTGCTTATAAGTATAAGGAACCACGCTCGGTCCCACAAATCCGAAAATAACCAATGCAATGATGATTGCAAGGGCAACCATTGCCACTTTATTTTTACGGAGACGACGCCATGCATCTGCCCAATAGGAAACACTCTTACGATCTTTGATAAAGCTTTCCTTTTCCTGCTGGCTCGCTGCATCAAAAGCGTCCTCCGGTAATTTGCTCCACTCTAAAATATCATCAATATTCGGTTGAAGAGAGCCTGGCTTTTGAAATCTTTTCTTTCCAGACATGCTTAATTTCCTCCCTTCGCCAGATTGATACGCGGGTCTACCAGTTTGTAGCACAGGTCAACAATCAGGTTCATGATGATGATGAAGGAAGCCAGGAAAATAGTGGTTCCCATGATCAACGGATAATCACGGGTCTGGATAGCCTGGATAAAGTAACGGCCCAGTCCCGGGATGGAAAATACCTGTTCAACAACCATACCGCCGCACAGTGTAAATGCAATCTGCGGTCCCAGGTAAGTAATAACCGGGATCAGTGCATTTCTCAGTGCATGTTTGAAAATAATCTTGTTGTTTTTCAGACCTTTTGCACGTGCTGTCTTAATATATTCCTGATTGATGGAATCCAGCATTGCTGTTCTGGTCTGTCGTGACAGATAACACATCGGGTAAAATCCCAGTGCCAGACATGGCAGGACATAACTCTTTGGTGTTCCGTCAAATAATGCCGGGAAAACTTTTACTCCCGGAATACCCCCACATAATGTATGCAGTAACATTGTTGCCACTACAAATCCAGGCATGGAGATACCGATTGTACATACAACTCTAAGGAAGCTGTCTACCCATGTACCTCTTTTGTAAGCTGCCAGACATCCAAGCGGAAGTCCGACTGCAATTGCCCATAAAAGCGCAAACACGCCGATTTTTGCAGAAACCGGGAACATGTCTTTGATGATATCCAAAACTGCACGGTTTTTCTGCATTTTGATTGATGTACCGAAATCTCCGTGAAAAAGATTTCCGAGATATTTGCCCAACTGAACGATCAGGGGCTGGTCAAGTCCGTATTTAGCATTTAAAGCGTCGATGGTGGCCTGTGTCGGAGTTTTCTCAGATAACCACGGATTTCCCGGGATTGCATTCATCAAGAAAAACGTAACACATGCAACTACCAGCACCGTAACAATCGCCATTAAGACTCTTCGTACTGTGTACTTTGCCATTTTTTACACCTTTCCTCTCTCATTCTCATACGTCACGCTGTCGCCAATTTGTACATTCTCTAATACTTTACTATTGTAAATTGTCGACAATATTCTATATTATACCCGTTTTTTACATAATGGTCAACCAAAATAGCTGTTTTTTGTATTTATTTTTCGGACAGCTGTTTTTGATACGCGTACATTTTTCCTCCTTTTGTCCATATTTTACAGATTTTTTTCCATAATAAAGTAAAAACAGGCAAAAGTCAGTACTGAAAAATCCGGTTTTTTTGTATAATTTTACCTTCCTGAAATGGGGGCTGGCAGAGGACATGCACACGGACACGGACATTTTTCTGCATACGCTGCGCCGCTTATCTCCGCCTCCTCCTGCGAACTCGCACGCAAAAACAGCGTGCTCAGACACACTCCCGGAGGCAGGCTATGCTCGCTCCTGCAACGAAAAATGCCCTACCGTCCTTTGTGCATGTCCTCCTGCCAGCCTCCGCATTTCATCCACTCCAAACGGTGCCGCAGCTGACGCTGCCCTATACCACCACATTTCGTTCACTCCATACTGTGCCATAGCTGACGCTGCCCTATTTTTGTACTGGAATTATTTTCTATTTCGTTATAGAATAACAGAGAAAACTACTTTGCTATAAATGTATGAATCATATAATTCATACAGATCAAAAATATACTATTAAGGAGTTTGATTATGGAAAATTCAACTATTACTTTTATTACGGATCAGCTAAAGCAGCTGACTTCTATTCCAAGTCCGTCAGGATTTACAAAAGAAGTGAGCCACTATCTGATTTCCACATTGGAAGAAATGGGATATACGCCGGAATGTTCCCGCAAGGGCAATATCCTTATAACACTCGGTGGGGAAGGAAGTCCATTGATCCTTGCTGCCCATGTGGATACGCTTGGCGCAATGGTGCGTTCCATCAAAAGCAACGGACGCCTGCGCCCAACTACCATCGGCGGACATCAGTGGTGCACTGCTGACGGTGAAAACTGCACCGTGCACACAAGAGATGGAAAAATATACACCGGTGTCGTATTAAACAGGGAGCCGTCCGCACACGTAGCGGATCAGAAAGTAGAAGCGACAGAGGAAAATATGGAAATTCTTCTGGACGAAAATGTAAGCACAGATAAAGATGTGAAAGAACTTGGCATACAGGTCGGTGATTTTATCGCAATGGACCCGCGCACGGTCGTAACTTCAAGTGGTTATATTAAAAGCCGTTTCCTGGATGACAAACTTTCTGCCGCTATTCTTCTGGGCGTTGCAAAAGAAGTTGCTGATGGCGCACTTACTTTGAATCGCAAAGTTTCCTTATTATTTACCGTTTATGAAGAAGTCGGACATGGTGGAAGTTTTATTCCTGCTGATACGGAAGAAATGCTTTGTGTAGATATGGGCTGTGTCGGCGATGATCTCACCTGTACGGAACACATGGTTTCCATCTGTGCCAAAGACTCCGGCGGACCTTATAACTACGATCTGGTGACAGAACTGTCCGAGCTTGCAAAAGCAAATGATCTCGATTATGCCATTGACGTATATCCGCACTATGGTTCCGACGTGGAAGCAACACTGCGAGGCGGTTTTGATATCCGTCACGGACTGATCGGTCCGGGTGTCTATGCCTCCCATAACTATGAGCGTTCTCATGTAGATGGTGTAAAAAATACACTTGAGCTTTTAAATGCATATTTAACAAAATAAAAGAAAGAACCGCAGATTGACATGCAATGTCAGTCTGCGGTTCTTTCTTTTATAGCAAATTCCAATCCCCTCAAACAACTCCCATACATCTTTTAGGTGTTCTAGCTTTCATCATCCTGACTGACGCGTTCAATATGCATCGCCAGATACCCGACTTCCAATTCCTCTAACTGCTTGTGCAATGCATGGCTGAGATGATCACAGACTGTCGTTGCCAGCTCATAGGACTCCGGGAAATTATGCTGTACGTAATCGTTCATATTGACTTTCAGGGATTCTCCTTTGAGCACCCGGGCAACCATATATTTCACATGGTTCATCAGACGGTTGTAACTCAAGGACATCACATTGATCCGGATACCGCGCTGATCCTCGATCAATGACACACAGTCACGCACCGCCTGCGCCATCTGCATAGACACGGAAACAGATTCTTTTTCCAGTGCTGAATGAATGTGTAATGCCACATAGCCAACTTCATCGTCATCAATCTCAATGCCCTTTTCTTCTCTCAGAATCGGTCGGATCCTGGATGCCACTTTGAATTCCGAATGAAACAATGTCTTGATATCTTCTGTTAACGGATTGGAAATCTGTTCTCCTTTTTGCAGACGCTGCACTGCAAATGCGATATGGTCTGCCATCGGGAATAAAATACTCCGGTCTATTTTTCCAAACTGCCTTTCCGCCTCATTTAAAATCTGGTTTGCTATCTGAAAATATTCCGGCTGGATGGATTTGATCAGTTCTGACGGTTCCCCCCGTGAAGTGGTTTCCTGTAAGGAATACACCGTACAATCTGCCGGCTGCTCAAAACGCTCTCCTACTTTCTTTCCAAATCCGACACCTTTTCCAAGCAGAACGTACTCTTTGCTGTCGTTCATATCAAGAGCAATCACCCCGTTATGGTTCAATACTTTACATATGCGATACATCTTTTTTCTTCCTTCTCCCACTAAATTTAGAATGCCCTCGTCATTCTTGCTATCACTCGCCACTTGCAAAAGTGGGAGTTTTAACTCAAACTGCGATAAAAGTATTTTAGCATAGAACACTACATTTTCAAACCCACAAAACAAAAAACAAGAAAGTGTGCTATCTCACACTTACGCGTTTAAAATTATCAATAGCACATCTTTCTTGCCCGCGCCGAGCACGCTTGCAAAGCAAGAATCTCTTCTCGTGCGAGTGCGCATCGTTTGCACGAAGTGCTTTTGTTTGATAGGAAATTCATCGTAATTTCCTATCAAATCAAAAAAGAGCAGCCACACATCCGCTCAGGATCTGCTGCTGCCCTTTTTCTGCTCCGGCTTTTCATTCGCTTTTATATTTATTTTTCTGTGTATTCACAGATGTTTTTACGAACTTTGAGAACCATGGACGGAGCTACCGAAAGCTCATCCACACCCATTTCCATAAATGCATCTGTCAGTTCCAGGTCTGCGCCAAGCTCACCGCAGATACCAGCCCATTTTCCATATTTGTGTGCATTTTCCACAACCATGCGGATCATGCGTAAAATTGCTTTGTGATATGCATTATAAAAATCATCTAATTTCGCATTCTGACGGTCGATGGCCAATGTGTACTGTGTCAGATCATTCGTTCCGATACTGAAGAAATCTACCATCTGCGCCAGTTCATCGCTGATCATAACCGCTGCCGGTGTCTCGATCATGACACCCTGCTCCGGCATTTTGTACGGAATCTCTGCCGCTTCCAATTCAGCACGCACTTCTTCTACAATGGAAAAAATCTGCTCCACTTCCTCCGTAGAAGTGATCATCGGATACATGACAGACAGATTTCCATAGACAGCTGCACGAAGTAATGCGCGAAGCTGTGTTTTGAAAATTTCCGGCTGTTTCAGGCAAATACGGATTGCACGGTAACCCATTGCAGGATTTTCCTCTTCACCGAGATTAAAATAATCCACCTGTTTGTCTGCACCGATATCAAGCGTACGGATGACCACTTTTTTGCCAGCCATCAGCTGCAGCGCCTGCTTATAAGCTGCAAACTGTTCTTCTTCAGTCGGGAAATCTGTTTTTCCAAGATACAGAAATTCGCTTCGGAACAGACCAACGCCTTCTGCATCATTGTCCAGCACACTTGCAATGTCGGACACACTTCCGATATTTGCATATAAATGCACTTTTTTGCCATCTTTTGTAACCGTTTCCTGGCCTTTCATCTGCTGCAGAAGCTGCTGCTTTTCCGCTTCCTCTGCCATGCGTGTTTTTGTCTGCTCACACACTTCCTCGGAAGGCTCTACGACAAATGTGCCCTCAAAGCCATCAACTACTGCCTGCATGCCATTCTGCATCGCATCCAGATCCATCGGCACACCGATCAGCGCCGGAATATTCATCATCCGGGCAAGGATTGCAGTATGGGAATTCGTAGAACCGTGTACGGTGACAAATCCGAGGATTTTGTCCTTGTCCATCTGAACGGTCTCACTCGGAGACAGATCATCTGCCACGATGATAGACGGTTCCATATCGTTCATATCTACCGGTGCATTGCCGGAGAGGTTCTGGACCAGACGGTTGGAAATATCTCTGATATCCGCAGATCTCGCCTGCATGTAATCATCATCCATGCTGGCAAACATTTCTGCAAAATTGTCTCCGGTAACAGCAACCGCATATTCTGCATTTACCATCTCGTTGCGGATCATATTGCAGATTGCATCCTGATAATCCTCATCTTCCAGCATCATCTGATGCACTTCAAAAATTGCTGCACTGGCTTCGCCAACTTCTTTCACTGCCTTGTCATACAATTTCTGAAGCTGCTCCTGTGAAGCTGTTACAGCTTCCTGCATGCGGGCGATCTCACTTTCTGCATCAGTGATTTTTCCCCGTTTTACCTGTACATCATTTTTCTTAAATACTACAACCGGTCCTAAAACAATTCCTTTATAAACGGATTTTCCTTTATATTCCTGTGCCATACTGTTCTCCTTATCCTTACCCTGATGATGGTTCATTTCTCACTTTATCATTTAATCTCTTTATTGAAGCAGCCTGGGGTTTTTGTTTTTCCACCCCAGAGGCTGTTTCAAATTTTTTTACGCTTCTTCGTAAACGTCTACTGCAAATAACGGCTCACCGGCTTTGATCTCGCCCTCTGCCAGCAGTCTGACTTTCTGATTATCCTCTAACTCTGTACACAGAATCGGAGAACAAAGTGACGGAGCATTTGCGGTCAGATAATCAATGTCGATCTCCAGCATCTTGTCACCTTTTTTCACGCTCTGTCCATTTTCTACAAAGCAGGTAAATCCTTTGCCTTCCAGATTTACAGTATCGATACCGATGTGAAGCAGCATAGATAAACCGCTGTCTGTCAAAAATCCGATCGCATGCTTTGTATCAAATACAAAGATAACCTGTCCGTCTTCCGGTGCTACGATCGTTGCTGCTGTCGGAGTAACCACTGCGCCATCACCCATCATTCTACCTGCAAAAGCATCATCCGGTGCAGTTGCCAGATCAGCAGCGATACCTGTGATCGGGCTGGATACGATGATTGTCTCTTTTACAACTTCTTTTGGCTCATTTGCATTGGAAGCAGCTGCCTCTGCCGCTGCACTGTCGTCTGCTGTATGTGCAGATTCAGCGGCCGGTGCATTTGTGTTGATCTCCTCATTCGGAGCTTTCTCCAGATAATCCTCGAAATTGGATTTGATCACCGTTACTTTCGGTCCGTAAATGATCTGAACGCCGTTTCCTTTATGAACGACGCCGGAAGCTCCGGTTGCTTTCAAAATCGCATCGTTTACCAGTTCCGGTTTGTATACCGTACAACGAAGTCTTGTTGCACAGCAGTCCACGTCAGAAATATTCTTCTTTCCGCCAAGACCTTTCAGGATTCCCTCAGAAACAGGATCATCCCCTGCGGCACCATTTTCGCCTTCTTTTCTCGCATTGACATCTGCTCTTGTATACAGTTTTACTTCTTCTGTATCGTCACGGCCCGGTGTCTTCAGATTCAGTTTCTTGATCAGGAAGCTAAACAGGAAGTAGTATACGATGAAGTATACGATTCCGACGATCACTACCCATACCCAGCTTGTTTTCTTGTTGCCCTGTAAGATACCAAAGAGGAACAGATCGATAAATCCGCCGGAGAATGTCATTCCGACACCAACGTTACAAATATGCATCAGCATGTAAGCCAGACCTGCAAATACGCAGTGAATACCATACAGAAGCGGTGCTACAAAAAGGAACGTAAACTCTAACGGCTCAGTGATACCTGTCAGCATGGAAGTCAGTGCTGCGGAAAGTAATAAACCACCGACAGCTTTTCTCTTTTCCGGTTTTGCTGTGCGGTACATTGCAAGTGCTGCTCCCGGCAGACCAAAGATCATCAGCGGGAATTTACCGGACATAAATCTGGTTGCAGATACTGCGAAATGATCCACGGTCGGATCAGATAACTGTGCAAAGAAGATGTTCTGTGCGCCTTCGATGAGTTTTCCACCAACTTCGAGTGTTCCGCCCACACCTGTCTGCCAGAATGGCAGATAAAATACGTGATGCAGACCAAACGGAAGCAGTAAACGCTCAAGGAAACCATACACCCATGTACCTGCGTAACCAGACTTCAGTACGAGATCACCAAGTGCGTAGATACCGGACTGGATCACCGGCCATACAAAGAACATCAGGATTCCGACACCAACAAATACGATACCGGAAATAATCGGTACAAAACGGGTTCCGCCAAAGAAAGATAATACCTGCGGAAGCTCGATTTTGTAAAAACGGTTGTGCAGTGCTGCAACACCAAGACCTACGATGATACCACCAAATACACCCATCTGTAAGGATGTGATACCACATACATCTGTCACAGAACCGGACAGCATTGTCTCAGCGCCGCCTTTGATATTGATCAATGCTCCGATGGAAGCATGCATGATAAAAAACGCAATAACCGCTGCCAGCGCTGCAACCGCTTTTTCTTTCTTTGCCATACCGATGGCCACACCCATGGCAAATATGATCGGCAAATTCGTGAAAATGATGTTGCCGGCTGCATTCATAACCTGCAAAATCTGGTTCAGTACTGTACCCGGTCCCATAACACCAAGCAGACCGTAAGTTTCAAGCATTGTTTCATTTGTAAAAGATCCGCCGATACCAAGCAGCAGACCGGCTACCGGCAGAATTGCGATCGGCAGCATGAAGGATCGTCCAACCCTCTGCAAAATTCCAAAAATTTTGTCTTTCATAGTTTTCCTCACTCTCAAAATAGACATTCGTTGTTATATTGTACCCATTTTTTGAATTCACATAGCAGGAAGAAGCTTTTTTCATGTCGGCCGAACCACAAAAAAGGCACTAACCCTACATAAATATCAAAAAAATATCTATGCACGGTTAATGCCTGCCTAATCAGTAACACACCATGTATACTATATTTATATCACATTGACATTTCTTTGTCAATAAAATTCAAATAATCTTTTTGTTTTTTTGTTTCTTATCATACATACATACCCTGTTGCTATTTAATTTTCATCGCCCCAGTAATCTATTGATTCCTGTGTTCTTGTTGAAATTCCAAATAGCTTATACATAAAATCTTCTCTTTCATCAAACATTTCAACAATAATTATTTTTTCTGATTCAATTCTATAAAAAACATAATTGTGACTAACATATAAATAGCGATAATCGCATTCTATATTATACATTGCAGATATGGCAATTCCCTTTTTTTCAAAATTCTCCAGACCTCTCACCGCATCTGTTATCTTTTTCACTGATTTTCTGGAAACTTCAGCACCAAAATCCTGTACCAAATCTGCTTTTAGCTGATTCAGTTTTTTCCTTACAATCTGTGAATATTCTATTTTTTTCAATACAATTATACCCCCAGTTCTGTTTCCAGATCATCTGCTGATATTGTTCCTTCTTCTCGAATAGACACTTCTGCTTCGTTTAGTTTGCTCATTAATGTATAAAGTGCTTTCTGTTTATCTAATTCGTCCAGCTCTTTCATATCTATAATTGCACACTGTCCATGTCCATTTCTTGTAAGATAAACTCTATTACCATAGGTGACTTCATTGATTACTGTTGTATAATTTCTTAAATCCGAAATAGGTTTAATATTTGGCATTGTCTTTCCTCCTCGAAAAATTGCTTACCTCTTCTCTACTTCTATTATTATACCCTTTCGCTGTGAATCATTCAACTTATTCGCAGTGAAATTTACAGCAATTTTATTTTTACAATCTCATGCCAGGAGACAGAATATTTCATTGATATTTTACTTTCTCCCCACATAATAATCACTTTGTATCTCAAAAGCTCTATTTATTCTTCCTCGTCATCATCCACCCGCCGATTCAGCAACGTTGCAATGATTTCAAGCACCACTGCCAGTCCGATCACACATCCAACGGCAACTTTACCAGATCCCCCCATGATGGTCTGTACAATACCTCCGATTTTCGGAATGGAACGAACCATTTTTCCCATATACTGATTGTACATTACCGGATTCATATCATTCTCTTCGTTCGCATCACCTTTCGTAATGAATTCACCCATGGCGGTACTATTTGATACGACACGGTGTGTAATGATTGAGCCATCCGCATCAGATCCGTAAAATGCAATCACGTCACCTTCGACAATCTCTTTTGGCTCCACATATTTGATATATACGAGACTTCCAACCGGAATTTCCGGCTCCATACTTCCACTGATCACCGTATATAGATGATACCCCATGGCTTTCGGGACTGTCAGCGGAATACACGCTGCCACTACTACTATGAGTAAAAATGTTCCAATCACACTAAGTAACGTTGCAATCAGATTTTTTCTCTTGTGCTTCTCTCTACTCAAAACTACTTCTCCTCGACTTTTTCATTAATATACGTTGCCAACAGTTCATATACATAATCAGCATTTTCTATCTGCTCTTGTGTATCTGATTTACTGGCTATAAACATATCATCATAATCAGATGCATTTCGTATCGTAAATGCTTCTCCGATCATTTTAGATATTTTTACAGGAAATATTCCTTCTTTGATATATCTTCTCCGAAATTCTGCAATGACACCACTATGCTTGCTTGAATCAAAATCATCAAACACCAATACTGCTCTCAATGCATGAAAAATCGCATAGTAAGCTCTATTATTTGCGATTCGATATTTACCAGCTTCATATAACAAATGTGCTGTATCTAAATCATCTTTTGCTCTTTCTAGCCTGTATTTTGCATAGTCCATATGCATGGCATCATAATTAGGCAATCTTTTTTCCCTCCCGCTGAATATTTTGATAAAAAACAGATGCTGACATATATTTCTGGAAAAAATCATAATTTTGAAATACTGGTGTCAAAACAACATCATATTCTAAATCCAATTTATCAGATATATCGTAAATTAAGTTTCTTTCTGTATTTATCTTTTCTCTTGGAACATTTAAAAGTACCATGATATCCACATCACTGTCAGACTTATAATCGCCCCGCGCACAGGATCCATATAAAATAATTTCCTTTAATTTCGTTCCATATATTTTCTTTGCTTCTTCAGCGAACTTTGTAACAACTTCCATGATTTTAGCTTCGTTCACTCTATCACCCCATTTTTGCAAACATATTTTCTTTTTATATTATAACTGATTTCCGTAATATTTACTACTTTTATTTACATGATGCCAGGGGCAAAAGCCTGAAACCACGATGTGCTTGCACAGGAGTGGTTTTATGGCTTAATGACCCGCCTCGATATGAGCATAAAAGTGAAGCGTCAGCTTCACGATATGCGAATATTGGGTAGAATTGTGGGAGTACGAAGTACGGAACAATTCGTAAGGCATCTTTTAACCCAAACATCATTTACATGCAAAAACTCCCCGGAGCCAAAAGCCCCGGGGAGCATCATTCCTCTTATAGATGAATGAAATATTGTGTCTATCTTATTTATTCTCTTTTGAACGACGTCTCAGAGCCACGATCAGTGCGATCAGAGCAGCTACCGCTGCAACGATGATTGCAAGACTGAACTTCATTGTCTTTACGCCTTCTGACTTATCGGCATCAATATTACCTGTCGGTGTGTCTTCGTCATCCAGATCTACCAGATCCTTCGGTGTCTCTTCATCAGGGCTTTCTGTTGTATTGTCCTGATCTGCATCCTGACCACCGTTCGCATCTGTGCCTTCGCCCGGTGTGGTCGTGTCATCCGCATTTGTGCCATTTGCATTCGTACCGTTTGCATTGGTACCACCTGCGTTTGTGCCGTTAGCGTTTCCACCGGTTGTTCCTGTTGTTCCTGTCGTACCAGCCGGTACAGTCACAGTATTGTAAACCGTATTGCCCGGAACAACGGTTGTGATGGTTGTGGTTGTCTCAATCACCTGATTGGTCTCACCTGGTTTGTAAGTAAATGTAAATACATTCTCTGCTGCATTCTTGCTCAAAGTTTTGGTCAGAGCCAGTGCCTGCGGTACATAATTTTCAATGTAGCGATACGCTACTACCGGTTTATCACCGATATTTCCATAAAATGTCTGGCTTTCTGCCAATTCATTGTCATCTGCATCTTTGTACTCTACGGTGTATGCCACCTGCTCACCTTTGATACCATATGCAACCACATAATCAGCATCGCCATCTACAGTGAATGCCGGAGCTGCCAGTGCTTCCGCATTGTCACGTCCGCTCAGGCGGATTCCTTTTACATAATACTTTTCATCTGTCACCTGAATATCGTTCAGATCAAAAGAAATGGTAGAACCTGCTTTCAGATTCGCTTCTTCCACTTTCTGCTGACCGTCGATGGTTCCCTTATTTCCCGCAGATAACGTCACTTTATAAGTATACGGTGTCGTCGGAGCTGCCATGGCTGTCACTGCCGGAGCCATAACTCCAATCACAGTCACACTCAGAAGAGATACGAGTAATTTTTTGAATCGGAACATCTTACATCTCTCCTTTCCTGTGTGTGGCAGAAGCTTCTTTCTTTCTGCGTTTCATAGAGAAAATTGCAAGGAACAGACACACGATACCGGCTGACAGAGCAATGGCACAATATCTGAGCATCAGATTTGTATCACCGGTCTTTACGCGTTTTGTCAATGTAATGACATTATCTTTTCCCGGAACTTTCTTCTCGACTTTGTTCTCTTTGATGGTAGTTGTTGCTTCTGTCACTTTCTCTGTTGCGAAATTCATCCGCAGCTTTGCCAGAGTCAGCTGATAACCATTACCCTGTGTCTCGCCGTCAACACCAACCGTCAGATGTACCGTTCCGCTCTCGCCGGAAGCAAGTCTGCCAAGGTAAAAATAATCCTGCGTGGAATTATCTACCTGCTTCAAACCTTCACCAGACTGGGATTCACCCTCACCACCAACAGTTGTGCTGTCGTAGAGTACGTTTTCTGTATTATCAGCTCCTACGTAGGTCAGACGATAAGTATATCCGCCACCCTCAGCAGTCGCCTGTGCATCCTCCAGTGTCTGGATCACTTCATTTGTCATGTACCAGTCTGTCCTGCCACTGTCGGAATTGGTTACTTCTACCTTCAGTTCGATGCTGTCACCCGGCTGGATATTTTCCATCTCATCCGTCACATCAGAATCCTGAAAATTACTGCTCATCTTGCTGCCATCGAATGTGACATTCCAGCCGTCAGCGCCCTGATAATCTCTTGCAAATGCAGTTGTTGCCATGCCTGCTGTCAGTGCAAGTGTCAGCACAAGGCACAAAATTTTCTTTTTCATCCTTCTGTACCTCCTTACTGCAGACTCAATCCGGTCTCATCCTCTGTCACATTGACATCCACACCCCAGGCACTCTTGATCGCGTCTTTTGCATTATGTGTCTGAACTGCGTCAACCTCTGCATCCAGATGGAAGGTATAACCGTCATATTTATAAGTATAAGTGATCGTGTTGTCTTTTACTGTCTTGTTCACTTCAGAAGCGATGGATTCATTGATTCTGAGTGTATCAGACAATGCCG
Organism: uncultured Eubacterium sp.; assembly: GCF_934295145.1. Lineage (GTDB taxonomy): Bacteria > Bacillota > Clostridia > Lachnospirales > Lachnospiraceae > Eubacterium_I. Next base: position 40,365 of record NZ_CAKRAS010000004.1, on the reverse strand, counting down.
GTGTGGACTCTCCCACTGGCAGTGCCTTTGTATAGTACAGAACCGTACGCTCTGTGGTGGACTGATCTTCTGCGATCACCCAGCCGTTATCGGTCAGATAATTTAACTCGATCAACTGCGGATCCAGTGACGTATTCTTGCCACCATTTGCATCCTGCCAGCTTTTTGTAATCGTCACACGTACAAATGTATCAATATTTCCGCTGTTCGTTACGCTGATGGCTTCGTCATATTTCTTACCCGGTGTAAACTTCTCGTCCTCGCCAAGCAGATTGCTCAGCAGAGAACCTTCTGTGGTTCCTTCCCACTTATCCGCATCCGCGTAATCTCTGCTGCTGACCACCTGGTCATTTTCTACCAGAGATACACCGATACTCTGCATATTCATCTGTACGGAATAATTCTCACTGTAATATGTCAGTGCAGCCCTTGCGCTTCCAACGCCGCTTCCAACCAGAAGCACTGCGGATGCCGCCAGAAGAAGGACTGTTACTTTTGGAAATGAACGTTTTTTCTTTCTTTTCATTTTCATGTACCTCCTACTCCTGTGTCTCGTCACTGTCTGCTGTCACTACTTTGTTCCAGTCTGCATACGCATTTCCATCTGCATCATACAGAACCGGTGTACACTCCTGGATAACAACTACGTTGAACTCAGAAGCTTTATCATCCCCGGCCGGGAATGTATAACTTACATTCAGCTCCTTTGCGGTAGTCTGCCCTGCCGGAAGTACCTCATTGTAATACCAGTAACCGTCTTCACCGGCTGTCCAGCCGCCATCCGGGGCTTTATAACTTAAATCCACCGGAGCAAATGCTTTCACTCTGACGAAGCAGTCATAATCGCCGGTATTCTGGATGGTTACATGCTTGCCGTTTTCATCGACTTCTTCCTTCGGGACTGTCTGTGTAAATCCCATGTTCATTTTGACACCACCCTGGGCTGTGGCATATGTCGTGAAATACGCCATTGCACTTCCCACGGTCAGGGAGCCGGTGAGAGCGATTGCTGCAGCTGCCAGAACCAATGGTGTTTTATGTAGCTTTCTCATTTGGCATCCCTCCTTTTACTTTTCCTGAGCAATATACTGATACTGACCATTTTCATCTAATTCAAAATGGTTGACTACACCGTATCCGCCATTTGTACGTCCGTCTGTCTCGTTGATAAAGGATACTTCTGCAGTCGGTGCGTCAGCTGCGCTGTACTCATCATTTGCTGTAATTGTTGTCTGAACTCCGTTCGTGGATGTCAGTTCGTAAGAAGCTCCGCTGTAAACCTCTGTCACTTTCACCTGGGCGCCCGCCGGTAAACCGGTGATCTTTGCGGACTGTTTACCTGCCGCATCAAAGGTAAGAGCTTCCACTTTACTCTCCGTTGTTCCGTCCGCTTTTGTGATATCAATCTGGAAAACAAAGGTTGCTTTGTCTCCGGAGGTTGCATTCAATGCAGTCAGTGTCTTGTTGATCACGAGATCACCAAACCGCTCATGCTGTTCCGGTTTTAATGTAATGCCGTTTTCTCCAGTCAGATTGTACACCCATGTGTCGCTGCCACCATTTCCATAATAGTTATTCGGCAGAGAAACCATGGATGGTGCAAATGTATAAGTATAATTATCTGTCACAACCTGCTCCGGACAGATCAGGTAGAGACCTGTCTCCAGTTTGCTGGCTGTCACCATACCATTTTTTGTCACAACTTTCTTCGGTGTAATGCTGCCTGCTTTCGCCATCTGAGCTGCCGTCTCAGCACGTTTCGCCCATTCCGCTGCGGATCCGTCTTTGTCCTCGATGTTCAGTCCACTTACATCCAGCCCCTTGAAATCTTTGACTACGGTATACTCACCGGATTTGTCCACAGAAGCAACTTTGTATAAATCAACTGTCACATCTGATTTCTGCAGCTCTGTATAATCACTTCCGACAGAAAATTCTACGGAGCAATCTGTCCTGTCCACCTGTATTGCATTCGCTGCCCATACGCCCGGCAAAGCAAATACGGAAAACGCCACCGCCAGAGCCAGGAAAATGGCACTTCCTTCTTTTACTCTTTTTCTCATCATCGCCTCGTCTCCTCCTTCAAGATGTCTGTTTATGACTTACGCTGCTTTCTTCCTGATACTATTTTCATGATAAGGATGATCAAAATTGTGATCGCAATTCCAAGAATCAGATACAGCATGTAGTAGTTCTGAATTGCATGCAACATAGTATCTGTCACTGTCTCTGCTGATACATCCTCTTCTCCATTATACGGCACTCTCGTTCCTCTTACAAGTAAACGATGAGAGTTTACACCATATGGTGTGCAGGTAAACAATGTCACCTGATCCTTACCATCCTCAATTTTCAATGCATCTTCCAGTGTCTCATGGTCATCCTTGTCCACCATCGGTAAAATCTGATCTACCTGATAGGCAAGTACCTCATCCAGGACATGGATGTAAAATTTATCTCCAGCCTCCAGCTGGTCGATATCAGTAAATAGTTTTGCACTTGGCAACCCTCTGTGTGCTGCCAGTATGCTGTGTGTACTCTCGCCTCCGATTGGAAGTTTGGTACCATTGAGATGTCCGACACCTGTCTGCAATACATCATCTGCTGTGCCATGATAAATCGCCAGTTTGATGTTGATCTTTGGAATGGACAGATAACCCATGACTCCATCATCTGCCACATTCAGTACTTTCCAGTAATCGGTATTTTTCAAATCTCCGTCGTCTTCTCCAAACACATCCCCATACAGGTTATTGTGTGTGATCGTAGCATTGAAATCTTCTGCTTTCTGCCACTCCTCGGAAAAATCCTCCGGTGTCATTTCTTCTATTTCATTATTATAGCTGCTGATCAGCTGACTCTGTCGATACGTGTTCCACTGGTTGGAAATCGTCGGATAAGCCAGGACTCCGAATCCAATCAGAAACAGGAGTCCAAATAAAACCGGCGCCAGCTTTCCTTTTTTCTTCTTCACAGGCTTTTTTTCATTTTCTTGCTCTTTCATCCTCAGGATTCCTTCGTTGTCTCTTCTGCTTTCTTACGCAGTCTCTTCTCTCTGATAAATAATATAAGGATAAATACTCCGGTAACTACCATTCCGACAATTACCCAAAGCAAATAATTTGTATGTAAACTGATTCCACTGAGCGGTGTCTTCTCATCCGCTACTGCCTGCTCCTCATACGGTACTCTGTGTCCCTGTACCAGAAGTCTCTGTGTGTTTACACCATAAGGTGTACAGGTCAGCAGTGTCACCAGATCCTCGCCATCTACTACGGCAAGTTTTGCTGTGTCCTCCGGCTCTACCACGGAAACATCATCCACTTCGTAACAAAGAGTTTCATCCAGCACATGGATCAGGAAATGATCTCCGATCTCCATCTGGTCCAGATCGGTAAAAAGTGATGCACTCGGTAATCCACGGTGTGCGGAAATAACTGCATGTGTGCTCTCGCCGCCAATTGGAAGTGAACTTCCTTCCAGATGTCCTGCCGCTTTCTGTAGCACTTCATCACTGGTTCCATGATAAATTGGAAGTTTAATGGCGATCTTTGGAATCTCTACAATTCCCATCATGCCATCTCCTGCCAGATTCAGACAGCTTTCATAGGTTGCATCTTCCTCACTGGCCGCTGCCACTGCGAAAGAGTCTGGCAAAATACTTGGAAGCAACGCATCGTTGTATGCCTGCGCCTGCGCCATGGCCGCTTCGTAATCAATGGTTCCTGCTGCGGTCTGATCTTCAATCGAGTTTTCGTAATTGCTGATCAACTGCTTCTGTCTGTGATTGTTCCACTGATTTGCTACCAATGGGTACAGCAATAAGGACAAACCGGCTAAAAATATGATAATAACGAATAACTTATTGACTTTCTTTTTCATCCGGGCTCTCCTTGTTGTTGTAGTTCAAATTTTATCTCTTTGAATTAATCGGGGGCGGCTATCGCCCCCGATTCTATGGTTCACTCAATAATTTTACTTATTGGGTTTGATTATCTGTTTGCTTTCTTGCGGCTTGCGAAGAAGAAACCTGCTGCTGCGATCATGATTGCGCAACCAGCGATTGTGAAGATTGTAGTACCGATACCACCTGTTGCAGGAAGTGAATTAAGAGTACTATCTTTAACTACATTATTTTCACCTTTACTCTCGAAATTAGCTGTTGCTTTATCTCCATCATATGTCAATGTAACAGTTAATCCATCTGTATTGATAGAATATCCATCTGGAGCAACAGTCTCTTCAAAATGATAACTTCCCTTGTCCAGACCTTTTACTACTAATTTACCACCATCTGCTGTAACAATATCTGCACTACCGTTTTCTGGATCATATTTATATGCTCCATCAGTAGTATCTTTTGTGAATTTTAATGGAGTCACTCCACCATCCTTAAATACATTAAATGTAGCACCTGCTAATCCTTTATCTGTATGTTTTGCATCTACTTTTGTTAATTCAATAGAACCTGTATACAGTTTTACTGTATTTCCATTTATTTTTTTGTCTGTAGAATTTACATTTGCCTTATTATCAACCGAAACAGCAGTTACTTTAGCAGTATATGTAATAACAATTTTCTTTCCAGCATTCTCATTAGATAAAGACTGAACTAATGAATTAAAGTTTACCGTAAATGTAGTTCCATTTGGTACAATATCGAACTCGCTTGTTCTGTCAGTACCATCAACAGTAACTTTTTTAATAGCACCGTCACCTGTTAAATAATAGTCTGCACCTGTGATTGTATCTGTAACTGTAAATGTTCTGTTTTCAGTTTTTGTAGGATCGATAACTGGAACATATGTTTCGATTTCGTATGTTACAATATCTCCAATTGCAACTGCGTTATCAGCATCTTTTGTTGTTTTTACTACAGTTGCCGGAGATTTTTTAGCATCTACTTCTGTTCCTGTTAATTCCGGATACTTTGTATTGTCCACACCGCCAAATCCAACATACGCTGACATTGTCTTATAAGTATAATTCTCACCAGTAGCTTTAATTGCGTATACACCAGCAACACTTACTTCTGTAGAAGTCTTTGAATCTGTATTAGAAAATCCTGATAAACTCTCTACTTTCTGAAGGGCAGTAGCAATTTTTGTTGCATCGGCATCAATCGCAGTAACACCACTCGGAAGTGTTACACTCGGTGTTTTATATTTAATTAATCCCCAAATAATAGCCTGTTCATTAGCGTCAGTATCTTCTACACTATATGCTTCCGCATATTTTGCACCAGCACCATTTTTAAAAGCCCAGCCAGATGTTGTACCTTTATTTGGCTCAATAATCTGCAAAATCTTTACAGTAGTTGCATCATCTAATCCTTTAAGCTTAATAGCAACTTTACTATCTGCTGCAAAAGCAGTCATACTCATTCCAAGTACCATTGCGAGTGATAAAATCACTGCGAAGAATTTTTTCATCTTTTTCATCTCGTTGTCTCCTTTTCTTTTAGGGCTCTGCCCGTTTATCTTGTCCCGTTCCGGGAAGATAGTTAAATTAATTAGTTGTTGTAGCGGCGGTAGGCCGCTGAAAAGCTAAATCAGTTATTTTTATCTTTTCAGCACCTCCTTGCATTTGTTCTTGTATAAGATCCATGCGGCGCCTCCCATAAGAAGCATTCCGCCGATCATATACAAGAAGATTCCTTTTCCTCCGGTTGAAGGAAGTGCGTATACTGGAGTGTTTTCGTATACATATGCATCATATGTATTTCCAGTATTTTGTAATTGAGTAGGTGTTATATTATTTCCATTTGCACCTTTAATTGTTACTGAAGTATCAGTTATCTCGATTGTCCACTGAACTTCACTCTTTGCGTATCCTGCTGGTGCTGATGTTTCTCGAAGGGTATAAGTGCCTTTTTCCATCTCACTTAATGAGACTTTCTTTCCATCTTTTTTATACCATTCTACGAAGCCATCTGAATTTGATTTTCCTGTGTAGCAAACTTTAGAGTCTTTCAACAGATCAAATTCTGCGCCACTCAACATTGGATGATTTCCATCTGAATCTGTACTTGTACTCTGTTTTACAATCGCCCAAAGTGCAAGAACATGTACTTTGTATGTACCTGTTGCGGATGCATCACTAACAACTGTTCCGCTGATGGTTCCATCAGTATTTGGTTCAAGAACTGCGGTATCCTTTAACAGGTCTTTTCGTTCAGGAACTGTATTTGGCACGAATGTAACTGTCAGTTCATACTTCTCTACATCCTGTCCTACTTTTGTTGCGGTATGATCTTCTAAAGGATTAACTTTTGTACCTTCTGCTTCATACTTCGTATTGCTATACGCGTATACAAATTTACCTTCAATATCTGTATTTGAATTTGTATAGCTATATGGAATTTCAACTTCTTGGCCATTCTTTAATTTACCGAGCTGTTCTTCTGATAACTGAGGAATACCTTTTGTTACTGCTGTTTGTCGATCCAATTCTGTCATTTTATAGGTTCCTAACAGTTCACCGGAGAATTTACTGGACACAATCGTATCACCCTTGTAATAAGTAATTTCCTTATCACCAATACTTGGTGTCAACAGCTTCACATTCACAGATGGCTGCGGGAATAACTTTGTATTGTCACCTACCGTAATTCCTGAAGTAGGACCATTTGTAGGGATCATATTTCCACCGATGAAATCATCTTTTGCTTTAATTTCAATGGTTTCATGCCATCCTGGTGTATCTCCGGTTTTGCTATTTACGGTTGTATTTGTCCATGTTACGGTTGTGGTTCCATTAGAGTTATAAGTAACCTGTACATCGTTTCTAGCTTCAAATGCTTTCTTCTGGTCAGCAGTAAGTTCAAAGCGACTGTCAATTACATCCGTGATAGTTGCTGTAACGGAAACATCAAGGTTGCTTGTAATACTATCAAATAAGCTTGATAAATTGCCAACACTGTCAGCCGTCATATATTTATCTGATCCAGATGCAATACCTTCCATATATTCATCAATACGTTTTACGGTTGCCTTATTCATATATCCATTTGAATTTGCAGAGCCAAATATACCTAATGCATAAATTTCTACTCCAGCACTTTTCAATGCCGTTGCAGATGTCACACCAGCCGTTGCATATGCTTCATTAAAATCATCTGTACCGCCCGGTGCAGGTACTCCATCTGTCAAGAATACAACCATTTGTTTACGTCCAGTATTCTGTTCTACAGATTCCCACTTACTCGAATCATCAAATATACTTTTCGCCGTATTCAATCCTGTTGCCGGTATAGTATTTCCACTTGCCCGTAAATTATCAATCACCGAATCAATAGAATCTTTTGAACTACCAACTTTTGCTAATGTATATTTATTGTTTGTAATAGTTTTTATGTTTCCAGAATCCGCAAAAGTGACTATGCCAACGCGACAATCTGCATTTTTTTCAGCCACATTACTCACAAACTGTTCTGCTGCTGTTTGTAAAGCTTCAAGTTTTGTCGTACTAGAATTATTAGCCACATAGATATCTGTAGTATTTGTATCAACTGTTACCGTTTTATTCGTATATGAATCTGTGTATGACCATGTGTATGTATAATTTGGCCATCCGCTCGACTTTGCTGTTAATTTCTGATATATACCACTTTTTGTTTTTACATAATATGTCGTCCGTCCATACTCATTCATCGTTCCCGTGAATTTTGTATATTCAACAAACTTTTGATTCATACTTGTTGACTGGTCAAGTACAAGAACGATGTCATACGGAGTTGTGGTTGTAACAGCCTGCGTTGCTTTTGAACTTGCAGTCAGATCAATCTGATAAGTCCTCTTATCGTAATTCTCCACAGAAACTGTTTTATCACTTTCTACACTCCTGGATACAATATCTTCCTGAGAATCATTCACAATATGATATGTACCGTCTCCATCCAATGCCTGTGCTGTAGCTCCAGTACTATCATACAATACAGCTTTTAGCGGATTTCCTTCCAGTTTAACTTTCCATGGCGTTGTAGTTCTTACATACGGTGAAGGAACTGATACTTCGCTTAAAGTATATATATATCCTTGTTTTAATCCTGTAAACGTAAGCTTTCCGTCTGTACCAGAAGTTACTGTCCACGTATCATTTTGATTGCTGTCATTCGTAACACTAAATTCTGCACCTGAAATAACCTTTCCAGAAGTATTAACTTTTGTAAGATTTAAGTCTGCTGTAGGAACTGTACTTGGAGTAATAATTGTACTATTCGGAAGCGTAAATTCCATATTACAGTTAGAAGCATATGCTCCACGCTCCATATATAGAACGGTTAATGTGTGTGTTTCATTTCTTTCATCCTCTGTCAGACTATTTCTATCTTTATTCGGGTTATTCGGGAACAACTCCTTCCAAATATCAACTTCTTTTGTCAGTGCTGAATGAATTCCACCCAAATCTACAATTACTTTCCCACCTTTTTTTTTGGCATCCAATACAACCCACAGATCATCATCACCTGTAAACTTATACTTTAAGTCTCCCAGATAATCGCCGATTTTGAACTGGATATCATATCTCATTCCAAAATAATCATTACGTCCATTATCGTTCGCATCATCAGGATATGAATTTCGAATATCGTCTAACGGGAAGAAATTATCTCCACTGCTGGCTGCTATCCCTCCTCCTGATGGCTTATTCACCTGTGTCATCTTATAGGTATCACCAGTTCTCGAGAATTGCAATGTATAACCGTCCAGAACCTGTTTTCCTGATTTTGTATCTCTTGTTGTAAAAAATCCCGGTTCATACATCTGCTGACCAGAAGAATTCTTATTCATCTTCAAAGCACCAGTTGCATAATCTACTCCACTTATAATTCCTGTTGTAGCATTGCCATTGCCAAAAGCCTTATCACCATCTTGGTTTACAGTATTATTATTTGAATCTTTATCCCATGTGTTAATATATATTGTTTTTTCGCCAACTTTTACTGTCGTGTCGTATTTATTCTCATCTCTGTTACCCTTAATTATTCCACTTGCAAATCTGGTTGTTTCCGTAGAGTTCACGTCATAATTACTTGCATTATTAATACTTGCACCGTTTTGACCATTTACCTGATAATCAAACATCTGTACAGAACCAGTCGTTGCCTCTGTTTTGGCTCTATAATATACACGATAAGTCTTATTTGTAGTAAGTGTAATTTTTCCGCTGATTGGATTAGTTGATGCCATTCCATCATTTACTTCAACAACTTTTACAGCCTCATAATTTGTCAGTGAACCTAAATTAGTTATTTCATCAGAGATTGTCAAAGGTGTTATTGATTCTTTATATAATGGAGCAGTTTCGTTTCCTAATAAATAGTGTTGAACCGTGATATTTACACCATCTGTTGCACTAGTTCTAATTGAATATCCAGATGCAGATGTACTTACAGTCTGTACATTTTCATCTTCATTTTCTGGTTGAGTTTCTTCTGATGTCTTTTCAACCACATCAAAGCAACCAACCACAACTGTCTCTGCTTCCAGTTTCACGTCCTCTTCGAATTGAAGAGTATCTTCTTTCAGATCATACAATGTAAGTGTGCCATTTGAACGGTCATAGACAAATCCCATTGCCTTTGATGTATCCAGGGATGTATTTTCAAACCGGAAATTAATTGCTTTTTCAGGAATCTGTGCTTTATCATCTGTGCTGATCCAGAAGGAAATGTCTCCCATAACTGTCTGATCAACAGTATATTCGGTATTACCTGTAGCTTCCAGTTCTTTCTGAACAGCTTCTATTACTGTAGATGATGCCGTTTCCTCCTGCATATCCATCTGCAGGTTTGCATTGTCTGCACTTGACCTGAATGCGCCTCCCGGTACGGTTGCGTATAAAGTTCCCTGTGACGCACCATCTTTCATTATTTCACGGGATAGTTCCACGGTATCCTTCGGCACATAATAAAATTCGCCCTCAACAGCGAGTGCTGTGATCGCTGTACTCAACACCAGCACCATGCAAAGTACCAATGCTAATATCCGTTTTTTCTTTGTATGTTTCATGGCGTCCTCCTTTTATCTTTATCGCTGTCGTGATTATTTTTCTTTTCCAGTGCTCCGTCTATCAACTTCAGCAGCTCCAGCGCACTGCGAAAGTACTGCTCGCGCTGCTCATCGACCCAGGTAACACTGCCCTGCCAGGTCGCATTTTGCTGATTCATGACTTTTACTATGAATGTCTCTGTCTTTCTTTGTCTATCACTCATGCCAGTACCTTTTTTCTTTCTCTCTATTCTGTAGTGTTCTGTTTTTTTCTGTCGTTTTCTGTCATTTATTTTATAAAAGTATTGTACAGTACAGACCATTACAAGAAACATTACTTTTTATGTGAAAATATTAATTATTTTGCACCTTTTTGTTTTTGTTGTAATTTTTGTAATGGGTTGTAATAATTCTTATTTAATTAAATATAACTTTTCAGAATTATTTTATACAGAATTTCCTGTATTTTCAAGGGGTTTTACGTAAAATTTTGTGATTTTCAGGTTCTCATTTTTGGATACACAAAAAGACGGAAATCCGATGGGTGTGTCGGAGATCCGCCTTGGGATTATATATTGCTCACTTATTATAATGTTAAATCTTCAACGCTAACTCCCATTGAAGATAACTTTGCAACGGTGACTTTAATCTGATAATCAAGTTCCTCATTCAGGGTATCTTTATTAGCTCTTTTAATACGCTGTAAATCTGTGTATTTGTCTATCAATACCGCAATTAATTCTTTTTCAGTCATTTCTTCCATCCTTACCACCGCCTTTTTTATTTATCATAGAGGAATTAGTATATGTTTACAAGTTACTTGTTCTTTTCCATTAACTCATAATTTTTCCATTAATCGGTACTTCCTGTACAATTATTACGACACTTCACAACTTGATTACTTTCTGGTCTTATAAAAATTGCATAGTTTTTCCATGATTTTTTATGAATGATTGTGAACACTTATGCACGCGCATTTGCTATTATAATAACTGTAAAAACCCCCAATACATTATAAGTTTTTTACTACCCCCATAGTAAAAAAATACCTTCTCCTTAAAAAGACAGCCGTTCGGATTTGGCTGTCTTTTATTTTTTTCTTTTTATAGGCCAAATTCCTTCTTTATATTATTCCTTTGTTATTTCATCTGTCTCTTGAAGCCAGCTTTGTAATTTTTCTACACTTACTTCTGCCATTTGAGCTATTTGGCTAATTGGCACTCCATTTTTCAACATATTTCTAGCCATTATGCAAATTCCTCGTGCTTCTCCTTTTTTTCTAATTTCTGCTGCAAAACTATACATATCCTGCATCTCCTCCTCCCATTCTTCCGGTAATTCTAATTCGTATTCTTTTTCCATAATTTCAACTTTTTCATAGTAATCCAAGTTGTTTGACAGTAAAACTCCTAGAAATCGGTGCAAATCATAAGTTTCGTTGTGCTCTGGCAGTTCATCACTCAGTCCAATGATTACTGCTTTCTCCTGCATTTCAACACTGGCATTTGTAATTCCCAGATCTAACGGCACATCGCCGATCCGCACATCTCCATCGATGTACCGAACTACATCCTGTGGTTTCATCCCTCGGAACTCATCCACGACTTTCACCAGAATATTGCCAACACGATCTTTTCACTCAACAAACGTTTGGCATATGCATCATACCTTGCTTCATTTCCTGCTGCTTTCATTGATTTTTTTAGTTCTTCATTCAATCACATTCCCCCTTCTTTTTTCATGCAGAACACGACAAAAAGAGATTTTGCTGCTCATTACCTATAGAAGTGAGCGCCATCTTGCATCTGATGTACATTTTCCTTTCCTGTCTGCTCTTTGTCTGTCTTCTTCCTTTGGAAAATGCTCGAAATCTGAGCTTCCGAAATTCAGAAACCTGTTATTTGGTATATAAGAACTTTTTTGCAATTAAAGAGAATATTAATTGCGTGACTTTAGAATAGCACAACTATATTTTGTTTGCAATACTTTTTGGTCCTTCCTGTGCAATTAGTACAAGGATTTTGAAACCGATTACTTTTTGGTCTTATAGAAATTGCATAGTTTTTTTATGATTTTTTATGAATGATTGTGAACACTTATGCACGCGCATTTGCTATTATAATAACTGTAAAAACCCCCAATACATTATAAGTTTTTTGCTACCCCCATAGTAAAAAATACCTTCTCCTTAAAAAGACAGCCGTTCGGATTTGGCTGTCTTTTTTTTATTCTGTCGCAGTTTTCTTAATATGTTTTCCAATGATTTCAGACACATCACTGACGGTAATAAATGCAGATGTATCAACTTCTTTGATCAGGCGCTTCAGCTCATAAATTTCCAGACGGTTCAATACGCAGTACAATACAACTTTTTTCCCGCTGATCAAGCCTTCGCCCTCCAGCATCGTCACGGTTCTTCCGAGCTTCTGATAAATCTGATCCGCGATCTCTTTTCCCTCATCGGTAATGATCATTGCAGCTTTCGCCTGCTCCAGACCTGTCTCTACCTTATCAATAATCTTTGATGTAATAAAATAAGTAAGAAGACTATACATTGCGCGGTCGAATCCAAAAAGCAGCGCCGCTACAATATAAATAATAACGTTAAAAATCAAAACAGTCTGTCCCACCGGTAACTTAAATTTGCGGTTCAGCAAAATTGCCACCGTTTCCGTTCCATCCAGGCATCCGCCAAAGCGAATGACCAGACCGACACCGGCTCCAAGGATCACACCACCAAAACATACCGCCAGCAGATACTGATCTGTTGCATTCACCCACGGTGCAAATATTTCCAGAAATATGGAAAACATTACCATGGCGTATCCGGATTTCACAATAAATGTAACACCAAGTTTTCGGGAACCGATCAGAAGAAACGGAATGTTCAAAACGATGGTCAGAATACTTAACGGAATATGGGTCAGATTATTTACCATGATGCCGATGCCAATGACACCGCCATCCAGGATCGTGCAGGGCACCAAAAATTCTTCAATGGCAAAGGCTGCAATGGCAGATCCCACGGTCAACATCAGAAAATCTAACAACAGTTGCATTTTCGGGTTCAATTCTCTCATTCAAATTCCTCCTTTAAAAAACGGCAGGAGAAATAAGCACCTTTGCTCTTTCTCCTGCCTTGTTTATCCTAATTTGTTCCGGATTTATCTTCCAGTTCCGGTGTTCCACGCATCTGGATCAGCGGGCCACCTGTTTTTTCAATATATCCTTCGGTAATAGTAACAGCACCGATATTGTCATCCTTCGGAATCTCATACATGATATCAAGCATAAAGTCCTCGATGATAGAACGCAATGCACGGGCTCCCACATTTTTCTCTTTGGCACGTTTTGCAATGGCACGTAATGCTCCATCGTCAAACTCCAGTTTTACTTCATCCATTGCCAGTAATTTCTGATACTGCTTGATGATCGCGTTTTTCGGCTCTTTCAGAATCTGTACCAGCATATCCTCAGACAATGCATCCAGTGAAAACAGAATCGGCAGACGTCCGATAAACTCCGGGATCATACCGAATTTGCGGATGTCCTCTGTGGTCACCTGACGGAGCAGATTCTCTTCCTTATCATATTTATCTTTCAGATCTGCCTGAAAACCGATGGACGCATGCTCGTTTAAACGCTCTTTGATGATGTCTTCCAGTCCCGGGAACGCACCGCCACAGATAAATAAAATATTGGATGTGTCAATGGTTGTCATCGGAACCATCGCATTTTTGCTGGTTGCCCCGATCGGCACTTCTACTTCTGCGCCTTCTAACAGCTTCAGCATTCCCTGCTGTACGGATTCACCGCTGACATCACGCTGTGTCGCATTTTTCTTCTTGGCAAGTTTATCAATCTCATCGATAAATACGATACCCCGCTCTGCTTTTTCCACATCATTATCTGCTGCTGTCAGAAGCTTGGACAGTACACTTTCGATATCATCGCCTATGTAACCTGCCTCTGTCAGGGAAGTTGCATCTGCGATAGCAAGCGGCACATCTAAAAGTTTTGCCAGTGTTTTGACCAGATAGGTCTTACCGCAGCCGGTCGGTCCAACCATCAGCATGTTGGATTTTTCGATCTCAATTCCATCTGCATTTGCTTCAGCACCTGCTGCCACACGTTTATAATGGTTATAAACAGCTACGGACATGACTTTTTTCGCATAGTCCTGACCAACCACATAGTCATCCAGACTTGCTTTAATCTTGTGCGGTGCCGGAATTTTGCGGATATCTAAAACCGGTTCTTCTTTCTTTTTCTCTTTCGGCTTTTTCTTCTTTACTTTCTGCTGATTGCCAAATGGCAGATCGGACATATTCACAAACTGGATGTTCGGCATCTTACCGCTGGACAGCATATCTCCGATATTGATGTCCCCCAGTCCAGGGATTCCCGGTATCTGTCCCATGGTATCAAAAGCCTTCTGCATACAATCCTGGCAGATGGCCATATTCGGTGCCACATGGATCAGTTTGCCTGCCTTGCTTGCCGGACGTCTGCACATCGCACAGAACTCATCAAAATCATCTGATTTTTCCTGCTCCTCTGCGTGATCGTCCGTCACTACCTCACCGGTTTCCACCGGAGTCTCGGTTGTCTCGTTTTTCTCAGATACAGCCTCATCATTTTCGTCTGTATCAACTTCTCTGTAATCGTTATCTATCATAAGAATTTCTCCATTCGTTTTCATACACTTGGAATCCCTCTCCCTGAAAATTCAAAGTGCATATTATTTTTCCTCAAAATTGCCGTTGAGACTTTCTTATCTTACCATAGATTAACGGTTATTTTCAACCATACTTGCCGCATTTAATAAAAGGTTTATGGTTTACACCAAAACAGCCACTTGATTGCTGGCATCCACATAAATAATATGTGCCTCATCTTTAAACTGCGTAGACGTTTCCTGCACAGTCCGATCGATATGTGCAATTGGAAGGTTCAAAATAAAAAACATCCTTATGCAAATAGCATAAATCTGCACAAAGATGTTTTCATAAGCTATACCATATTTATCTTATTTCTCCAGCTGTTCTTTCACAATGCTGTTTACCATTGCCGGATTTGCTTTTCCTTTCATAGCCTTCATAGTCTGGCCGACAAGGAATCCCATGGCTTTCTTTTTGCCATTATGGTAATCTTCCACAGACTGTGGATTCTCCGCAATGACTTTTTTAATGGTCTCACGCAGAGCCCCCTCGTCATTGACTACTTTCAGTCCTTTTTCTTCCACATATTTCTCCGGGTCAATGTCTGATTGAAACATTTCCTCGAAGACTTCTTTTGCCACGGAACCATTAATCGTACCCTCATCTACCAGCTCGATCAGTGCAGCCAGATGCTCCGGTGCAAAGCAGATTTCCTCTGCTTCCATGCTGTTTTCTTTTAACAGACGCATGGTCTCACCCATAAGCCAGTTGGATACTTTTTTCGGTTTTCCGCAGATTTTTGTGGTTTCTTCAAACAGATCTGCCATGTGCTTGGTCCCGGTGATGATCTCTGCATCGTAATCCGGAATGTCGTATTCTCTGCGGTAACGCTCCAGCTTCTGCGGACGCAGTTCCGGCTGACGGCTGCGGATCTCGTTGATCCACTCCTCGGAGATAACGATCGGAGCCAGATCCGGTTCCGGAAAGTAACGGTAATCCTGTGCATCCTCTTTGGAACGCATTGCATGAGAAGATTCTTTGTTGTCATCCCAACGACGGGTTTCCTGCACGACTTTTCTTCCCATTTCAAGAAGTTCGATCTGACGTTCCCGCTCTCCTTCGATGGCATGTGCGATCGCTTTGAAGGAGTTCAGATTTTTCATCTCGGTACGGGTTCCAAACTTCGGTGAACCAACCTCACGAACGGACAGGTTGACATCGGCACGCATGGAGCCTTCGTTTAATTTACAGTCGGATGCGCCCAGATACTGAATGGTCTGGCGCAGTGTCTCCAGGTAAGCGATCACTTCATCGGCAGAACGCATATCCGGCTCAGATACGATCTCGATCAGCGGCACACCGGAACGGTTGTAATCCACGATGGATACGTCCTCCCACTCGTCATGCACCAGTTTGCCGGCATCTTCCTCCATGTGGATCTCATGAATGCGCACCTGCTTTTTGCCTGCCGGTGTCTCAATTTCCACATAACCATTGCGGCAAATTGGCAGATACAGCTGTGAAATCTGGTAGTTCTGTGGGTTATCCGGGTAAAAATAGTTTTTCCGGTCAAATTTACTGTATCGGGTAATGCTGCAGTTTGTTGCCAGACCAACGGCCATGGCATATTCCACTACCTTTTTGTTCAATACCGGAAGGGAGCCCGGCATACCGGTACAAACCGGGCAGGTATGTGTATTTGGTTTTCCTCCGAACTCTGTGGAACAGGAACAGAAGATTTTTGTTTTGGTTGCAAGTTCTACGTGCACTTCCAGTCCGATGACTGTTTCATAATTCTTACTCATATCTTCTCCTCCTTCCTACGCCTGACTCAGCGGACTGTGCTGATATGGACGTGTCTGTTCAAAACTGTATGCTGCCTGAATGATCTTTTTCTCCTGGAAACAGTCTCCGATCAGCTGCAAACCGATCGGCAGTCCCTGACTGTCCGTGCCACACGGAAGGGAAATTCCCGGAAGTCCCGCCAGGTTGACGGAAATTGTATAAATGTCGCCCAGATACATGCTGATCGGATCCTGCAGGCTCTCGCCAAGCTTCGGTGCTGTGGTCGGTGCTGCCGGTCCAAGGATCATGTCATATTTTGCAAATGCATCGTCAAAGGCTTTTTTGATCAGCGCTTTGACACGCAGTGCTTTCAGGTAGTATGCGTCATAATATCCGGAACTTAAAACGAAAGAGCCAAGCATGATTCTTCGTTTTACTTCAGGGCCAAATCCCTCGGAACGGGATTTTTTATACATGTTGTGAAGACCTTCGTATTCTTTTGTACGATAGCCGTATTTGACACCGTCAAAACGTGCCAGGTTGGAGCTTGCCTCTGCGCAGGCGATAACGTAATACGCCGGAATCGCATATTTTACAAGTCCAAGATCAAATTCTTCCACGATGGCACCTTTTTCTTCCAGTACGCTTGCTGCTGCCAGTACTGCATCCTTTACTTCCGGATTTAAGCCTTCCCCGAAATAGTCTTTCGGGATACCGATGCGCATGCCTTTGACGTCGTCCACCAGGGCAGAAGTAAAATCGGTGTCTTCTCTTTTTACGGAAGTAGAATCCTTCTTATCATAGGAAGTGATTGCTTCCAAAATCGTTGCGCAGTCGGTCACGTCTTTTGCCACCGGTCCGATCTGATCCAGGGAAGAACCGTATGCGATCAGCCCGTAACGGGAAACAGTTCCGTAGGTCGGTTTGATACCGGTCACTCCGCAAAAAGAACTTGGCTGGCGGATGGAACCGCCTGTGTCAGAACCAAGGGCAAAGGAACACTCCTCAGCTGCCACTGCTGCGCAGGACCCGCCGGA
Organism: uncultured Eubacterium sp.; assembly: GCF_934295145.1. Lineage (GTDB taxonomy): Bacteria > Bacillota > Clostridia > Lachnospirales > Lachnospiraceae > Eubacterium_I. Next base: position 22,890 of record NZ_CAKRAS010000004.1, on the reverse strand, counting down.
AGATCCGCCCGGAACGTGCGCGGTGTTCCACGGATTTTTTGTCTCGCCGTAAGCGGAAGTCTCTGTCGTGCTTCCCATGGCAAATTCATCCATATTTGTTTTTCCGATAATGACTGCTCCGGCTTCTTCCAGTTTTTTCACTGCTTCCGCCGTATAAGTCGGTATAAAATTATATAAAATCTTTGAGGAGCAGGTGGTTAAAAGACCTTCGGTACACATATTGTCCTTGATGGCCACCGGAACACCTGCCAAAGGTCCTGTCAGCTCTCCGGCATCAATTTGTGCCTGTACTTCTTTTGCGCGAGCCAGTGCACCTTCCTCATCAACTGTCACAAAACTGTGCACCTGCTCTTCTTTTGCGCGTACCGCATCCAAAGCTTCCCGAACGGCTGCTTCCACGGTCACTTCTTTTGCTTTTATCTTTTTTCCCAGCTCTACTGCTGTCAAACTCATCAAACTCATTTCCATGTCCTCCGTTCTTATTCGCCGATTGTCTTCGGTACTTTGAATCCGCCGTCTTTCTGCTCCGGAGCATTCTTCAGTGTATCTGCACTGCCGTCTCCGTTTGTCACAACATCCTCGCGGAATACATTTTCAATCGGAAATACATGGGACATCGGCTCGATGCCTGTCGTATCAAGCTCGTTTAAGAGATCGATGTAATCCAGCATATCTTCCATATCTTTTTTCGCTGCTTCTGCTTCTTGTGGGCTCAATTCCAGTTTTGCCAGAATGCCGACGTATTCCATGGTGTCATCGGAAATGACATTTTTCATGCTTCCGTCTTCTGCCATCACTTTTGTGACAGATGCGCCGCTGGTCTGATCCTCTTCTTCCGGCTCTTCGTCCAGTGCCACATGACTGATTTTTGCATAAACAGCAGAATCCACAATACCCTGATTGTCCTTTAGGGACTGACGCAGGGTTCCTTCATAATCCATACCGGCTTTTTTCATCACTTCACCGGAATTTGGATTTGCCACATCGTGCTGCGCCCAGACACGCCCTGCACCGACTTCTGCCAGCAGAAACCGGATGACTGCCTCCACAGCCTCCGTCGTGTAGCCCTGATGCCACCAGGATTTTCCGATGCAGTAACCAAGTTCTGCACTCTGGACATCTTCATTCAGTGATACCACGCTGATACTTCCGATTGGCTGCTCGATGTCATTTAACTCGATGGCCCACTGATAATACTCATTTTTGCTGTAATTTTCTTCCCACTGCTGCAGAATCTCTGCGGTCTCTTCCACACTTTTGTGCGGCTGCCAGGTCAGGTATTTTGTTACTTCCGGGTCACTCGCCCAGTTGTAATACATATTTTCTGCATCTTCTATCGTAAAACGCCGTAAAGTCAGGCGTTCTGTTGCTATTGTCTGTGTTCCTGTATGTCTCACGTTTTTCTCCTCCTACATCTGAATCGCGTTCTGTAACTTTCCGCTTCTGCCGCAAAATTTTACGGCTCTAATCTGCTCAAATCTCTCGGGAACAGAGTTGCTTCCCGGACGTTATCTTCTCCGATCAGCTGCATGGTCAGACGTTCCATACCGATACCAAGTCCACCATGTGGCGGCATGCCGTATTTGAATGCAGACAGGTAATGCTCCATGCCTTCGGTCTCCATGCCCCGCTGCGCGATCTTTTCCATTAATTTATCATACTGATGGATACGCTGTCCACCGGTTGTAATCTCCAGACCTTTGTAAAGCAGATCAAAGCTTAAGGTGTAGGTCGGATCTGCCGGATCATCCATGGCATAAAACGGACGTTTCTTGGATGGATAATGTGTGACAAATACAAAATCACTGCCGAATTCTTCTTTTGCATACTGACCGATCAGATGCTCTTCCTCCGGCTCTAAGTCGTATGGATTGCGGAACTGTCTGTCATATTTTTCAGCCACGCGCTGTTTTGCTTCATCAAAACGGATGGCCGGGATCTGGCTCACATCCGGAAGTTCAATCTGTAAAATATCTAACTCTTTCGCATAGTCTTTCTTCAGTAACTCCATAGTATACTGTAAAAATCCGGTCTCCATCGCCATGATATCTTCGAATCCGTCAATGTAGCCCATCTCGAAATCAAGACTGTTATATTCGTTCAAATGGCGTTTTGTATTATGTTTTTCCGCACGAAAAACCGGTGCTGTCTCAAAGACTCTGTCAAAGACACCCACCATCATCTGTTTGTAAAACTGTGGACTCTGCTGCAAAATCGCAGGTCTGTGGAAATACTCCAGTTTAAACAGGTTCGCACCGCCCTCAGCACTTTTGGCACCAAGTTTTGGTGTATGGATTTCTGTAAATCCCTGGCTGTAGAGGAAATCTCGAAAACCTCTCACGATTCCTTCCTGAATCCGGAACGTTGCACGTTCTCTGATATTTCTCAGAGCTACGGCGCGGTGGTTTAGTTTGGCTTCCAGGGAAGTATTCATCTTCCACTTGGCGATCGGAAGCGGCAGGCTCTCGGCTGGCTCGGAAAGGATTTTGACCTTTTTCATACGGATCTCGAATCCTCCCGGCGCACGCTCTTCCTTATTTAATACACCACTCACCTCAATGGCTGCGCCTTCCCTGAGTTCCTTCAGATCAATTGCTGTCACGCCTTCTTCATACACGCACTGCAGGAGACCTTCTCTCTTTCGCAGGACTACAAAGGCTACCTCACCCATGTCACGCACCGTATGAACGGCTCCATTCACGCTGATCATCTGACCATACAGGTCAGAGGCAAGGATTTCACTGATTTCCATCGTCTCTTTTGGCATTACACCGGTCATCATTTTCATTGTTTCGTACACTCCTTTTGCATAAAATGTTGTAAGGTGCGGGACGGAATAAGACAAAAAGAATAAGAACCTAATATCAAAACAGATTCATCTGTTTTGCGCACCAGATGCATATTGCGAAGCAATCATTTCCATGTTGCATCTGTGTGCATATCACAGGCGTTTTTTGATTTTTTTCTGAAAAAAAATCAAAAAACGCCCTAAGGATACTTCTTTGTATCCCAGGACGAAATAATGCTCTCTAATATTATTCCGCGGTACCACCCGCATTGAGAAAAACAATACTACAAACTACTCATGATCTGTGTCTTTCCCCACTCAGGCACGTAACGTGTGCGACCCGTACAGACCTACTGAAATCCACTGATAACTGACATATGATTTTCGCATTCAATCTGTCTGCTCCAGAGTGTTCCCTTCATCTTCTCCGCCAAACAGCGCTCTCAGTCGGTGACGCCGTATTCCTGTCGGTTTCTGAAGACAAGAGTCTCCTTCTACGCATTTGCTCATGATTTTGTATCATAGCACAACGTTTTTCGCTTTGCAAGTCTTAATTGACCGACATATTAAGAAATTATTTCCTTTTTCTTTCAAAAATTTCCTTATTATATGATTTATGATATGAATTGTGATTTTCGATATCGTTTCCTATGCATTCTGTAAGTTCCTCATTCAGACATGATTGCTTTTTCAAACGTATGTAATGTGTGAACTGCAACGCTGTAATATTCACAAAAGGAAACGGCAATATGAATTTTTTTTGTTCATATCGTGCATTTTATACTTTTTTAATTGACTTTTTGTAAATTTAGGTCTAATATCTGTACGGTTATGTAAAATTCTTTTAATTTAATAGTAAATATAGTAAAGTTTACACTTTCGGCACCATGTTTTGAGAGAAGGAGTTTATATGAAATCATTTAGGAAAAATGGGAAAGAAAAACCGATCATCATCGGTGATAATAACAAAAGAAGACGACATGGGTTTTTCAATTTTCTGAAAAACTTCAAATTTCCGGATCTGTCTGACAATCCAAAAGTACAGTTTCTGAATAAATTTTCACTGCTGTTCCACGGACTGCTGGCCTGCATCCTGGTTTTTACAATTGAATGTGTATCCAGACATTCTTTTACATCAGCAGTAAGTTTTTGTATCAGCTCACCGCTGACCTTCCTATACAATGCTCTGCTGATTTTTGCAACGCTGCTGATCGTATATCTGTTCAAGCATCGTGCACTGGTCCGCATTGTGATATCTGTATTCTGGATGCTGCTCGGTGTCATCAACGGATGCGTACTTGCCTCCCGTGTCACACCGTTTAACTTTGCAGACCTGAAGCTGATCGGAGATCTGCTCTCCATGAAAAACAGCAAATATCTGTCTGCCGGACAGGAGATCGCAGTGATCATTCTGCTGATCGCACTTGCAACCTTCCTGATTCTTTTTGCATTCAAGGGACCGAAATTCAAAGGAAGAGTTCACCTGTTCCGCAACCTTGGTTTACTTGTTCTGTGCGTAGCAAGTATTCCTTTTATCACAAAGGCAGCGATCCACTCCGATATCCTTTCCGGATACTTTGGAAACCTGGCGCAGGGATATAAGGACTATGGTTTTGTATACAGCTTTTCTGCCAGTGTGGTAGACACCGGTATGAGCAAACCTGCCAATTATACAGAAGAAACCATTGACACGATCAATGATAATGTAACGGCAGATCCGACAACGGTTGATTCTTCCGATATGCCAAATATCATTTTCATGCAGCTTGAGACATTTATCGATCCGTATGAATTAAACTTTTTGAGCTACTCCGAAGATCCGATCCCGAACTTCCATAAATTAATGGAAAATTATACATCCGGATACCTTACTGTTCCGGTTGTCGGAGCAGGAACTGCAAATACGGAATTTGAAGTTCTGACCGGTATGGGCATCCGTTTCTTCGGTCTGGGTGAATACCCATACAAAACAGTTTTAAAAGATACTACATGTGAGAGTGCAGCTGATGACCTCGGTAATATCGGTTATGCTACTCATGCCCTGCACAACAACGGTGGTAACTTCTACGGACGTGCAAAAGTGTTCTCCCAGATGGGATTTGATACATTCACCAGCAAAGAGCTGATGAATATCACAGAATACAACGAAATCGCTTCCTGGCCAACAGATAACATCCTGATCGATGAGACAACCAAGACACTGGATTCTACTCCGGATCAGTCTGATTTCCTCTACACGATCACCGTACAGAGTCACGGAAGCTACCCGGATTACAAAGTATTTGACAATCCGGAAATTCAGGTAACCGGCGGTGCTACGGAAGCTGAGCATTATCAGTGGGAGTACTACATCAACGAACTTCACGAAGTTGACAAATTTATCGGAAACCTGATCGATACCTTATCCAAACGTAATGAGAAAACAATTGTTGTCATGTATGGCGATCACCTTCCAACCCTTGGTCTGGAAGAATCCGATATGAATACAGGAAACCTGTATGACACTACATACGTTACATGGAATAACTTTGGTCTGGAAAAACAGGATAAAGATGTGGCTGCTTATCAGCTGATGGCTTATATCACAGATCAGCTTGGCATTCATGAAGGAACCATGTTCCGTTATCACCAGTCTGAAATGGATGCCGACGTATCTACTGACGATGCTTCTTACATCACAAACTGGGAATTACTGCAGTACGATCTGCTTTACGGAAACCGCTACTCCTACCATGGCGTAGACAAATATCCGGCTTCCAACCTTGTAATGGGTGTTCAGGATGTCGTAATTGACCACACGTCCATGAGTGCGGATGACACAAAACTGACCATCTTCGGTGAGAATTTCACTCCTTGGAGTAAGGTTTATGTCGATGGTGAGAAAGTTTCCACAGAATATATTTCCGGAAACTGCCTGGAAATTTCCATGGCAGACTTAAAAGATGGTTCACAGCTTGTTGTAAATCAGGTTGGATCAAGCAATACGATCTTCCGCAGTTCCAATGCGGTTACCTTCCATGCACCGGCTGATTTTGATGAGCATGAGGCGGATAACGTAGAAGTTCCGGATACATCCGGAGATGACCTGGGTGTCCCGGTAGTCATTCCGCCAGAGGAACAGACCACGGATGATGCGGCTGCGACAACTACCGCACAGTAATAACTTGTTTGGTGGCTTAAAATTTAGGATATAGAATAGGGGCTTAGTTTATTTTGTCTCCGCGGCTAACAATCGCTCGCTGAGAAAAAATAAACTAAGCCCCTTTTAATTTACACACACGATAAATTCAACCATGCGGCACTGCGCGACACATGCACATCTACAACTATGCTACAACTTTTGATATAGCCTCTGGCAGGATTGCCGAGAGCATTCTTGAATATTTTTCATACCGTAAATGAAGAAAACGCAGCCTCTTTTACCGGTAAACGATTAAGCGAACGACCGAGTTTTGCGAGTTTTGCGCGAGTGGGAAACGACCAGCTTTTATAGGAGTTGGGAACGAGCGCGATAAAACCGAAGCAAAACGAGGGTAGTGAGCGACTAGTGTCCGGGAAAAGAGGCTGCGTTTTCTTTTTATGATATTAAAAAATATCAGCCACATAGACCAGCATCCGTCCCCCGCACACCATGCCCCGGTCTGCTGCTACTTCGTTGCTCATATCGAGCGTAAAGACTTTTTCTTCTCCGGTGCCGATCATGCGAAAAGCTTCCCGCAGCACTTCATTTTCGGTACAGCCTCCGCCAATAGTTCCTGCTGTCTGCAGATTGCTGTTTACCGTCATCAGAGCGCCTGATTTCACCGGTGTCGATCCACTGGTATCGTATACCAGCAGCATGGCTTTTCCTACGGAGGAGTCTCCCAGCATTTCAATCACCTTAGGATCTGTATCCGTACAGGTCAGCAACTGACTGTGGGAACGCCGGGGAGTCCCTTTCCGACGCTCCTCAATAAGTTCTGCCACAATGGAAATTGCGATTTCCGGAACGGTAAGCGCCCCGATATTTAATCCAATTGGCATATGGATCTGAGCTACTGTTTCCGGAGAATTTCCTTCCTCCTGCAACAGATCAATCATGCCCGTCACCCGTCGTTTGGATCCCATCATGCCTAAGTAGCGTGGAAAAATGCCCGCAAGCACTTTTCTCAGACAGGTCAGATCAAACCGATGTCCTCTTGTGACAATAGTGACATAATCATTTTCTCCAATCTGAATCTGGTCGATCGCTTTTTCAAATTCCTCACAATATATTTCTTCCGCATCCGGAAAACAGCTGCGATTTGCAAAAGAAGGTCTGTCATCCACTACAATGACATAAAAGCCCACTGCAGACGCAAATTTGCTGATAGCCTGTCCCACATGGCCTCCACCGAGAATGATCAGTCGTTCCGGTCTGTAAAATCGCCGCTCATATACAGTACTTTCTATTTCTAATTCGAGAGTTCCCTCTCCGATCTGTTTTATATCTTCTAACAATTTTTTTATTTCCTGCATTTTTCTGCCCCCAATAAGTCAATGTCTCATGTAGTTTTCTGCTTCCTGCAATTGTTCTTTTGTATCCGTATCCATAATGCAGCCACGATCTTCCACCGGAAGTTCCATCAGGGCGTCGCCAAGCTGCTTCCAAAACCCCCGCAGACCACCACCGCCGGCACTCCCTTCATAAGCGAGAATGTCTGCCAGCAAATCCATCCGAATCAATACCGGGTGTCCGCGGCGTCCGTCCACCGTTGGAATGACTGCTTTTTTCCCGTTCACAAGCATCGCTTTCAATAGTTTTTGATAAGTCTCCGACATTATACAGGGTAAATCTACCAGCTGGATAAAAACAAATTTATAATCCGCCAGTTTCGGTAATCCTGTCTGGATGGATGTCAGAATACTTCCATTTCCGTAATTTGGATTCCAGATCGTATGAATGTGCTCTGACGAATAATTGTCCTGCAGATAAGCTTCGACCCGTTCATGTTCGAACCCTGTTACGATCTGTATATTATCTATCCCTGCTTCCTGCATCGTTTTTATTGTCTGGTCAATCAATTTTTTATCCAAAAACTTTGTCAGAGGTTTGGACTGTCCCATGCGGGTGGACAACCCTGCTGCCAGGATCAATCCGCCCACACTACTTTCATCATTTTTTTCTATGCTATACATCAATCTTTTCATGCCTTTGTATCTTTTATCATGCATCGAATCGCATCTACTGCCGTCTTGATCGCTGCCTGCGTATCATGCGCCACCGGATTTTCCAGATGCAGTTTTTCCCGCTCCTGATTCGCTACCACAAGGAAAACGGAACCGATTCTTACATGCAGGTAGCTTGCCACTACGAACAATGCCGCCGATTCCATCTCTGAAGCCAGACATCCCAGCCGTTTCCATGCCTCCCACTTCTGTGTCAGTTCATAACTTACCGGCATTTTTTCCGGCTCATGCTGACCGTAAAAAGAATCCTTGCACTGAACGACACCGATATGGCAGGGATATCCATTTGCTTTCGCTGCTTCTTCCAGTTTCTGCACGATATGATAATCAGCTACCGCCGGAAATTCAATCGGTGCATATTCCCGGCTCGTTCCCTCCATGCGGATCGCTCCCGTGGCGATCACCAGGTCTCCGCTTTTGACATCTGTCTGGATGCCGCCGCATGTTCCGACCCGGATAAATACTTCCGCACCGCAGCGCACCAGTTCTTCCATTGCAATGGCCGCAGAAGGCCCTCCAATGCCCGTAGAAGTCACGCTGACCTTCTCCCCGTCCAAGTATCCGGTATAGGTCGTAAACTCCCTGTGATCGGCCACCAGACGCGCGTCATCAAAAAGTGCTGCGATCTTTGCACACCGCTTCGGATCCCCCGGCAAAATGACATATTTTCCAACGTCTCCCTGTTTTAAACCGATATGATACTGAATTCCGTTTTCTGTATATTTCATTATGCTTCCTCCCACAAATTGCCAATGCCTCTCCTCTGTGTGTTCACATTATAACAGAATTTATACGCCTGTGAAAGAAAAAATCACCTCGATGCTTCAGCATCAAGGTGATTTTTAAACAAGTATTTTTTTAATCACAGTAAGGAAATTTATTTCTGTGAATGGCATCCGCCACCGCAGGATGAGCAATCGCAACCGCAACCGCCCTTATGGTGTTTTTTATCATAAATGCCTTTACCGATAATCAGACCAACCAGTCCAAATACAATGATTGCTACAATTACAGTTGCCATTAGAACTCCTCCTTCATAACTGATTTTAAACTATTTTAGCACAAATGAATAAATTATGCTGCTTTTTTTACCATACCAGTTGCTTCATCAACGTATGGATTTTTACGAACAAGCATATAGATGATAAATACTAACTCGATAATAGCAACGATCAGTCCTACCGGATGAACGTTTCCTGTGAACAGGGAACCAAACTGGTAGATCATCATAGATACGATGTATGCAAGACCACACATGTATCCAATTGCTGCCCAGAACCATTTCTGATTGTTCATCTCTCGTTTGATCGCACCCATAGCTGCGAAACACGGAGCACACAGAAGGTTAAATACCATAAAGCTGTAAGCGGTTAACTGTGTATAATGAAGCGCTACCTGACCCCATACTTCATCGCCGTTCTCTGCCACTTCGGAGAAACCACCGAAGAGGACACCAAAGGTAGATACAACGTTCTCTTTTGCGATCAGACCAGTGATTGTTGCAACTGTTGACTGCCAGTCACCGAAACCAAGCGGTGCAAAGATCCAGCAGATTGCTCCACCGATCGCTGCCAGTAAACTGGAGTTATTGTCTTCCACCATGCCAAATGCACCATCAACGAAACCAAATCCCTGTAAGAACCAGAGAATTACGGAAGAAGCTACGATAACAGTACCTGCACGTTTGATGAAGGACCATCCACGCTCCCATGTTGCACGTAAGATGGAACCTGCTGTTGGAATATGGTAAGCCGGAAGCTCCATAACGAATGGTGCTACTTCGCCGGCAAATGGTTTTGTCTTTTTCAGCATGATACCGGAGATAACGATTGCTGCTACACCGATGAAGTAAGCGGAAACTGCAACCAGTCCGGAACCACCGAATAATGCTCCTGCGAAGAGACCGATGATCGGCATTTTTGCTCCACAAGGAATAAAGCAGGTTGTCATAATTGTCATATGACGGTCTCTCTCATTCTCAATGGTACGGCTTGCCATAACACCTGGAACACCACAACCGGAACCGATCAGCATCGGGATAAAGCTTTTTCCGGAAAGACCAAATCTGCGGAAGATACGGTCAAGGATAAATGCAACACGGGCCATATATCCAACCTGCTCCAGAATGGAAAGCATGAAGAACAGTACTAACATCTGCGGTACGAAACCAAGTACGGCACCGACACCACCAACAATACCATCGTTGATCAGACCAACTAACCAGTCAGCACATCCGATGCTCTCAAGTGCCGGTCCTAAGTTTCCACAGATCCACTCACCAAAGAGTGTATCATTTGTAAAGTCAGTAACGATTCCACCGATGGTTGTTACCGAAATCCAGTAAATCAGGAACATGATACCTGCAAAGATTGGTAACGCAAGAATACGGTTTGTTACGATACGGTCAATCTTATCAGAGATTGTCAGGTTGTGTACTTCTGCTTTTTTGCTTACAGACTGATCACACACTTTGCTGATATAAGCATATCTCTGGTTTGTGATAATACTTTCTGCATCATCATCCATCTCATTCTCGCAGTCAACAATGTGCTGCTCGATATGTGCTTTTACATCTGCCGGAATATTTAAGTCTTTGACTGCTTCCTCATCACGCTCAAAGAGTTTCATTGCAAACCAGCGAAGATATCTGTGGTCTACCGTCATCTCGATGGACTCCTCGATATGTGCGATGGCATGCTCAACACTTCCGGTAAATACATGAAGCGGAGTTGCATCCTGTTTTTTCTCTGCTGCATCTACGGCTTTCTGTGCTGCCTCAAATCCACCCTCACCTTTCAATGCACTGATCTCAACGATCTCACATCCAAGTGTCTCAGACAGTTTCTTAACGTTGATCTTGTCACCGTTTTTGCGAACGATATCCATCATATTGATTGCGATCACAACCGGGATACCAAGTTCAAGGAGCTGTGTTGTCAGATACAGGTTACGCTCAATGTTTGTACCGTCTACAATGTTTAAGATTGCATCCGGACGTTCATTTACCAGATAACCTCTGGCAACTACTTCCTCCAATGTATATGGGGAAAGGGAGTAAATACCAGGTAAATCCTGAATGATCACGTCTTTATGTCCCTTTAATTTTCCTTCTTTTTTCTCAACAGTTACACCCGGCCAGTTACCTACGTACTGAGAACTACCGGTCAACTGGTTAAACAATGTTGTTTTTCCACAGTTTGGGTTACCCGCAAGTGCGATTTTGATACTCATTTATTCTCCTCTCTACTTTAACTTTTCATAGCTTTTCATAACTGTTATTAGAATCTTCTAATCCTTATGTAAAAAAAATATGATTACTCTACCTCAATCATCTCAGCGTCAGCTTTACGAACACTCAGCTCGTAACCGCGCACGTTTAATTCGATCGGATCACCAAGTGGTGCAACCTTACGAACTTTGATCTGAACTCCTTTTGTGATTCCCATGTCCATGATACGACGTTTGATCGGGCCTTCACCATGCAGACGTTTTACAACTACTACATCATCAACTTTTGCGTCTTTTAATGTTTTCATAAAACTCTTCCTTTCTTCTCTTCTATGCTTAAACCATAATTCTGGTTGCCATGCTTCGATCCAGTGCAATCCTGCTGTCTTTTACCTGAAGGATAATATTTCCTCCAAGTTCACTGACAACTGTTACGGATTCATCCACTACCAGTCCCAGCTCAGCAAGATGCTGACGTATGGAATCTTTTCCGGTAATTTTTTTAATCACTACTGTTTCTCCACTTTTCGCCATCGCTAAAGGCATCATATAATATCCCTCCCGTGTCAGTAGATTGACATTTTTTATTAGTAAAAGGTAACAAAAAATATATGCAGCTATATATCGTTAGAATATGTCACCATGTAATATATCGAACTACATCTCATTAACAAAACGTAACACATGATGTACAATGCTATATTTTATTAGTTTTTTACAATTTTTACTACTCATAGCTACATTTTGTTAGATTTTCCTAACATCAGCATACGAAGTTTACCACTGCTAACGTTTATTGTCAACCCCTTTTGGGGAAAAGTTATTAAAAAGACGTAAAAAAAGGCAAAAAAATATTGCAATCATGGAATGGATTTTGCTCTGTTCCTTCCTGATTACAATATTTTTTCTATAAACCTGTCTCCGTTTTTTTAATAAGATTTGGGTGTCAAAACACCCAAATCGTGATTACACTTCTTCGGACTCTACCAGCCGAATACTTCCATTGTCCAGACACTCCACAAATTTGTAAGCCAACTCCGGATCAAACTGCTTTCCAGCATCCAAAAGGAGCTTTTCTCGCGCCACCTCCAATGGAAATGCTTTCTTATAGCAACGTCTGGATGTCATAGCATCAAAGGAATCTGCTATGCATAAAATTCGCGCTGTCAGTGGAATATCCTCGCCGGCAATTCGTCTTGGATATCCTTTTCCGTCATACCTTTCATGATGACCGATGACGGCCGGGATAACATAATCCAGAGACGGAAGATGACGGATAATATCAATCGATGCTTCCACATGTCCTTTGATGATCTCATATTCCTCATCTGTCAGACGCCCCGGTTTATTCAGTACATACTCTGGAATTCCGATTTTTCCCACATCATGCAGTAAAGCAGCCTGACGGATGATCTCGATCATATCCTCATTCATACCGAGCGCTGTGGCCAGCACTGTAGCATAATAGGCCACGTTATTGGAATGGCTGAATGTATAATGATCTTTCGCATCGATGGCCGCGGTCAGTGCATAGATCGTTGATTCATATTCCCGGTAAATATGGGCGCGGTCCTTTGTACTGCCCTGGTCATTGCAGTTTTTAAACATCGTGTCAAACACCTGAATGCCGTTTTTTCCACTGTGTTTTACATGGTAGACTGCCAGATCCACATTTTCCATCAGTTCTTTGACATTGCGCGCCGCAAAAGGAGCCGCGCTGATTCCCGCACTGACGGTCACAGATTTCAGCTTCATATCCGTCCGTCGGTTGTTCATTACAAAAATCTGCTTTGTGATTGATTCTACCAGATTTCTGGCTGAAAACAGATCGTACTTCGGAAGCAGGACTGCAAATTCTTTTCCACCGTAACGGGCTGTATATCCGCTGTCTCCCACACTGCTGCGAATGATCGCAGCAACCTCCTGCAGGCAGATGTCCCCTTCCTTGACGCCGTACAACTGATTATATAACTTGAAATCATCCAAATTGATAATGGCAAGTGCCAGGGATGCTTCCTTATTTTTCTCAAACTCTTCATTTAATACTTCATAGAAATACTTTCGGTTCAACAGACCGGTCAGCTCATCTGTCCGCGCCTCAATGCAGGCTTTCTCATACAGCTGCGCATTCTTGATGGCAATGGACGCTACCGATGTGACGGAGGAGATCAACTGCACCTCGTCGTATACAAGTCCCTTTTTTGAAGAAGGTGCTGTGATCAGGATCACGCCTGCCAGACAATCGCCATCTTTCAGTCCTGCACAATAGCGGATATGCTTTTTATCCAACTGATGCTTTTCGCTTTCCCACATAGATTTGTATTCCACCGTATAGCGAAATTCCCGGTAGATCAGAGGCTCATCATGAACTGCCAGCCACTGGATCATCGGATTTCCCTCCTCCAGTGAAAAAGACAGGTCGTTGAGTGGCTGATCACTGGCAAATCCGCGATATGACTGACCGGATGCATCCTGCATACAGATATAGATATTTCCCACATCCATCAGTTCTTTCAACACATGGATTGTTTCATTCAAAATTTCCTGCAGATCCAATGTCTTGGAAATTGCTGAACTGAATTCTTTGATTTTTTCTGCCTGATGAACTTCTTCCTTTACAAACACATTTCTCACCAATAACTTCCATAAAAACGTAAACAACGCATAAATGACAAGAAAAATCACTGCAAATACAAGTGCAAACACCGTCATATTTTTATCCATCTCTAAATGAAGCACTTTCTGCAGATATGGAACCACATTAAAAAACACGATTACCGAAAACAGAAATCCAACACCATAGCATAATCCGGAAGAGGCCAGCATTTGCAAGCGAAACAGGTGTCTGCGGGTAAGTGCATAAAATATCAGAAATACGTTAATGACACCGCTCAGGACATCGATCGGGAAACCGGAAAGCAGCGGCAGGCTGATCAGAACATTACCGGCAAAGAGTACCACAACGCCAAGCATTATCGGATCATACTGTACTTTCATATTTGGATTTGCTTTGCAGATACGCACCAGGATTACAAACAAGTGTAGCAGAAATGCTCCAACAAGAAAGAATAATACCAGAATCGTCGGTTTAATATCGTATACAAAGGTTGGTCTTCCATTTTTTTCTACAAGTTCAGGACACGCCAGAAATACGCCATTCCAAATATTTACCACAAGACAGGTAAGCATAACGGCCAGATAGATTTTGCCTGTCATGCCTTCCCTGGCACCGCCAAAAGCCAGAATAAAACGGTAGTATGCGTATGGAAGAAGTAAGATTCCAAATAATGAAACCTGATACCAGAATGCGTAATGCGGCCAGAGCTGCGCACGCATAAAGGCAGAACCACCGGTCCACAAAAGCAGTCCTGTCAGCACCACCAGAAAGCTGTTTACAATTTTATTTCTCTTTGCTGCCAGAAACATCAGCAGCATAAATCCATAGCACACCATGGCTATAATTGAAATATATCCGTAGGTTCCCATATTCCTCTTATCTCACTCTATTCATACTCACCTGTACCTCAAGCAATCCCTTCAGGTCATAATGTGAAGGGCTCATATGGTACAGTTTTTTCCCTGTCCGTTTCTCATAAGTCTCAAATGTTCCGCAAGTAAGAATCGTCACCTGCAGCGGATCCATTCCCAGAATCTTTTTCAGATCACGGTAATCCTGATCAATATATTTAAAATAAGTACTGAGCAGATCCTTCAAAATTGTTGCACTCATGGCATTATTCAGCAGTGCATCCCGCTCCAGTTCCACATACATGTGCAGATATGGCCGGTTCTGCTCATTATATTCCTTCGTTGCCACCCAGTTTATAATTGGAAGCTTTGAAAGTCCAATGACATTTTTGATCCCATTTTCTGAAATTCGTGTAAACCCGGCAATATCGATGATCCAAGGCACACGATCTATATACTCAAACCGTGGAATCCGCGTCTCATCTTCCCGGTTTTCCAGACCGACGCAACGATACATATCGCCACAGCGATACCTTGCAAACGCTCCGCCTTTCAAAATAGTAAATACCAGTTCATATCTTTCCCCCGGCCGCACCTCATCCATGAGATATGTCGGTGGAATATACGATGGATCCTCATAATTTTTCAGCATATCTTCCTCTGTGATAAACTCGTAAAATGCGTTATCCGGGAAGAAATACATACCTTTACGCGTCCATGTCTCAGTTCCCATCATGGAAGGCTCCGTACCTGCAAATAGTTCCATCGGCCGGATGCCCCAGAGTTCTTCCAGATCATCCTTATAGCACAGATTGTCTGTACCTGCTACCATAAAGCCTTTCAGATGGAAGAGATCCTTTGGAAGCAGCTGTCGCTGCTCTTTCTTGCACCGATATTTTGCTTTCAAAAGCCGCATGATCATCTGCGGTTTACATTTTAACAGACTGGACAGCTTTACTCCACCGCCGGAACTTGTCAGAGTTGACAGGCTCTGGCTGACTGCATAGGCAACACTTCCAAGACCAAAGAAAAATCCCAGATCCTTTTGCATTGCCATCTTAAATCCCAGTTTGTTACGCTCACTGAAACTCATATTCACAGCGTCTTTGATCGCCGGCAAAAACTCAATATCGATTTCTTCTCCCAATGCCAGCGGAAACAACCCTGTCGCATAAGGCAGTGGTGCCAGCGCATACAGAAACTTATCCGTGGAAGCCACATCAAAGGATCCTTTTTCACGGCTTGTAGACAAAATCAGGCAGGCCATGACGTTATTTCGATATGTATCCAGCATGCTTCTGGTATACGGCGCTACCTTGATCGGGTGCTTACCACCCTCCCAGGTCGTCTGTATCCAGATCACCGGATTTCCCGGAAGCATATCCGGCTGCTTGCTCAACAGAATATCTGCATAATCTTCATACTCTGTCAACGGCACCATTTTCCGGAATTCCTCCAGATTTCTCGGATGCTTTCCCTTCAGAATGGACTGCCCCAGTCCGCAGTTGCTCCAAAGCTGGATCTGCTCTTCCATCAGCCGCCGCTGGATCTTCATGTATCCTTCCATGGACAGATCAAGGAATCCGCAGTACTGCTGCCAGATTTCATTATATTGATGTTTTTTCAATTTTTCTTTTAGGCTCATAAGTCGTCCACTCCAGATTGATTGCTGCGTTTTCTTATACTTTTCATGCACGCCCGGATACTTTTTCCATTCGGGATTAAAAATGGCGTACTTTGTTGATATTCCCTATAATTAAAAAATGTCCGTGGAAATGTCCACAGATCCTGAAAAATGATATACAGATAATTCCAGAAAATCATAAGTCCAAAATAGATTCCCTGTCTTAATCCCCCCAGCATTCCCCACATGCATAAAAAGGCACCCGCAAACCACAACACACCCGGATGACGGCACAAACCATACATTCCTTCTGTGTATGCAGCACGCAGTTTATTTTCTTCACAATAGGTTTCTTCAAAGGGAAGGGCAAAAAACAAGGTATATATAAGCATACCAAGAAAAAACAATGATCCGATTCCAAATCCGATCACTGCTCCCAGGCTCCGATGACCTTGTCCCCATACAGAACAGAACTCTGCTACGACAGACGCCACGACTAGAATACTCCCCCATGCAAAAAATTTCTGCAAACATACATTCTTACTCAGGATACTGTTGATATCATATACAAAATACAGGACAAATCCTGCAGTTCCCAAAATCAGCTGCCACATCTTCATTCTCCTGTCAAAAAATCCACAAAAAAAATATCTGTGTATGTATCAATATTACTGCCTTTAACAGGCAATCTAAATTATAATAAAGTTCCTGCTAAATTGCAAGGAAAAAAACACCGCCGGTCGACAGACCGGCGGTATCATTACCCATTCATTGTCCATTGCTTAAAAATATTCATTTTTTAATGTTTTAATCTTCCCACGGACGGATGCGGTATACAGCGCCAACTTCCTCACAGATCTTACTGCACTGTGCTTCTTCTTCTTTTGTGATCGTAGTCTCTACCGTTGTCATGACAACTTTAGGTACATGTCTGGTACACTTCTTTGCAAAATCAATCATGGCATCAAAGGACTGATCTCCGAATTTGCTGCGCACCAGTTCGTGATAACGCTCTGCATTTGGTGTATTCAGGCTGATGGATACCGTATCGATCAGACCTTCAAATTCCGGTGTGATATCACGGTTCCAGATGAGATTTCCCATACCATTGGTGTTGATACGCACAGGTTTTGCAAATGTCTCTTTCACATAAGCAGCTACTTTCAGCAATACCGGAAGTGCCTCTGTCGGCTCACCGAATCCGCAGAATACAACTTCTTCAAATTCATTCATATCAAACTTTGCAAATTCTGCGATGACTTCCTCTGCTGAAGGCTCACGATCCAGCCACAGACTGTGGGATTCTCCTACATGATCCATGGTCTGACGCAGGCAGAATGTACAGGCACATGGACATTTGTTTGTAAGGTTTACATATAACCCATGATGTACTTTGTATAAAATTTCCATTTTTCATTCCTTCTTTCTTTATATATATCCACTCTTTTTAATATCATTGATTACATTGTCAAAAGGTCTGAGTCCACCTGTGCTTGCACAAGGGTGAATGAATGACCTCGACTTTCTTGTTGCTCACCGCCTGGAAAGGTTGGCGTGATCTCTCATTTGATATCATCTCGCCAGACTTCCCAGATGATCCTCAAAGCAGACACCATCTGTCAGTGGGATGTCCCGTTCGATAGAACTTAAAATGCATTTTTTGATAAAGCCGGAAGCTTTCTTTACAGACTCTTCAAAAGCAACCCCGTTCACTGCATCTGCTGCCAGTATCGCTGAAAAAATATCCCCGGTTCCGGATCGCGATGTGCCAATTCTGTGGGTGCGCAGCATTTTGCATTCCTTTCCTTTTTCGTAACAGAGATTCGCTACAAAGCTCCCCTGCGGAATGCCCGTGATCACCACTTTCTCCGGTCCCATCCGGCTTAAATCTTCTGCCATCTGTTCAATCTCTGCTACCCGCCATTTTTCCTTATATGGCGTATCCGTCAGGATACAGGCCTCGGTCAGATTCGGTGTCAGGATATCTGCATAATGCACCAGTTTCTTCATCTCCAGACACATTTCCATGGTATAGGTCGGATAAGGCTTCCCATAATCTCCCATAACCGGATCGATCAGTACAATGGTTCCATTTTTGCCAAACTCCTGAAGGAAATCTCCTACAATCCCAATTTGCGCCTCAGATCCCAGAAATCCAGTGCAGATTCCGTTAAAATGCAGACCCAGTTTCCGCCATTCTGCGATATACGGCCGCATCTTATCGGTATAATCTTCAAAAAAATAGCTGTCAAATCCTGTATGATTTGAAAAAATCGATGTCGGTACCGGACAGCACTGTATCTTCATTGCTGATATGATCGGCAGTGAAACTGCGATAGAGCATCGTCCAAAGCCTGAAAAATCATTGATCACAGCAATTTTCTTCTGATTGTTATGTGAAGCTATCATAAAACTATTTATTCCCCATCTTTCTCTTATACATTGTATATCAAAATACCCAAATCTTGATCACACGGATTGCTCCGTTGTGCAAGTACAGGCGGGCTCAGAGCTTTTGGCACTCTAATCATACATAACAAAAAAACTGACCTTTTTCAAGAGCCAGTTTTTACTGTTATGTCCATGCCAGTTTCTGTTATCAAACAATTTCATTCTTTATTTTGTACAACAGTTTCATTGCCATATGATTTCATCCTTTATTTTCTGCGCCTTCCAGACATGCAGCTGGCATTCTGCGTATCTATAATCGTGAAATCAAATGAATAACACCCGAACTTGCAAGCATCACGATCATCCCGGCCACAGCATTTCCGCACATTACACAAATGATTGTAATTCCCGGTTTCATATTCAACACTCCGGCGATGATGCTTCCGGTCCATGTCCCGGTTCCCGGAATCGGCACTGCCACATATGCAAAAATCGCCAGCGGTCCATACCTGTGAATCTTATCCTTATTCTTTGTGACTATTTTATCGATCCAGCCGATAAATCGTTTCAAAAATCCATGCTTTTTACATTCCACATAAAACCAGTGGGTGAAAAAAGCCAGAAAACAAACCACAAAAAAGCTTCCGCATAATGCCATCAGATACGCCTGCCACGGTGCCAGCTGTAATGCCATACCAAAAGGAATCGCTCCTTTTACCTCAACGGCCGGAATCATTGCTACTAAAAATGTATAAATGAACTTTGGAAAAATCACTGTCCTACCTCCAGACAAACTTTGTCGTACATAAAACACTCAGCCCTTTTGACACTGTGATCATATGATGTTGGGGTCAAAAGATGCCTTACGAATTGTTCCGTACTTCGTACTCCCACAATTCTACCCATCATGATATAATAATTTGTACCAAGTTTTTTGTCCTATGTAAATAGGATTCAGAAATTCTTAAAATTTATTCAGGAATTGGCAAGAATCATTTTCTATTTTTTCTTAAACAGCTTGTTTCCTTCATTTTCTGTACAAGCTTCAGGATATATTCAGGATATAGATACATTTCCTCTGCTATTCTTTTTCCGTTTGATCCGGCGTTTTAAAAGTCCACGCCAGCTCGGCGGATACAAAAGGATCAGCACCGGGAAGATTTCCAAACGACCTGCCAGCATGTCAAAAATGTACACACATTTACTGAAGGTTGACGCATCACCGAAATTGCATGCCGGTCCATATTTTGCAAGTCCCGGTCCGATATTATTAAAGGTACCCAGCACGGAAGAAAAACCGCTGACCAGATCTGTTCCGTCTATGCAGACCAGAAATGTAGACAATATAACCAGCAGCATATATGCTGTAAAATATACGTTAATGCCACGGATAGCCTCTTCGTCTACCGTCTTTCCGTCCATCTTGATCTTTTTTATACTCTTCGGGAACAGATAGGAATTTAATTCCCGCAGAGCAGATTTCACGGATAACAGGAATCGGCTGACTTTCATACCGCCGCCGGTACTTCCGGCACAGGCGCCGATCATCATCAGAAACAGCATGACGTATCTTGACAGCGAAGGCCACTGGTCAAAATCCACCGTCATAAATCCGGTCGTTGTAATGATCGATCCGACCTGGAACGATGTGTTTCTGAGATTTTCCAGCACATTTACGCCCCATCCATACGTATTTGTCATAATGATCAGAATTGCAGCCACAATGACACCAAAATAAGCCCAGACTTCTTCCATGTGAAATAGCTGTTTCCATTTTCGCAGTAACAAAAAATAAAAGGCATTAAAATTAACACCAAATAAAATCATAAAAATTGTTACGACCCACTGAATATAGGGGGAACAACTGGTCAGACTGTCATTTCGTATGCCAAAGCCTCCGGTTCCTGCCGTAGAAAATGCAGTCGTCAACGATTCAAATACCGACATTTTTCCACACAGCAGTAATAGAAAAAGTATCACTGTCATTCCGAGATAGATCACATATAAAATTCTCGCTGTATGCATCATTCTTGGCACCAGTTTTCCGACCGCCGGTCCCGGACTTTCTGCACGCAGCAGATTCATATTGGAACCACCTGTCATCTGAATGACTGCCAGTAAAAATACAAGTACACCCATTCCACCGATCCAGTGCGTAAAACTACGCCAGAAGAGCATACAATAGGATAATGCTTCCACATCCCCCAGGATTGTAGATCCCGTCGTTGTAAAACCTGAAACAGTCTCAAACAATGCGTCTGTAAAAGACGGAATCTCCCCACTCAGAAAAAATGGCAAGCAGCCGATCACACTCATGATAAACCAGCTCATTGCCGTAGCGATACACCCCTCTCTCATATAAAATACATTGCTTTCCGGTTTTTTATGCGTAACAAATGCTCCGAATGCCAGCGCACAGGCTGCCACAATGGCAAACCACATGCCATTGCGTTCCTGATAGATCAGTGCCACCAGAACCGGAATCAGCATAAAAAGCCCTTCCAATTTTATAATCCAGCCCAATATGTAGGCGATCATTGACTTATTCATCTAATATGCCCCTCCACCTACTGTAAAATATCTTCTATATCGTGAAATCCAGTATTTGTTGTTACAATAATTACCGTGTCTCCTCCCTGGATCTTGTCATTTCCACCCGGGATAATAATTTTTCCATCGCGATTGATACATGCTACAAGCAGATTTTTTTTCAGTTTCAACTGTGCCAGCGGTACATTTACGATTGGAGACTGATCCCCCACAACAAATTCAATGGCTTCCACGCGTTCATCAAACAGATGGATCATCGTTTCGATATTATTATTCATTGTCGCTGTCTTGGAACGTACAAAAGCAATGATTGCCTCAGATGTAATATATTTCGGATATACCACACTTCCCAGATCCAACTGATCGATCACACCGGTATAGGTGATACGATTGATTTTGGTAACAACTTTTGCATTGGATACTTCCTTTGCATACAGAGTCAGCATGATATTTTCCTCGTCGATTCCAGTCAGCGGGACAAGAGACTCCGTTGTCGTAATTCCGATCTCATTGAGCAGTTCCTCGCTGGTACCGTCACCGTTTACCACAATTGCCTGCGGAAGCAGCACACTCAGTTCCTCGCAGCGTTCCTTCTTATTTTCCACGATCTGTACGGAAATTCCAAGTTCAATCAGACGCTTGGCCAGATAATAAGCTGCACGTCCACCGCCTACGATGATACAGCTTTTTACCTGATGTGTATGAAATCCGTTTTTCTTTAAAAACTTACGTCCATCCCGCACCGGTGCAATGAAACTGATGACATCTCCGGCAGCCAGTTCAAAATTTCCTCCTGGGATATATACTTCTCCGCTTCGCTCAACGGCACAGATCAGCACTGCACCGGAAAGTTCTTTCACCAGATCTGCAATTTTCTTTCCAGTCAGAATGTTTCCCTGCGGCAATTTGATACGAACCATTTCCGCATGGCCTCTGGCAAAAGGAGCCACCTCCAGTGCCGTTGGCATATATAAAATACGTGAAATCGCATTTGCAGCTTCCTGCTCCGGATTGATCATCATTGCAAGTCCGAGTTTTTCTTTCAAATATACTTTTTCTTCACTGTAATCCGGTGTACGCACTCTGGCAATAACTTCACAATGTCCGGAACGTTTTGCAACCAGACAGCAAAGCAGATTCAATTCATCGGAATCTGTCACTGAGATCAGGATATCTGTATTTTCAATTCCTGCTTCCTTTAATACGGTAAAACTGGCTCCATTGCCAACTACACCATATACATCGTACATATTGGTTACGCTCTGCAGACGGGCCGCATTTTTATCAACGACAGAAATGTCATGTCCTTCTTTGCTGAGACGTTCCACCAGCGTCATACCAACTTTTCCACACCCAACAATCATAATGTTCAATCCTCCACTATGAGGATTCTTTTTTCCCTTTTGAAACATAATACTCCCTCTTCATCTTATCGTGAATTATGAATTATTTTTGCCCATGCTCAAACAGTTATACTATATCTATCCCGAAAAAGCAAGGAAAACACCACTTTTACAAAAAAAAGAACAGCCAGTCGATCAGCTGTTCTTTCAAGAGAAGGTATTTTTTACTATGGGGGTAGCAAAAAACTATATAATGTATTGGGGGTTTTTACAGTTATTATAATAGCAAA